>JAYTQJ010000131.1:0-5098 GCA_043746775.1 Schlesneria sp.
CGGAGCTACAAAACAGGGCCAATCGAACGTAGCAGAAGTCGTAAGACTTCTGGCGAGCCGTGGAGTCGTCAGAATTCTCACGAATTCTGCTACAAAAAAACCTTAACGGCGTTGAGGGGCGGGATTCGATTCACGCGAGGTTGTCGCGGACGAAGTCTGCCAGCGGAGTGCGCAGCGATTCGATGTGCGCCGACAATTGATCCAGCATCCGCAACGCTTCAGCGAAGGCGTGTTGTTTGCCGCACTGTTCTAGTTGCCACGCAAATTCGGAGGTGGCGACGGCCCCGATGGCGAGCAATTCTCCCTTCAATGAATGTGACAGCCTTTGCACGACATCCGGCTGACGGAGACGAATCGCTTTGCCAAGCTCTGCGAGCGTGGTCGATGACAGAAACAGTTGCACGACTTCGGCGAGGAGCGACCGGTCGTCATCAACTCCCTCGAGTGCGGCCTTCCAGTCGATCAGCGCAGCAACAGACTTGATCGGCGTGGAGGCTTGGTCAGAAGTCATTGCGGCTGGCTCTGCTCTGCTCGCCGAACCGAATAGCGAGAGCAGTTTCTCGGCGAGCAGCTTCGCGCGGATTGGCTTGGGCAGGTAGTCGTCCATGCCCGCTTCAAGGCACCGTTCGCGATCTCCTTTCATCGCGTGAGCGGTCATGGCGACGATCAGCGTGTGTCCGCCTTGCCGCGCTTCCATGTCGCGGATGGCTTGTGTGGCCTGCAAGCCATCCATCTCCGGCATCTGCACGTCCATCAGAATCACGTCGAACGGTTGCATCTGCCACTCGGCAATGGCGAGCCGACCGTTGCCTGCCACGGTGACACGGTGCCCTTGCTTGGTCAGCACTCCGACCGCCAGTTTTTGATTGGCCGCATTGTCTTCGGCAAGCAGGACATTGAGCGGACGAGCGGCGAGAGCGGATCGCTCTTCATCCGTTGGCCGCGGCGGCGAATCGAGTGCGGCGACACCCAACGTGGTCACGATCGCGTCGAACAGCTCGGACTGTTTGATCGGCTTCATCAGGCGGGCGGCAATGTTCAGTTCATCGCGTCGAGCCGCATCTCCCTCGCGCCCGCTCGACGTGAGCATGATGATCTGCGTTTTGTCGAACTGGCGTTCGGCGCGTATCCACTCGGCCAGCATGAATCCACTGACTTCGGGCATGTTCACGTCGGACAGGATCAGCCCGATGGAACTTCCCTGCGCATGGCTTTCGCGCAACAGTCGCAGCGCGTCGTGAGCGTTCGAGGCCAGTACGGGACGCATTCCCCAGTTGCAGACCATCTCGCCAAGAATGCGTCGGTTGGTGGCATTGTCATCGACGATCAGCACATTGGTGTCGGCGACGACATCCGTGCGACGTTCGACGCGCTGCGTCGCCTCATCGGGCACGGACATTTGTGCGGTGAAGTGAAACGTGCTGCCGCGTCCGACTTCGCTCTCCAACCAGATGCGCCCCTGCATCAGCTCGACCAGCCGCGAGCTGATCGCCAACCCGAGTCCCGTGCCGCCGTAGGTGCGTGTCGTCGAGGAGTCGGCTTGCTGGAACTCCTCGAAGACGAGGCTCTGCTTGTCCGCAGGGATGCCGATCCCCGTGTCGGTCACGGAGAATCGCAACATCGCTGCGGTGTCCGTGCGTGTCTCACAACGGACGGTCAGTACGACTTCGCCTTGCGGTGTGAATTTGATCGCGTTGCCAACGAGGTTGATGACGATCTGGCGCAACCGCGCGTAGTCTCCCTCCAACAGAAACGGGACGTTGCTGTCGATCTCGAAGGCCAGTTCGAGTCCTTGGCGCGAGGCCCGCACGGCCAGCGACTTCATCGTGTCGCCGAGGGTCTCGCGCACGTCGAAAATGGCGGGATCAAGTTCAAACTTGCCTGCTTCGATCTTCGAGAAGTCGAGCACATCGTTGATGAGCGTGAGCAACGCGTCGCCCGACTCTTGGACGATCGCGAGGTATTCCCGCTGGTTACTCGTCAGTTCGGTATCGAGGACCAGTTCGGTCATGCCGATGACCGCGTTCATCGGCGTGCGAATTTCGTGACTCATGTTGGCGAGGAAGTCGCTCTTGGCTTTGCTCGCCGCGTCAGAAGCTTCTTTTGCCTTGCGCAGTTCCTGCTCGGCCCGCTGCTGAGCCGTCACGTCCCAGAACATCCCTTGGATGCCGATCACATGGCCGTCGGCCGCGCGAACCGGACCTTTGAACGTCTGGATGTAGAACCGTTGTCCGTCGGCGTGAATCAGCTCTTCGATCGCTTCGATCGTGACCCCGGACTCGATAATGCGTTGATCGTCACTGCGGTACTTCGCGGCCAGATCCTGGGGAAACAAATCGAAGTCGGTCTTGCCGCGAAACGATTCGAGCGGATCACTAAGCGCTTCGCAGAACCGCTTGTTGCCGAAGACGAGGCGAAATTCGGAGTCCTTCCGAAAGACGCTCAGTGGCAGGCTTTCGACCAGCGACTGGTAGTGAGCATCCGATTCCCGCAATGCCTCCCGCGCGGCAATGTCCTCGGTCACGTCCCAGAACAGAACCTGCACGCCGACGATTTGCCCCTCGACATTGCGGATGGGCGACTTCACCCGGTCAATGATCCGCCGTGTGCCGTTCAGCCCCGCCAACTCTTCAATGTCATGCAACACTTCGCCGCGTTCCATCACGCGCCGGTCATCGGCGGCAAATTTGCGAGCCAACGCTTCCGGGAAGAGATCGAAGTCGGACTTGCCCAGCACCGTGTCCGCCGTGACTCCATGCTGTTCGCAATAGTGGCGGTTCACAAACGTGCGACGGCCCTGAGCATCCTTGCGAATCAGGCTGAGCGGCATCTGTTCGGTAAGCGACCGGTGCTCGGCCAAGGCGTCGGCCATCTCTTTGGCCGAATTGCGTTGGGCGGTCACATCGGTCGCGATGAGCAACGCGGATAGCTCACGCTGATCACCGAGACGGATCGCCCTGAGACGGGCTTTCAACCAGCAAACGGCTCCGCTCGGCTGCACGATCCGAAACGCGGACTCCGACCAAATGTCGGGAGACAACTTCGCCAACTGAATGCTCAACGCCGCTCGGTCTTCCGAGTGAATCGCATCTATCCAAGATGCACCACTCGAACCAAACTCGTCCCTCAAACGGCCAAATGCGGTCTCGGCACTGCGGTTCCAATCACTCACACGGCGACCGTCCAGCGCGAGGCTCGCCACCAATTCGCTGGTTGCGTCCAGCAACAACGGCAATGCCGCTGAAAGAGGACGCGAAGGACTCGACTCGCTGGAACTGTGCATGCGCGAATGCCGTTCTATGTCTGAAACAAGCGATCTTATCTTTGGAGAATTCCTGCCTGATAGAACACGCCCGAACATCTCGGGGACCGCATCAACTTAGAACTGGCGCAGAAATCACTGTCGTGGCCGACGCTGCCAGCGTCGGTTCAGATGCTGGCCGCATCCGCCACGATGGGACAGTTATTGATGCGCCGATCCTTATCCTCTCAGCACTTGTTCCAAAAATCACTCCGTCGTTTGCCGCCTTTCGCTCCGCGAAAGGGCGTGCTTTCGCGGAGCGAAAGACGATATTGTTCTTGAACGGATACCTACGGCTCCGTCGAAACGAACCGCACACAGACCGGGCTACCGACTTCGATCTTCGTTCCAACTGCCGTCAATTGGCCGGTCGCTCCGTCGATGCGGAACGTGAAGACATCGTTCGTTCCCTGATTGGCCGCCAATAGGAATTGGCCTGTCGGATCAATGTTGAAGTTGCGGGGCGTCTTGCCGCCTGTCGGGCAATGCCCGGCAGCGGTCAACTTTCCGGAAGCTTCGTTGAACGAAAAGATCGCGATGCTGTCGTGGCCGCGATTCGAGACGTAGACAAACTTCCCCGAAGGATGCACGACCGTCTCGGCAGTCGAGTTCCCCTTCACCGGTTGAGGCAACGTCGAGAGCGTGTGAACTTCTGTTAGTGAGCCTTTGCCGCCGTCATAATGAAACGCCGTGACGGCGGAGGTCATCTCGTTGTTGACGAACGCGAAGCGGCCCGAAGGATGAAAGGCAAAGTGGCGCGGACCACTGCCGGGAGAAACGACTCCCGCCGGAGGATCGTTGGCCACGAGCGACCCCTTGCTCGGATCGAACTTGTAGATCAGCACTTTGTCGAGACCCAGATCGGCGGCGAACGCGAAGCGGTTGGCCGCATCGAGGTTGATCGAATGGGCGTGCGGCTTCTCTTGCCGCGACTTGTCGATGCCTGACCCGACATGCTGAATCGAAGCACTCGCCGCCGACAGCTTGCCCGTCGCGTCAATCGGCAGCGACGCCACACTGCCTCCGCCATAGTTCGCCACCAGCACATTCTTGCCCGCCGCATCGACCACCAAATGACACGGCCCGGCCCCCTCGGACGACTGCTGATTCAGCAGCGTCAACTTGCCGGATGTGGCGTCGATGGAAAAGGCACTCACACCGCCGAGCGGCTTCCCCTGAAAGTCTGAGATTTCACTGACCGCATACAAAAACTTGCGGCTCGGATGAATCCCGACGAACGACGGACTCTTGATCTCAGCCGACAACTGTGGTGGCGAGAGTTGGCCCGAGGCGAGATCGAGCGTCGAGTGATAGATCCCTTTGCTCAGTGGACCGGTGTACGTTCCGAAGTAGACTCGGAACGACTTCGGCGCGACCGGTTCGGCTGCCGGGCAGTCAGAAACAAGTGCCATTCCAACAGCAACCAACGCCATCCAAACCACAACGCGAACACGCATGAGGCACCTGATTCACAAGGAGACGCAACAGAGAGACATTCCACGCGGTCGAAGCGACCGACACCAACCCGAAGCGTAAGCGAGGAGGCAACTCACTTCCTCGCTTACGCTTCGGGTTGGTGTGCCTCCGCCACAAGTGGGCGAGACGATAGGCCGACGATTCGCACGCGCCAAGCAACCGGGTGAGAGGGTTTTACTTCTGCATTTTGATCGCCACCTTGTGATCGAACAGCTTTGTATAGCCCCCTTGAGTCGTTTAACCGCGTGGGCAACGCCCCGCGCGTCAGGGCAATCGCCTTGTTGAATCTGGGGGATGGGGTGCCACGGTCACGGAGCTTCG
>JAYTQJ010000132.1:0-2323 GCA_043746775.1 Schlesneria sp.
CCAGAACGTGGCCTGTCTGCCACTTTGCACTTTGCACTTCTCACTTTGCACTTCTCGCTGGCCTTTTCAGTGATCGGGTTCCCATTCGCTTCAACCGAAGCCGCCGAACCCTTCGCCGCCGTGACCTTCGAGTCCGACATCCAGCCGCTCCTCACCCGCTTCGGCTGCAACGCGGGAGCGTGTCACGGCAAGTCGCGCGGTCAGAATGGATTCGCTCTGTCGCTGCTCGGCTTTGATTCGGACATGGACTACGCGGCGCTGGTCCATGAAGGGCGTGGCCGTCGCGTCTTCTCAGCCTCACCCGCGACGAGTCTCTTGCTGCGGAAGGCGACCGGCCAAGCACCACACGGTGGCGGGGCGAGATTCGCAGTCGGCTCGCCGCACTATGAACTCATCAGCGCGTGGTTGCTCAGCGGCGCGCCGCGCACTCCGGCCGATGCACCCAAGATCGTGCGTGTCGTCGTTGAGCCAGCCAATCGGAGCCTCGTCACCAAGGAGAGCTTCGCGTTGAAGGCGATCGCCGAATACTCAAACGGTGCCCGGCGCGATGTCACCGACAGCACCGCCTTCCAATCGAATGACCGCGCGGTGGTGTCGATCAACGGCGAGGGACAAGTTCAAGCCGGATCGCTTCCCGGTGAGACCGCGATCATGGCAAGGTACATGAGTCACATCGCCGTCTGCGCGATCACGATCCCGCTGCCGGGAGCCGTTCCCGACGCGGCCTACGATGCGCTCCCACGACTGAACGAGATCGACGGTCTCGTCTGGAAGAAACTCAAACTGATGGGGATGCTCCCGTCACCGACCACGAGCGACGCGACCTTTCATCGTCGCGCCTTCTTGCGTGTGATCGGTCGCCTGCCAACGCCCGATGAGACCCGCGCGTTCCTCGCCGACAACCGTTCTGACAAGCGAACGCTCCTCGTCGATCAACTCTTGCAACGCCCCGAATACGCCGACTTCTGGGCGAACAAGTGGGCCGATCTGTTGCGTCCCAATCCGTATCGTGTCGGGATCAAGGCCGTCTGGAATTTGGACTCGTGGCTGCGAGACGCCTTCCGCCGAAACATGCCTTACGACCAGTTCGTCCGCGAGCTGGTCACGGCCCAGGGCAATACGTTTCGAGAAGGGGCGACGGTCCTCTATCGCGATCGCCCGACGCCCGTTGAGATCGGCTCCTCCGTCAGCCAACTGTTTCTCGGCGTGAGGCTCGAATGTGCGAAGTGCCATCACCATCCGTTCGAGGTATGGAGCCAAGACGACTTCTACGGCTTCGCCTCGTTCTTCGCGCGCGTCGGTCATCACGGCGGCATCTCGCCACCGATCTCGGGGACGGAAGAGATCATCTACAACCTGCCGTCGGGGCTGCTCAATCACGGTCGCACGGGACTTCCCGTCGAACCGAAGACGCTCACCGGCCAGTCGCTGAAGATCGGCCCCGACGATGACCCGCGCGAAGTCCTCGCCGAATGGATGACGAGCGAATCGAACCCATTCTTCGCGAAGGTCATGGTCAATCGCGTCTGGTCCGAGCTGATGGGCCAAGGCTTGGTCGATCCGGTCGATGACATTCGCGCGACAAACCCCGCGTCGAACGAACCGCTGCTCGAATACCTCGCCGCCGACTTCCGTCAGCACAAGTACGACATCAAACATCTGATCCGCCGCATCATGACCGCGCACGTCTTCGGCCTCAGTTCGATCCCGTCCGAGCGAAACGTTTCCGACACCAAGAACTTCTCGCGGTACTACCGCCAGCGACTGCGAGCCGAAGTGTTGCTCGACTCAGTCAACGATGTCCTGGGTACGGAAGAGGACTTCGCCGCGATGGCTCCCGGTTCGCGGGCGTCACAATTGTGGACTCACCGCGCCGCATCGCAGTTCCTCGACACGTTCGGACGCCCCGACCCGAACCAAGACCCGCCGTGTGAACGGACGAGCGATGTCACAACGCCGCAGGTCTTGCACCTGATGAACTCGCCCGCCTTCAACAAGAAACTCGCGACCGACACGGCACAACCCGCGCGATTGGCAGCGGGCGAATTGCCGAACGACAAACTGGTCGAAGAAGTTTTCCTGAGAATCTATTGCCGACCGCCAACAACGGCCGAAATGACTAAAGCCGCCGCTATCCTCCCCGCCAAAGAATCACGCCGCCCGAACGTCGAAGACCTCTTCTGGGCACTGATGAACACCCCCGAGTTTTACTTCGTCGATTAGCCACACCAACCCGCAGCGTCAGCAAGGCGTTGACCTGTAAGATGGCCGCCCCCGGCCGTCGAGACATTTCTGAGCGGGGCGGCGTCAGCCCCCTGGTTCT
>JAYTQJ010000133.1:0-5088 GCA_043746775.1 Schlesneria sp.
GTCACGGAGTCTTCGACGTGGCCGTGCGAGAACGTGAAGGCAGATTCCCAGTCTCACGGCCACGTCGAAGCTCCGTGACCGTGGCACCCCATTTGAAAAATGGCGATGGACCTGCTGTTCACCAACGTGACCCAGACGAACCATCTCGAAGATGGAACTGTCCTCGCACGTCACCCCCCCGCATCGAGTGACAGCAACAGCACCGTATCGTCCGCTTTGAGCAGCGTCTCGGGGTCCGTCACGAATCGCTCGCCACCCAGATTCACCGTGTAGCCCGACCGTAACGCCCGTCCCTCAATACACGACTCAGCCAACCCCGGAAACCGACTCGCCAAATCCGCCAGCACATCTCCCAAGCACCGCCCCTCCGCCGTCGTCGCCGCCACTCCCGCCCTCGCGCGAGGAATCCCAAACAACTCGACAGTCACCGGCATGGTCACATCACCCGTCTGTTGGCATTGTTCAGTATCGTAGTACCGTAGGGTGCGTGGAGTCTTCGGAACGCACCGTCAATGATCGCTAGCTTGGTGCTTGGCTGTCACCGGCATGGTCATCACCCATCAGTTGGTCTCGCACCGCTCTGGCAAGGAATGCTATCTGTCATGGTTTGAGTTCATTTGCCAAGTGCTGAGAGAACTCGTCGAGGAACTCTTGTGGCGTCACGATGGCAACGCCTCGAAAC
The DNA here is from genome assembly GCA_043746775.1 of Schlesneria sp. GTDB lineage: Bacteria > Planctomycetota > Planctomycetia > Planctomycetales > Planctomycetaceae > Schlesneria. The sequence goes on from JAYTQJ010000133.1 coordinate 683, forward strand.
GGATGCAGGACCAGCAGGTCGTCGTCCCCCGTGACGAGATGCGTCGCGTCACCCGAGACTGCCAGTTCCAGAAACTTGTTGTCCTTCGGGTCGCGACAGTCATTGATCGAGTCGATCACTTCGATGGATTCGGCGTCCTCAAGCACCGAGGCGAGGAACTCCTTCCGGTTCGACTCGCGCACGTAGCGATCAAACTTGGGGCGGCAGATGACTTCGTCGAATTCCGCCAGCGACTCCTCAGAAAACAACACGACCCCACAGTGGGAGGCCGTGTTGATTGCCCGACGTGGGACAGATCGCGGTATCAACGTGGCGCTCACGAGGACGTTTGTATCGAAGACGACCCGGAGATCATTCGTCATCGTCATCGTCATCCTTCAGCAACGATTCAAGAATCTCGGGTGTCAGGCCCTGTGACTCGGCGTACGCTCCCATTTCATCCATGATTTCCAGCAACTTACGCTGTGGGCGTTTGAGCAAGGCACGCAGTTCGAGTCCGAGCAGCATTCCCAGCTTGCGACGCCGCTCGACATCGGCAGACGCGAATTCCTGCGCCGTTTCGGCATCGACTTCAATCGAGATCATTTCGGTGGTCATGGCTGGTCTCCTTCGATCACATCGACAACTGCTGCCGTCCACTGGTTCGGTGCCACTGCTTCGGAGTCTTCGGAGAAGCAGTGCTCTTCGATAGGTCGCCCACTCATCGGCACTGCTTCTCCGAAGACTCCGAAGCAGTGGCACATCCCACGTTGTTGTCTTCGTGCAAACTCGTGCAAGCCGGGCTCCCGTCTGAGGTCAGTACGTACCAATCGACTCACCTCCGTTGGCTGTTGCCAAAGCACGATAGGTTTGAGAGTCGATGCCGTTGGAAATGAACCGGACGGAACCGTCTCCAAACAGGAAGTTCGCGCCACCTTGTGGATGAAGGCTTCGAAAACCATCTGCGAACTTCCGTCCATCCGCACGAACCTCATTGAGCAGTCTCTCGCAACTCGCCACGGAATGCCCGCACCACGGCAACGAAGGGTCTTCAGCAAGAGAATCCATCTCGCCAAATTCAAACGTGTTGCTCAATCCATCTTGAACGAAATCCCGCGATACAATTCCGGGCAAACGTCCGTTGCCGGAGACATGGGCGTAATTCGTACGAGCCAGTGGATCGGGATACTCGGCCAGACGAACCAATGTGCTGCCACTGTCAGCAGGACAACGAGCGATGGTGATGTGCTTTTGGCAGTCTGCTTGCTCAATCGGTCGAAGGCTCCGCCCTTGGTGCGAAGCAACTCCGATTTGATGCAGGTGGCTCTTACACTGCATCAACTGCGCCCGGGAGCGCGCCTGCTGAATCGAAGGCAGCAGCAGCGACAACAAGATTGCAATCACGGCCAACACGACAAGAACCTCAACCAGGGTGACGCCAGCCCGATGACATCGTTGTCGCACACTCCATGCAGCAAGATGCGGACTGACCATCGGACTGCCATCCTTCCTAATTACCAGCTTTGGGAGTGCCACACTGCTGGTCACGCGGTCTTGAAGACCTTTGGCAGGACGCGGCTGACTGTGCCGTCGGGGGGGATGAGGTCGATCAGCTTTTTGACGATGTCGTCCGGGCGGACTCCCTCGGCTTCGGCGTTGAAGTTGGTCAGGATGCGATGCCGCAGGACGGGGGCGGCGACGGACTGCACGTCTTCGATTCCCGCGTAGGGGCGGCCGTGCAGGATGGCTCGCGCCTTGGCACCGAGGATCAGGTACTGGCTGGCTCGCGGGCCGGCTCCCCAACTGACGTATTGCTTCACGAAATCGGGAACCTTCGCGTCGCCGTTCGCTCCGTCCTGCTTGCGGGTCAGCCGCGCGAACTGCATCGCGTAGCGAATGACCGAATCGGCGACGGGGACTCGACGGACCAGGCTCTGCAATTCGAGCCACTCTTCGTAACCGAGCACCTTCTCAACCGACGGGGTTGTGTTGACGGTCGTCTGTCGGACGATCTCGAATTCTTCCTCTTCGCTCGGGTACTGGACGAGGATTTCAAACATGAACCGGTCGAGCTGCGCTTCGGGAAGCGGGTACGTTCCCTCCTGCTCGATCGGGTTCTGCGTGGCGAGGACGAAGAACGGGTTCGGCAGCTTGTGACGCTTGCCGCCCGCCGTGACCTGATGCTCCTGCATCGCTTCGAGCAGCGCGGCCTGAGTCTTCGGCGGCGTGCGGTTGATCTCGTCGGCCAGCAGGACATTCGTGAAGACCGGGCCGGGCAGGAACTTGAACTCGCGCGTCCCCGACGATTTGTCCTCTTGAATCACTTCCGTCCCGGTGATGTCGGCGGGCATCAGGTCGGGCGTGAATTGGATGCGGTTGAACGACATGTCGAGCGTCTCGGCCAGCGTCCGCACCATCAGGGTCTTCGCCAGACCCGGCACGCCGACGAGCAACGCATGCCCTCCCGCCAGCATCGCCACGAGCAACTCTTCGACGACGCTCCGCTGTCCGATGATGACCTTACCCAATTGATCAACCACCCGCCGATACGCCGCGCCGAGTCGCTCGACGGCGGCGAGGTCACTGTTTGCTGGTTGGGCATCCGCAGAAGAAACGTCTGTCACGCGAGGAACTCCGAAGTTTGAGGCTGATGTTGGCCCGCATCATCACGGAGGGTGCGGGCGATTGCAAACGCGACTGCCTTGTTGTGCGCGGGTCTCCCGACCCCGCACAACGACGCGACCGAAGGTCTCCAAGTCGGTCGAGGGACTTGCTGTGGGCCGAACGAAGAGGGAGACCTGCGGTCGGGCGTTTCGGCGGGGTCAGGAGACCCGCGCCGAACGCAGAAGTCGTCTTCATCTTTCTGCCTCTCTCTTTCTGTCTGCGTCTTTGACTCGACCAGAAAGGGGAGACAGAAAGAGAGAGGCAGAAAAATGAGTCAAAACGTCCGCTGCACTGCGAAGTCGGCGATGTCGGCGAGGATGCGTTTGGCGGTCGAGTTGGGCAGGCCGTCGAGTTGGCGGCGGGCTTCCTGCGCGAGGCTCTGCGCGCGGCGGCTGGTGTACTCGAACGCATCGCTCCGCTCGAAGTACGGCGTGAGGCGTTCGCGGGTCGAGTCGTCCGGCTGTGCGAGCAGTCGGCGAATCTCGGTCGCGTCAGGTTCCGAGGCCGTCGCCAGCAGGCGGATCAGCGGCAGCGTGAGCTTCTGCTTATCGAGATCGCTGCCCAGCGTCTTGCCGGTCTTCTTCTCGTTCCCCATCAGGTCGAGCACATCGTCGGCAATCTGGAATGCCAGCCCGAGCGACCGGCCGTACTGTTCCATCGCGGCGGTCGTCGCCTCGTCGGCGTTGGCGTAATGGGCACCGAGATGCCCGCACAGCGCGGTCAACTCGGCCGTCTTGCCGTCGATGATTTTGAAGTAGGTCTCTTCGGACAGGTCGAGGTTGCCGCGTTCCTTGATTTGGGACAGCTCGCCCTCGCAGACGATGTTTGTCGAACGGCCGATGCAGCGGCAACCGTAGGTCGTGGGAAGGCTGCTCGCCAGATGAAACGAATGCGTGAAGAGGTAGTCTCCGAACAGGACGCTGGTCTCGTTGTTCCAGCGGGCGTTGACCGTGGCGACATGCCGGCGAGTCTCCGCCTCGTCCAGGACATCGTCGTGGACCAGCGTCGCCAGATGGATCATCTCGACGACCGCCGCGAGGACTTTGTGGTCGTGCCTGATCCCGCCGCACGCCTTCGCGGTCAGCAGCAGCAACATCGGCCGCAGTCGCTTGCCCCGGAAGCGGGTCGAGTGCTGAAGGGTGTCGCTGACGTAGGGGTTCTCGCTGCGAAGCTCGTCGGCCAGTTTTTTTTCGGCGTCGAGCAGTTCGGCTCCGATAGCCTGTTCGACGGACAGCAAGACCTGCATTCCATCCCCCGATGATTCACAACCACCAGCCAAGCAGGCGGAGCCAACGTCGGCATGGTCAGCAGTGATTAAGTCAGCCTGCTTGGAGTCTTTGAAAGAGTCAGCCGCCATCACTGCCCCACCCATAGCTATATTGACACGACACCGCGTAATTAGAACAGGAACCTCGCCAAGTGATACACCAGCCAATACCGCACACGTTCATTAAGTATTAACCACGCTAACTGTGGCTGATGAGAAACGCCATTGGATTGATTAGAAACCTGAACCAACCCGGGTGGAAAAGGCGATACGAACGGCCCGCACTAATGTACCTGACGAACTATTCTCCTAGAGGCAAATTGCCCTATACAAAGAACACCAACACCCAAGTCGAATAAACGACCTGGGTGTTGTTATATAAAAAGGCTGGAGGTTCTGAGTTGCTATGCCGTAGCGTTGCGGTCTGTGAGTAAATTACTGATTCGAGACCGACCTATGGTGTTGATGACTTGCAAGCAAGCCGACACCGACGGAA
>JAYTQJ010000134.1:0-11929 GCA_043746775.1 Schlesneria sp.
GCCACGTACCCCACTTGAATCTCATCACGCGGAGCGATGATGGCTACTTTGGTGAGGCCGTCTCGCGAGAGTTTGTTTGTCACCGAATTGCACTGATGACGATTCTTCAGAACGTTTCGCCACCGAAAAGAATCTCACACGAGTTCTCTGTTCGTTCGTGCTTGGTCTGCTGTCGCAGAAGGAAACCGCATCATGGCCACAGCAGACTCTGAAATTGCCGCGCTCATTCCGCTCGCCCGCGAGGGGGACGACAGCGCGCTCGGACGACTTCTCGACCTGCATCGGGACTACCTTCGGGGGATTGCGGTTCAACAGCTCCCTCCCAAGTTGCAGGGACGGATCGACGATTCGGATGTCATTCAGCAGACCTGCCTATCGGTCCACAAGCAGTTCACCGGGTTCGCGGGCGGCGACCCGGCTGAGTTTGTCGCGTGGCTGAGGCTGATTCATGAACGCAACATTCAGAATGCCGTTCGAGACCACTTGGCCGTTCAAAAGCGATCAGTCGATCGCGACGTGGCGGTCGAACAAGACAACCTCGTCGGCCACGAAACGACTCCCAGCCAGATCGTCGTGCGCGCGGAACAGTCGGTTCAGTTGCAAGACGCCTTGGCAGCTCTGCCCCAAGATGAACAGGAGGTTCTGCGTCTGCGGTACTACGAAAATTATTCGGTCCAACAGATCGCGGAAGCTCTCGGCCTGACCCCGGACGCCGTTGCTTGGCGGATGAAAAAGGGGATGAAGGCAATGAAAAGTCATCTCGGAGATGCGGCAGGTTGAATGACCCGGATAGCGCACCGGTTTGGCGGGCCATCGGCACAAGTCGTTTATATTTCGCGAGGTTAAGCGACTTGCGTTTCGTCTCACTGAAACTGTGCGCAGTCCGGGTTGAGGGCCGTCTCGCTCGATATCACGCCATCGAAACGGATTCCGGAAATCTTTTTGAACCACCGTTTTTTTCACACGGATCGTCCCGCGAATGGTGCTTGGTTCTGTGGCCAAGCACCATTTCCCGTTTTGACGGAGCCGGACGATGCGAACCTTCATCCTCGCGATTCTTGGACTGACTCTTTCGACACACCTGCTGACGGAGGCGGCGATTCGCTCGGTTCAGGCGGCCGATCCCCAACCAACGGTGGCCTCTCAATCGGCTGCTCAGCCGAAGAAGGTGAAGCCACCGCTGCTCACTTGGCAGGAGAAACGGTTTCTCTTTCCGATCGAGAAGCGGCTGATCACTCCATTCAACAGCAAGACGAATCCGGGAGACCGAGACACGTACTTCGTCCTGATGTTTCGCGACGTGGCCGGAGTGCAAACGCACAGTCGCTCCCGCAGCAGCAGTTCCATCACGGAGTCGCTGACGACGGAAGTGGCCAAGTGGGACGGAGCCATCATCATTCATGGACGCAAGGAGGCCGCGTTGACGGTTGCCCGCTTCCTGACCAAAGACAACGCCGCCGCCCGGTCACTCGAAGTTCCGGTCCAACATGCGGAGCAAAAGTCACAACTCGCGTCGAACAAGGTCTGGGACTATCGCGCCTTCGCCACGGAGGAATTCGCACAGCTTTATCTCATCTCAATCCTGCCGCCCGGCGCGAAGACGACCTCAGGCAACAAGTGACTTGCAGCGCCTCATGAGCCAATACACGATGGCGGATGAATTCTAGGGGTGGTCAGGGGACTTCCTGCGAAAGGAACGCATCGTCGTTTGGACCTCACGCGGTCTTGGATGAGGCGTTTCTGTAGCTTGGAGTCATGGTGAGCTGGGCGGCGTCAGCCCCCGGACTCCTTTCGTGAAGATTCCGGAGGCTGACATCCAATGGCACTCACTTTGCCCGCAAAGTAGCAGGCACACTCCGTGTGCCGTCCGCATTTCGCAGGTTACGGCACATGGAATGTGCCTACTACTTTCCAACGTGAGAGCCATTGGGCTGACGCCGCCCGGCTCACCATGAATGTCTCATCGAAGATCGCCTGAGATATAACCGCATGTGAGATCGAATCCGACGAACTTCAACAGGGCCACCTCATGACGGCAGCATCGAGACTCGCAATCGCCTCCACAGACCCGCGTGTTCAAGCGGCGTGGCGCGAGTACGTGGAGGCCGTGGATCGTGGCGAGTCGATTGAAGTCGAGCGGTTTCTGGCGGGACACCCCGACGCGGCGGATGAGTTGCGATCGTTGATTGCGTTCGATGAGGAGGCGCGACGGCTGATGGGGGGTGCGTCGCCGAAGGGGGATTTGGCGCTGGCACAGACCATCCCACCGAAGGTGCCGAAGGCCGAGGTCTCGACCCATTCGGTGGCGGGCAAGGTGGTCGATACCTCAGCGATCAAGCAGCCGTCTCCCGCTCAGGCTGGTCCCCCAGGGAAGGCGATGGAAGCGTCGATGGCTCGACGCAGTTTGGTCGCGACTCCACCAAAACCGCCGTTGCCGAAATCGGCCAATGATCTGCCCGATTCGTTCGGGCGCTATCAGGTGAAACAGAAGCTGGGCGAAGGGGCGATGGGAGCGGTCTATCTCGCCGTCGATTCATTGCTCCAACGGAAGGTCGCGCTCAAGACGCCGACGTTTGACGACGACACCGACGGCGAGTTGCTCAAACGCTTTCATCGTGAGGCACGGGCCGTCGCCAATCTGAAGCATCCGAATCTGTGCGCGGTCTACGACGTGGGTGAGATCGACGGGCGGCACTACATCTCGATGGAGTTCGTGCCGGGCAAGAAACTGCAGGAGTTCATCAAGGCCGACAAGCCGATGACCGAGAAGCAGGCGATGGCCGTCGTCCGCAAGATCGCCCTCGCGATGCAGGAGGCCCACGCGCACGGCGTCATCCACCGCGATCTCAAGCCCGACAACATCATGGTCAACGAGAAGGGCGAACCGGTCGTCATGGACTTCGGTCTCGTCCACAAGACCGACCAGCAGAACTCGACCGTGATCACTCAACGCGGCACGCTGATCGGCTCGCCCGCCTACATGTCGAAGGAACAGGTCGAGGGCGATCCCGACAAGCTGACCGGCGCGACGGACCAATACAGCCTCGGCGTCGTGCTGTACCAACTCCTCACGTCGAAGCTGCCATTTGAGGGAGGCATCCACGCGGTCTTGGGCGCGATCCTCGTCAAAGAACCGCCGCCGCCAAGTGAGCATCGCCCCGACCTCAACCCGCATCTCGAAGTTGTTTGTTTGAAGATGATGGCGAAGGAGGCGAAGGACCGTTACCCGTCGATGAAGGCGGCGGCAGATGCGTTGGCGGGAGTCGCACGCGGCACGTCCACGACGGCGGGCGCGTCTCTGGTCGCACGACCGAAAGGGGGAGCCAGTGACGCCGCTCTCGAAACAACACTCGAACCGGCCGCCTCGCGCGAAGGGGCCAATGAGTTCGACTTCAACGCGCCGAACGAACCGCGTCGCCGCCGCAAGTCTTCGCGCCGAGATCCATCACTTCCGCCCAACAGCAAGCGGATCGGTGGCGTCGCCGCCGCGTTCGTCCTGCTGGCCGCAGTCATCTGGTTCAACATCGGCGACTCAAGAGTGAAGGTCGAGATTCTCGCCGACGGCTACGAGGTCAAATTCAACGAAGCCGAGATCACGATCACCGAAGCCGAGATCACGATCACCGACGGCACGCGCGAAACGAAGGTCAAGCCCGGCGATCACACGCTGCACATCAAGTCGAGCAAGCCGGGCGACGATGGCAACGTGGACGAGTTCGACACAGAACAACTCACCCTGAAGAAGGGAGGCAAACCGGTCCTGATCGTCACGCGAGAAGACTCGGAAGTCGTAGTCAAACTGGACGGCACGCCTGTCCCTCGGAAATCGCTTACGGTCAGCACGACAGGCCAGTCGAATGTAGCCACGACAAAGGAGCCAGAGTCAATCGACCTGCTGAAATGGATCGATCTAAAAAGAGATGTCGTCACCGGTACTGCGAAGTTCAACGCTGATCGACTCATCGTCGAGAAAGGGACTGCAAAACAATCAAAACTGCAAATTCCAGTATTGGCACCCAATGAGTACCGGTTGACGCTGGAGTTTAAAAAGATTTCTGCTGATACCGGGCAGAGTTTCAACATTGGGATTCCCGTTGGTGAGCGTCAATCGATGGTGGTTATCGACGCCTTCGGAAAATACACCGGACTCGAAACCATTGATGGGAAGGATCTCATCGAGAATGGGAACAAGACCGAATCGAAGACAGAACGAATTGTTGTTGGCCAACCCGCCGTCATTCAAATTGATGTCAGGCGAGGTCACATCAGCGCCACGCTCAATCAGAATCCAATCGTCTATTGGATGGGTGATTTTTCAAGGCTCGGGTTGCTTGAACGATGGTTGGTGCCAAACTCACGTTCCATTGTCTTGGGTTCCTCTGGCTTTCCGTTCGAGGTTCAGAAGTTCACGCTCACGCCACTTCCGGCCTCTCCGACGCCGACGTTCGATGAATGGGATTTGGCGAAGCCGCTCGGGCAGTCGCAGTGGACGACGTTGGATGGTGGTGTGTTGTATGGAAGCGGGGCGGGGTGGTTGGCAACGAAGCAGGATTACTCGGACTTCGAGTTGTCTCTGGAGTACGAGCTTCCCAGCGGCGGTAACAGCGGCGTATTTGTGCGGGTGTCGCCGACGGGCAAACCCGACGGAACCGGGTTCGTGGGGATTCAGCTCCTCGACGACAACGCTCCGGCGAATGCCTCGAGCGCATCCGTCCTTCGGACCGGCTCGCTGTGGAATATTGAGACGCGTAAGCGGCCCTTGAACACAACCCCAAACCAATGGCACACGCTCGTGGTGCGGGCCGTCGGGCCGCGTATTCAAGTCACTCACGACGGAACAGACGCTCTCGACACCGACCTCAACAGCGTCACGATCCCCCCGACCATCAAACGCCAGCCCAGCGGCCGCATCGGCCTGCAAACTATGACCACCGCCGGAGCACGCTTCCGCAACATCACGATTCGCGACCTGACGAAGCCTGCCAACAGCGAGACATCAAACGCCAATCAAGCGTCAACAGCAGGCAGTTCCAATGCTTCACCTGCAAACGCCCCTCGCTATGTTTCACTGGTCGGCAATGATGCACCGATCGAATTTGAAATCGCGGCCAGATTGATGCGTCGGAGTGATCTGGAATCCTCTGCCCGTCCGCCCGCATTCTACGGAGTGGCGATTCGCGCTCCTTTCGTTTATTGCACCGACTTCCAACACACGGGCTCTCCCCGTGGAGACCTTGTCGTTTATCGGCTACCGGACAATGCCACGGTGCCGGGCGGCTTCGCTGAGATTCAAGAATCGCACCGGATCAATGATGCGTGTGATGGAACGGGAGTCCATCTCATTGGCGCGACGCTGCTCTGCCTTCGAGGATTCGACCTCGAAGTCTACTCGCTGGAGGATCCGCAGCGTCCCCGCCATATCACTACCGAGAAATCTGCAATTATTCCGAGTCCGAAACTCGCAACTCGTGGGTTGGTCCACGACAAACACTTGTACGTCATGGGACCGAAGTGGCTTGTCGTGTTCGATGTCTCCAAACCGGATGCTCCTCGTTTTGTGAAATCTGTCGAATCAGGAGAAAGAGGTTGGAATGGCGGCGTCTCGGGCAATGTATTGCTCGTTGGAGACGGTGCCGTCAATTTCGGTTCTGACCCAAATGTCCGCAAAGCGATTACTGCTTTCGACATTTCATCTCCTGCCTCACCGAAGAAGATTGGAGCCACTTCCATTGACGATTTCGTCTATCACATTCTTCCGACCGGAGACAAAAACGTCGTCGCTCTCTTCAGCGAAGGGGCGCAGGCATTCCGGGTCAACGAATCAGGGAGCCTAAGTGGAGCTGGGGCTAAGATCAAAGTCAAAGGCCGCACGGGCGTGATAGTTACAAGCGGTGCTGCATCCGTTTTGATGGCGGAGAGCCACGTCTTTGATCGCATTCTCAGTGAGCCTCGTGAGATCGGCACCTTCCCGGGTAACTCGTACCCGCATGCGTTTCCATACACCGGGGCGACTTCAGATACTTTAACGGCCATTCCTGGACAGAAGTTTGTAACAATCCTACGTGCCAAGCCAGTCATGACCGCACGATCAACGGCATCGGTCGCAGTCCCGCAACAGAGTTTGGTCGTGACTACGAAGCCGGGGACTTGGATCAAGCTGCTCGATACGAAGATGGAGCCGACCGATCCCGCGAAGGTCAAGTTGACCGATGGTGTGTTGGAGTTGAATGACACGAGCGTGAAGTTCCCGGAGATTCGCGCAAAGGACATCATCTTGCGAGCCAAGGTCAAGAAGGTCTCCGGGGCGACGAAGCATCTCACTCTGTCCGTGCGTCACTCGGGGGATGAGTGCTATCACGGGTTCCATTGGTTCAACCCGGCGCAGCAGGGATTCGGTGTCGCCAAATGGATGGACGGCAACTGGAAAGACCTCGCCACACCGACCCCCGGCCTGAACTTCGGCGTCAACGTTCCCGCAGAATTCACGGACATGGCAACCGAGGTTCGCGGCAATGCACTGAAGTTCTCTGTGAACGACAAGGTCGTCGCGACGGGGACCGACTCGACTCTTTCTGAAGGCGTCGTCTCCATCTCGTGCTTCCTGTCCAATGTTCAGTTCAAAGACTTGGAGGTGATGATCCTCGATGCGGCGAAGGCGAATACCTCGGTGCCCAGCAACGCTGCCGGTGTGATTGCTCCTGCGAATCCGCCGATCGCGGCCACTGGCACACGTCCGATCATCACCAATTCAATTGGGATGAAGCTGGCGTTGATTCCGGCGGGTCAGTTTTCGATGGGATCCCCCGCGTCGGAAGCCGCTCGACGCAAAGATGAGGTGCAACATCAGGTCACTCTGACGAAGCCCTACTTGATCGGTGTTTATGAAGTCACGCAGGCGGAATATCGTCGCGTCATGGGAAGCAACCCGAGTGCCTTTCAAGGGGACGACCTGCGTCCGGTCGAGAAGGTCAACTGGGGCGGTGCCCACAGTTTTTGTAAGCGTCTCAGTGATTTGGCTGAGGAGAAAGCCAAGGGACGCCGATACCGGCTGCCGACCGATGCCGAGTGGGAATATGCCTGTCGCGCAGGAACAACGACAGCCTTCAGCGACAACGCGACAGAATCGCGTCGCTCATTCCGCGAGCCGTTCCTCTTCGACCCCAAGCCCGTCGGACAGGGCAAACCCAATCCGTGGGGCCTGTATGACATGCACTCCAATGTTTGGGAGTGGTGCGAGGATCATTGGTCTGATTTGACGGCCACACCAGCCACCGATCCGCTCGTCAAGAACTCGCTTGACCTACGAGCGATTCGCGGCGGCGGATTTGATGAGGCAACCAACCGGGTTGGTTCTGCAGAACGACGCGGGATGCCACATTTTGTCGGCATCGACGACATCGGCCTTCGCGTCGTGTGTGAACCGTCAGCGGCGGAACTCGCGAAGCTGCAAGTTGCGGTTGTGACACCTGCCGTTCAACCAACTCCGCCACCAAAGGCCGGTGTTCGTTTGGCGGATGCCAAGTCAGAAAAACTGCTGATCGCGGGAGGTCGTCACAGTTGGGCGATGACCGAGGACAACAAGAAGGTCTTGACGGGAACGTTTGAGGGCGACGTGGAAGTGTGGGATGCGGAAACGGGAGCCAAGCTGCATACGTTTGCGAAGCACGACGAATGGGTCGCGTCCATCACCTGTTCACCGACCGAGCCGCATATCGCGTTCATTGCTGGTTACGCTAGTGGGAACATTCGGCGGCTGGACCTCAACGCACTGACCTCAGAAAAAATCTATTCGCTGAGCGGTGCGGCCACGAGCTTATCGGTCTCCCGCGATGGCCAGCAGGTGTTGGTCGCGACGGGTGGCAAGCGCTTGCACATCTTCGACGCCAAATCGGGCGAGCGCGTCGCGGACATCCCTGGAGCGCGCGCTCCAGCCTGTTTCCGTCCGGACGATTCCAACGTCGTCTTCTTCACCCGCACGGATTCCACGAACACGATTACCGAATGGAATCTCAATCAACGCAAGGAAGTGCGACGGTACACGGCACCGGCTCCGGGCTTCTCTTACGTAGCGGCTTCGCCTGACGGTCAGCGATTGGCAGTCGGATGCGGAAACATTCCGTACGCGAATGGCAAAGGCCCAATTGACCAGATTTACGTTTGGAGTACTGCGAACGGAGACAAGCTTGCGACGCTCCCGTACGAGAACACGAAGTTCGGCTCCAACGTCGCATTCTCTGCGGATGGGAAATCGGTTTGGGCCGGTGGAGCGACCACTGTTCAGTTTGATATCGCGACGGGAGAACGCCTCTCCACCGTGAAGCTGTCGGGCACAATTCAATGCTTCAAGGACGGCCGACGTGTCCTTGTTGGCGACTCATCGGGAATCCACCTGTGTCGTCTTCGCGAGGTCGAAGTTGCTGCTGGCGGTTCGCCGACTCCTGTTGGACGGGTGGCCCGGCTCAGTGATCCATACCGGGAGATGTGCGAGTGCCCCGTCAGGTCTTAATTTGGGGGGTAGCCGAACTCGTCAGAGTTCTGCGTTTTCTGAAGTCTCACGACTTCATCTACGCCCAAATTCAGAACGGACAGGGCACTCGCCCCGGAGGGGCGACACCGTCTTCGTTCGACGCCTACTGTGACACACGCACTTTTCCAACGAAGGTGTCGCCCTTTCAGGGCTAAGGATCGGCGCAGCAATCACTGTCGTGGCCGACGCTGCCAGCGTCGGTTCGGATGCTGGCAGCATCCGCCACGATGCGATGCCAGACTGCCCCACGGCTCACGCCGTGGGCTACGACCTGCCGCCCTCCGGGCTAAAAACAGATCCGCTCAGAACCCTTTCATCCGACGAAACCGATTTCTGCGGGAAGGGGAGGCCCCTCTTCAGTGACCTCCCCGAAACACCGGATGAGCCACGAACAAATACCTCGCCCTCGTCGAATCCCTCTCCCTCATCACACTCTGCACATGACCAACGCAGATCGCCTAAAGGGCAGCTTACTTCTGGAACAAAACGTGTGCTGAGTCTCCGCCGCTCAACACGTAAGCGAGCAGGTCCAACACTTCGTCTTTCGTGAGCAGGTTCAGCAGATTCACGGGCATGGGCGAGGTCTTGGACGGCTCCATTTCCTCGATCTGTTTGCGGTCGATGGTCACTCGCAAATTGGGATCGGTCAGGTCGGTGTTGAGTGTCAGCGTGTCGCCGCCCAAGTTCACAACGACACCCGTGTGGACCTTGCCCGATTCGGTGACGACGGTCACAGCGGAGAATTGCTCGTTGATGACCTTGCTGGGGTTGATGACTTGGTCGAGCAAGTCATGCGGCGAATAGCGGCGTCCGGCGGCGGTCAGGTCCGGGCCGGTCATGCCGCCTTCGTTGCCGAAACGATGGCAGGTGAAGCACGCTGTGGCGGCGAACATCTTGCGACCGTTCTCGAAGCTGCGTGCTTTGAGTCCCGTCTGCGCTGCTGCCGAAAGTTCGTCGAGCTTCCACTCGGTCGGCTTCCGCCCGGCGAAGATCGCGCCGAGATTTTCGATTGCCGACTTCTTTTCCGGCTTCCTGGCGAGCAACTCGGCGAGCGCGGTCGTTTCGGCGTCGGTCAGAGTCGCGACGGCATCCGTGCGGATGAACTCGATGAATTTCTCGAAGCTCGCACCGCCGCGAAAGCTCGCCGCCGTAAGGAACCACTCGAAGAAGGATGCCCGCAGCTCAATCGTCCAACCGGCCTTCAGCATCCGTAACGACCGCGCGTATTCGATCTGTTCCTCTTGAGTCGGGGCGTTCGCAATCAGTGCGATCCCTTTCGCGGCGGCAGTCGGTGACTGGAGATAGACCAGGGTCTCGCAAAGCAGCCAATTCAGTTCGCGCGTCGCCGCCGGGAAGACCGGATCGAGCTTCGCGATCAGCTTCGCAGCACGTTCGTCATCGGGTCGGCCGAAGCGGTTCAACGTGATCTCGATCGTGCGGACGAGAGTCAGGCGTTGCTCATGATCGAGCTTGTTCCAATCGACATTCAGCAGCGCGTCGAGCAGCTTCGCACGCAACGCTTCATCGACGGGCGGAGTCTCTTTCGTGCGATGCTGCGGACAAACGCCGGTCGCGCGCGCGAGTGCCAGCAGCGCTTCGGCCTGCTTCGCCACATCGGGTTCCGTGAGCGCCTTGTCGGTCCAACTCGCGACCGGTTGGTGTTCGATGGCGGTTCGCGCGGCCCAGCGAATGAAGCGGTCGCCGTTCGCCAAGTACGACCACGCGACGCCGACCGCCAAGGGGTCTTGCGACTGATGAAACGCTTCCAGCATGTGCCGCGTCGCGCGGGCCTCGGTCGCGAGTATCTCCGCTGTAGGATGGGCACTCTTGCCCGTCCGGTCTTCTGTCTTCTCGCCCGACTTCTCGACGGGCAAGAGTGCCCGCCCTACAACGGCAGTCGATTCCGTTCCCACATACGTCACGCGATACAGTCCCGACTGCACGCGACGACCGCCGATGGTGAAATACATCGCGCCGTCAATCGGATGAATGATCGCGTCCGTGATCGGCAACGGAGCACCGGTGACAAACTCTTCCTTCGTCGCGGTGAACGTCGAGCCGTTCGGTTGCAGGTGGACCGCGTAGAGCTTGCCCCAACTCCAATCGAGTGCGAACAGTGCCTGCTGGTACTTCGCGGGGAACTTCGCTCCGTAACCGAAGGTCATGCCCGTTGGCGAGCCAGGTCCGATGTTGAGCGTCGCGGGCAAGTTGTCGGGATAGAACTCGGGCCGCTTGCCCGCTCCGTTCCGCCAACCAAACTCGGCCCCGCTGACGACGTGATTGATGCGCGTCGGGCGATACCAACTCGTGTTGAAGTCGTACTCCATATCGGCGTCGTAAGTGAACAGCTCGCCGTCGTGATTGACCGCCGCATCGAAGACGTTGCGAAACCCGGACGCAACCGCCTCAAACGTCGCTCCATCCGGTGAGACGCGATAGATGATCCCGCCCGGTCCCATCACATCTTTCATGAAGCCGCGACCGTCGGGCATGCGCGGCAGCAAATGGTCTTCGCCCCAGATCGCGGGGACGGGAGATGTCGGAGCGAGCGTGGTCGGCTTCGCTCCATTACCGCACACCAGAAACAGCCCGTTGCCATCGGGTGTCAGTAAGACGGCATGAACGCCGTGATCGCCGCTCGCCGTGATCTCACGCAGCAATTCGACCTTGTCGAGCCGGTCGTCACCGTCGCTGTCGGTCAGGCGATAGAGGCCGCTCGGAATCTTTTTCTCATAGTCGTTGACGCCGACATACAGCGCATCGAACGCCCACAACATGCCATTCACCGCGCGAATGTTGGCGGGAACGTTCTCAATGCTGAGCGGGTCGAGCGTCTGTCCCGGCAGCGGTGCGGCAAACCGATAGAGGCCACCGTACTGATCGCTGACGATGATCCGCTGCTTGTTGTCCACACACAGGTTCACCCACGAACCTTGATCGACTCCCGGCACCGAATACAGCAATTCGACCTGAAAGTCTTTCGCAGCCTTGATGCGGTCGATCGGCGTGGCTTTGTTCCCTTTGATTGACGGGCCAACCACCGTCGGGCGATCCACCTTCGCCTTGGCCTTCGCTTTTGGCCGCGACTCACGTGGCTTCGATTCCGCTGCGGGAGCCTGCCCCCAAACAAGTGAGCCGCACAACAAACAGACGGAGGAGGTCAACGCACTCAATCGCTTCATGATGAAATTTTCCGGTCGGTTCCCAAATTGGTCCATCTCAATCGAGTCGGCACTTTAGCGAAGGAGACCCCGCCTGGCACTCGACCCCGCCCACTTGATTCTCAGCGACGGCTGCGGCACAACGGGCCATCGCGAACTTAGCGGCGGTGCATTTTTTACGTCCAAGATTGGCCGCTGTCGATCAGGGGTCAGGTGGTTCAAAGTTCATTTTTCGTCGCGA
>JAYTQJ010000135.1:0-11922 GCA_043746775.1 Schlesneria sp.
GACGAAGGGATCGCGTTCCTGCTCGTCGATGTCGCCGCATTGAGCTTGGTGATCGTGGTTGGTTTTGTGCTGAAGAGACACCACACCGGAGCGAGTGATCAGGCTGACATCGTCCAGCAGACAAGTTCATCGTTTCGCACGCTGGTCGCTGTCGTGGTCTGCGCGGTGATTGTCCTCGGGCCGTGGTTCGTCCATCGCCGCGGGCTGCCTCTCACGACCGAGATGAATTACTTCGGGCGAGCCTCGTTCGCACTCGTGATCGAGCGCTTGCCGGTCCTCGCCTGGGAGGCCGTTCATCTGGCTCATCGCATGTTGTGGGAGTGGCAGCATTGGGGACTGCATTGGTGGCTGATGCTGGTCGCGCTGGTGATCGCGCCGCGCCGAGTGCTGACTGCGTCGCAGATGGTGCTGTTGCTAGACATGGTCGGTTCGCTCTTGGCACTGATGATCGCGGGGATGCTCGCACCGGCTCAACTCGACGAACACATCGGCGGATCCAGCCCGCGCTTTCTGATGCAGCTTGTCCCGGTCGCGGTGTTGTTCGCCGCTGGGCAACTTGCCCCGCGACGTGAGGCCCGTTTGTCACTCAGCACTGATGGTCTCGTTTAACCGCGTGGGCAACGCCCCTATGGCACTCACTTTGAGCGATTTTCGAATTGACGTTCAGTGCGACGTAGCTGAATTCGTGAGAATTCAGCCGGCGTTGACGATCGTCTGAAGTCTTACGACTTCAGCTACACCCCAAAGTGAGTGCCATTGGGCGTTGCCCACGCGGTTAAACGACCGAGCGTCATTTTCGGCCGCTCGAAGTATAAGACGCGCCCGCCAACAGCTCCCATGTTGACGAATGTCAACGCGGTTGTTTCAAAGGCTCAACGTTTGCGCAATTCTGACACGGGTTCAGCGGCGCTCACGGAAAGTCGAACAGACCTGCTGATTTCACGGGTTAGCATGAGGTCGAGGAACGATTCTCGCGGCGAGCTCCCGAATGGCCCGTCAATTGCGGCTTCACGGAGTGTCAAATCGGTTTGACGCTCGATGGCACCGCAAAGTCGCGACGACATCGAGGCTCGCCAACTGCTGGGCTGATCACCCCTCCCAGCTCATTAGAAAGTGGAAGGAACACCATGTTATTGCTCGATACCCCGAGCGAACTCGACGAACCCGTCTACCTGAAGAAGAACAGCATCGACGGTAGCATCAGCTACCTCCTTGTTGGTGTCGCTGTGATGGCATTCTTTCTTCTGTCTGTGCTCGGCATGGGTCGAGTGCAAAGCCTTTCGGACCAGGCTGTCGGTATCAAGCCCGTCGTCGAAGAGCCACAGCAGTCCGACATCAGTGATTCGTCGGACGGCGTTTCCGTACGCTGAGTCTTCGCCACAATCCGAGCCAAACCAAGAAGCGTCTCCATGAGACGCTTCTTTCGTTTTCAAGGCACCACACCAACCCGCAGCGTGAGCAAGGACTGCTTCCTCACGGCCCATGTTCCGTAGCGAATCCTGCGTCGGTAGCAGCCCCGCACGGCACCGATATAATCCCGCCCCGTTCGCGGTGGTTCCGGTTTGAGTCCCATCGCGCGTCGCCTCCAACTCCATGTTGCCTTGGGAATCTTGCTCATGCCTAGCTGCGTCCTTGCCTATTCGGGCGGTCTCGATACATCGGTCATTCTCGGTTGGTTGCAGGACGAGGGCTACGACGTTCACTGCGTCTACGTCGATCTCGGCCAGCCCGGTGAGGATCGACAGCAAGTGCTGACGAAGGCTCACACCTGCGGAGCCAAGTCGTGCCGGATCGTCGATGCGCAAGAGGAACTCTGTCGCGACTTCGCCTTCCCCGTCATGCAGTGGCAGTCGCGGTACGAAGGCGTCTACTTGCTGGGGACGTCCATCGCGAGGCCCCTCATCTCGAAGATTTGCCTGCAAGTCGCGAAGGAAGTCGGCGCGGATGCCTACGCGCACGGAGCGACCGGCAAGGGGAACGACCAGTGCCGCTTCCAACTCGCGGCGGAAGCCCTCGACCCCGGCATCAAGATCATCGCGCCGTGGCGGATCGAGAAGTACCGCGCCAAGTTCCCCGGTCGCACCGAGATGATCGCCTTCTGCGCCGAGAAGAACATCCCGGTCAAAGCCTCGGTCGCCAAGCCCTACAGCTCGGATGAGAACTGCCTGCACATCAGCTATGAAGCGGGAGTCCTCGAAGACCCGAAGGTCACCGGTGTCGATGTCCCCGACTTCGGGATGACCGTCTCACCGCAACAGGCTCCCGACAAGATCGAGCACGTCACGATCGGCTTCGAGCACGGCGTCCCCGTCACACTGAACGGCACGAAGGTCAGCCCGCTGACAATGGTTCTCGAACTGAACAAGATCGGCGGCCGCAACGGAGTCGGTCGGCTCGACATGATCGAGAACCGCTTCGTCGGCATGAAGAGCCGCGGCGTGTACGAAGCCCCCGGCATGACGCTCCTCTACGAAGCCCATCGCTACGTCGAGCAACTCACCCTCGACCGCGACCTGCTCCACCTCCGCGACCGCCTCTCCCCCGAGATCGCCGAGATGGTCTACTACGGCTTCTGGTACACGGCGAAGATGGACGCCCTGATGGCCTTCAACCAGCAGACGCAATCCGTCGTCACCGGCGAAATCAAACTCGGCCTCTACAAGGGCAACATCATCGTCTGCAGCCGCACCAGCCCGAACAGCCTCTACGACGACAAGATCGCCAGCATGGAAGCGGGCGGCTCCTACAACCAAACCGACGCCGAAGGCTTCCTGCGCATCATGGGCCTCCCCAGCCGAGTCCAAGGCCGAGTCAGACCGCGTTCGTATTGAACATGCGTTCGGGATAAGTCGCACACGAACATCATTATGCGACTTGTCCCGATGCTGGTCTTGGAGGCGTCAACGTTTGTCACTCGAATGGAATCGTAGGAGGGCTGTTGATGAAAGCTGTTGAGCTATTCGCTGGCATTGGTGGCTTTCGTATAGCGGCGGATCGTTTGGGAATGAATTCCGTTTGGGCCAATGACATCTGTCCGTTGGCCTGCTCCGTCTATCGAAGCCGATTTGGGGAACAAGAACTTCATGAAAGTGACATCGCAACTCTGGTCGAAAGCATCCCGGCTCACGATGTGTTGACGGGAGGTTTTCCGTGCCAGCCATTCAGCAGCGCCGGAAAGAAACGTGGAATTCAAGACCCGCGAGGAACACTGTTCGAGTACATCGTTGAAACGCTGAAGCGGCACAGTCCGAAGTACTTCGTTTTGGAGAATGTCAAAAGACTCCTCACGATGGATTCCGGACGACACTTCGCGACGATCCTCGCCTCATTGGCCGAACTGAACTACTCGATTGAGTGGCGTTTGTTGAATGCAATTCATTTTGGGATAGCTCAAAATCGACAGCGTGTTTTCGTCATTGGCGTCAGGCAACGTGCAAACGGTTCTGGTTTGAGCGGGCCGTCTGCTCGAATGATTGAGCCGGAAGAAATGCCCCGCCAGCAACGCGGTAAGGTGACGCTGTCAGCATTCGTGCGGGAATGGCTCGACATCGAGTCTCACGGTGCAAAGTTCCCCAGCTGGGGAATGGCGCGTCAGGGGCAATTTACGGGTTGCGACCCACTTCGATTTAAAAGCATGGTCCCGAGCGCGCTGCTGAAGTCCGCACTTGAACCCCATGCGGCCCCTGAGTTCGACTTCACGGAATCAACTCTGGCGCGTCTCAAGAAAAGCGACCTTGTCAATCGGTTCATTGATGGAGTCGAAATCCTCTCCAACCAAGGTGGCGGAGCACGCATGGGCTACACCGTGTTTGGAATCAATGGTGTCGCGCCAACGCTGACTGCCACGCCGAGTCGCCATTACGAGCGATACAAGATCGCGAACTGTTACCGCCGTCTCACGAATGTTGAGTACGCGAGGCTTCAAGGGTTTCCTGACGACCATTGCTCGGCTGTCTCGGTTTACAACCAGTACGGCTTGTACGGAAACGCGGTTCCACCACCGATGGCCGAATGGGTGCTGAGCCGCTTGACGGCGACAGGCGTGCCCCTCGAACAACTTGTTCGCCACCGAAGACAAAAGGAGCTGTTCGCCGATGCCTGACAAACCTGCATTGCGAGCATTGATTCGGTCGCAACTCGAATTGATCGTGACGGAGATCAACGCTGCGTTGCGTGGCAAACGCCTGACTCGGATTGAACCCGTATTGGCGAGAATCGGGCGAGGCGGAAAGTTGCCACACTGGTTCCAGCAATTGAAGGTGAACGGAACCTTGCCAAACTTGGATGGCAAAACCGTCGGTAGCGTTGTTGAGATGCTGTTGGTGGCAGTCTTGGAAACGAAGATCCTGTTCGACAAAAACATCCTGCCTTTGCGAATCAACCCCGCTCGCGGGGTTGATCTGCCGGACCTCGACCTTGGCGTGAAGTCTCCTTCAGAAAACTTCTGCACCAGTGAACCGTTCTTCTCAGCCTACGAACGATTGCTGGGAGGCGAACACGAAGTACTCGTCTTTGCTGACCGACTATCAGTCAGCCAAAGGAAAGTCGCCGCTTCGGCTTCAAATCATCGACTCGCGGTATCTTCTGCCGTCCCAGATCGCCGACGAAAGCTTGTGCCGCATCGCAAGGTCTCATCGTTCGTGGCTGCTGGCTGAGAACGAACATTGGGCGCAAAAGTTGTTGAGGTTCTTGGCATTCGTGAACCAAACCGATTGGCGGGCGCGGCAGATTCTCAAGCTGCTGGTGTCTCTGAATGATGATGCCGCCATTCGCCGTGGAATCGAGTCGTCGATCCAAGACTTCCAACGAACGAACAAAGCGGCCGAGAAGAAAGACAAACCAACCATTCCGGATGCCGACTTGGCCGAACTCGAACGCATTCTAAAAGTCTCGCCACTCAAGCTGGGGCTGATTGAAGCGGCAGACAATTGGGTGATGGATACCTTGAAGGATGCCGGTCGAGCACCAAACGAGAACGAGTGGCAGCGATTCAAGACCAGCCCGCTTGATGGAGTCATCGGGATGAGCTTCGCCCTTCAGTGGCGCTACAACTTTGGAAAACTCTTCGGTAGCGAACAGGATTACTCCGCGAATGACCGTTCATGAACCCGTAGTTCAATACTCTCATTGTCGATCTACCCAACTGTGCATTCGCAATTCTCGGTTTTGTTCTGGAGGCACTCTCATGAATCACCCAATTCAACGGTCCTCTCGTTTGCTCCATGTGTTAGTTGTCGCCCTGCTTCTGTTCGTGCGAGTCGGACTATGTCAGGAGCAGACGGGTCAGACCGGCGTTCGATTCGATCTGGAGGCACTGTCGAAAGTACCAGCCGTGTTTCCGACGGAGGACATTTCGGCGGAGGGGGTCAAAGCGTTCTTCTATGAGGGGGCGAAGTATCAGGGGACGACGACGCGGGTGTTTGCTTATTACGGGGTGCCTGCCAAGCGTGAAGGGGACGGCGAGAACAAAAAGTTTCCGGCGATGGTGCTGATTCATGGCGGGGGCGGGACGGCGTTTGAGCGGTGGGTGAAGCTGTGGAATTCGCGCGGCTACGCGGCGATCGCGATGGACGTGTGCGGGTGCGTTCCGGTGGGGACCTATGGCAAATGGAAGCGGCATGACTTGGGAGGGCCATCCGGTTGGGATGCCAGCTTTGGTCAGCTTAATGCGCCGGTCGAGGACCAATGGACGTTTCATGCGGTCAGCGCGGTGGCGTTGGCTCATTCGTTGATTCGGTCGTACCCCGAGGTCGATGCCGAGCGGATCGGTGTCACGGGAATCTCGTGGGGTGGGTATTTGACATCGGTCGTGGCGGGAGTCGATGGGCGATTCCAGTTCGCAGCGCCGGTCTATGGCTGTGGTTATTTGGGCGACAACTCCGCTTGGCTACAGGCGTTTGAGAAGCTCGGCAAGGACAAGGCGGACTTGTGGCTGAAGCAGTGGGACCCGTCGAGCTATCTCGGCCAAGCGAAGATGCCGATCTTGTGGGTGAACGGGACGAATGACTTTGCGTACCCGATGGACTCGTGGCAGAAGTCGTATCGGCTACCGAAGGGACCGCGCACGTTGTGTCTTCGGATACGGATGCCTCACGGCCACGGAGCGGCCGGAGAGAACCCGGACGAGATTCACGTCTTCGCCAACCAACTGCTCAAGCAGGGGAAGCCGCTGCCGACGATCACCGAT
This sequence comes from Schlesneria sp., assembly GCA_043746775.1. GTDB lineage: Bacteria > Planctomycetota > Planctomycetia > Planctomycetales > Planctomycetaceae > Schlesneria. The sequence goes on from JAYTQJ010000135.1 coordinate 6,188, forward strand.
CAAGGCCACTCGGCGGACGAAGCTTGGGCGACGTTCAAGTCCGACGTGCCGATCACGAAGGCCGAACTCGCGTTCACGCGCGACAGCGGCAAGTGGCAGGACCGCAAATGGGAGTCGCTCCCCGCCGAGGTCAACGCCGCTGGCAACCGCGTCACCGCGAAGCTGCCCCCCGACGCGAAGGTCTTCTACTTGAATCTCCTTGATGACCGGAACTGCGCGGTGAGCAGTCAGCACGTCGAGCGTTAATCGCCCGTAGGGTAAGCGTCTCGCTTGCCCGTGACTGTCGTTGGAACCGTGTCCGCCGTTGGAAGACGGGCAAGCGAGACGCTTACCCTACGGCGCGGCTGGAATCGCGCGCAGCGGCAACAATTGAGTCAGCGCGGCGGTGGACCAGGCGGTGGCGGAGGTCGAGAGGAACTGGTGCTTGCCGTGAGGGTCGCCGTTCTCGAAGAACGTTTGGACCGGCTTCACGTGCGTTTCGACCAACCACGAGCCGTCCGCATGTTGAGTCTTGATGAGGTAGTCACGAGTACGCAACACAGCGGGATCGGTCGCGGGCGTTCCTGTTTGCAGCAGCACGAACAACGTCTCGCCGGTCGAGTACGCGTCGCTGGGACGGTCGTCGGTCTCAGACCAACCGCCATCAGCGCGTTGAGTTTTGAAGATCGCGGCGCGAGTCGCTTCGATCGTCGCAGCCTCACCGCCGAACAGGCTCAAGCCCCACAGTCGCCACGCGCGGTCGGTGGCGGTGACGAGCGGTGTTTCGGCGAGCCACTTGTCGGCGGCAGCGCGGGCCGTGGCGAATCGCTCGCGCTGCGTGTCTGTCGCGTAGTGTTCCATGCCGATCAGCGCGAGGACCGTCGTCGCGATGTCCGAACCTTGCAGCGGCGGTCGGCGACACGATGGCAGCCACGTTCCATCACGGAGCGTGGGCGGCTTCGTGGCATCGCGATCCGAGAGCCGCACGACACCCTGAATCATCAGCAAGTTCTCGACCATCGCCGCCGTCACGTCGTCGGCCGGATGCTGCGCGAGCTTGAGCGCCCACAGTCCGAACCCCGGCGATGATGCTCCTCCCGGAACGTGCTCACCGGCCAGCATCCCGGCAACGCGCTCTTGGAAGTAGTCGTGCGTGTGCTTCGTTTGGACTCGCAGCCATTCGGGATCGACCGGCGTGCCGAATCGTCCCGCCTCGACCAACGTCAGCACCGGAAGCGTCTGATGATGGCAGGCAAAACAGTTCTTGTTCTTGTGCCAGTTGGTCGCCGCCGTCGCGACCAGTTCTCGCCCGTGTTGCACGGCGGACGGAAGCGAGACCGGTGCAGCGTCGTCCTCGGCCAGAGCTTGCCGACATGTGACGCAGACGATGACGAGACCAACGAGACAGCGTGAGCAAAGCAAAGTCATGGCTTGATCCGAACTTGATCGACACACAAATACGGACATAAAAATCACTCGGGAAGGCTGGCAGAAGTAGTCGTCATCGCTCCGCGTGACGAGCCTTGTTCGTTCGGCGGCACGGACTCAGATGCGTGTTCTCATCAGGCTCATCACGCGGAGCGATGGTGGCTACATTGTGACCTAGTGTCGGCTGCGACTAGGGCTAAGTCAAAGCTCGTTCCATCAACCTCGCTCGACGATCCGGCACGCCACGGGCAGATGATCGCTGAAGCCGGTGTCATCGAAACTGCCCTTGCTGGACGGTCGGCCGAAGCGGCGCGGGGCACCGTTTTTGTCGAGCTGTTCCGGGAGGCGAATGATCTCGGTGCTGTTCTCCTTCACGCGCCACGGCGACTCGTCCGAGAAGAAGCCGCGATTGACGAGGAGTTGGTCGAGCATCGTGACCTCGCCCTCAAACACATGCGTCGCGCTGCCCGCTCCCATGAGGGGCCAGGTCAGATTCAAGAGGTACGGTGACTCGGCCCGTTTCGATTTCACCAGTCGATCCACACGCTGGCCGAGAGCGTACTCGGTCATCGAGCGGTTGAACGGTTCATCGTTGAAGTCGCCCATCACGAGGACGGCCGGTTCGGGGTCCGTCGGCTGTTGCTTCAAGACCTCGCGGATTCGTTCGAGCCAGTACGACAGCGTCTCACCCGCCAGCATCCGATACGGTTCGGACTCGTACTGCCCGCCGCTGCGTGAAGGCCAATGATTGCCGATTACGACGAGTCGGTTCTTCCCCGGTTTGGTGTAGAAGCTGGCTTGAAACAGGTCGCGCGTGCCGGTGCGGCGCAGGATTGTGTGCGAGAAAACTTCCTTCGCCTTCGTCGTGAACTTGGCCGAATCATACAAGTACGCCACATCAATCCCGCGCTGGTCCGACGTGTCGTGATGAACAACTTTGTACGCGCGACCGAGCGGTTTGAGTGCCATGACGAGCTGTTCCAGCACGGCCTTGTTCTCGACTTCGCACAGCCCGAGCAAGTCCGGTCCGCGCCCGTCGTTCATCGACGAAATCACCTTCGCCAACTGAGCCAACTTTTGCGCGAGGACCGCCGCCGTCCAACCCTTCAGCTCGGCCTTGAGCTTGTCGGCCAGCCACGGGATGCGATTCGGATCGCCTTCGACGGAGAACAGGTTTTCCACGTTCCACCACGCGATGAAGTAGTCGGTCATCAGTTGGCTCCTCATTTCAGTCGCTTCAAGATTGGGATTGAACGGCGCTGTCTTTACCCCGCAGGAGTTGCGTCTTCCAGCCTGAGGGCCGATGGAAAACCGTAGGGTAAGCGTCTCGCTTGCCCGTCCTCGGTTTGCAAACTTGAGTTCATCCGATGTTTGGGGGGATTCAATTGAGGGGGATGATGACCGTCGTTGTTCATCCCGTCAGGATGAAGACCGGTGGCCGTCGTCCGTCGCTCTCCAAGTGAATCCCCAAAAGGTCGAGTGAACCCAAACTTGGGCAAGCGAGACGCTTACCCTACGGTCTTCAACACGCCGCTACGCTGGGCGAGAAGGCGGACGGGACGATAGTCTTGCATGAGGCTCCGTCATCACACAAACAGACAATCAAACAGGATCAGTCTTCATGTTTACCGGCTTGGTGGAAGGACTCGGGACCGTGCGGGCGCTCGTGACGGAGGAGGCCGGATTGCGAATCGTGATCGCGCCGCCCGCCGTGATGCTGTGCGGGGGTGATACAGATCGCTGCCAACTCGGCGACAGTGTGGCTCTCAACGGATGTTGCCTGACGGTGATTGAGATCAGGCACGACTGTTGGGCGTTTCAAGCGGGGACGGAAACGTTGTCGAAGACGAATCTCGGACGACTGACAACGGGCGATGCGGTCAATCTGGAGCGATCACTGCCGGTGAACGGCCGACTCGGCGGTCACTTTGTGCAGGGTCACGTCGATGGAGTTGGTCACGTCGCCGCGATCGACCGCGAAGGGGATTGGGTGACGATGTGGTTCCAAGTTCCCGTGGCGCTCGCCCAGTTGATGGTGGCGAAAGGTTCGGTCGCGGTGGACGGCATCAGCTTGACGCTGGTCCAAGTGGAACGAGACCGCTTCAGCGTGGCGCTCATTCCTCACACACTGTCGATGACGACGCTCGGCCAGCGCGGTGTTGGCGACCCGGTGAACATCGAGACGGACATCCTCGGCAAGTACGTGCAGAAGCTGCTGGGGAAAAGCTGACGCCGCCCCGCTCGGAAGCTCATGTTGACGTTTCCGACAAAAGTCGAAATCAGGCGAACTGAGGCCGTAGTCCGGACCAAGGGGGCCGGACTACGGCTGCGACTTCTGTCGGGAACGTCCATGTTGGGGGCTGGCGCGGATCAACAAATCACGCTCGAATTCCCATTTGAAACGGATCGGCCGGGTCGAGCAGCAGCGTCGCTTCGGCAGTCACATACGCGGTGCCGGTGACGCGCGGAATGAGCTGGTCGCCATCGAGCCGCACGGAGCCTTCAAAGACGCTGCCGATGATGCTTTCCTGACGCCAGATGTCACCCGGCTGCAACTTGCCGTCGGCGAAGAGGCAGGCCAGCTTGGCTGACGTTCCCGTTCCGCACGGCGAGCGGTCATAGGCGCGACCAGGACAGAGGACGAAGTTGCGACTGTGATTGGCCGCGTCACCCGGTGGCCCGAACACTTCGATGTGATCGATCACACCGCCGTCGGCTCCCGTGATGCCGTTCCGTTCGAGAGCCTGACGGATGCGCCAGGTGAGGTCGGTGAGCTGCTCGATGTCGGTGAGGGAGAACGAGGGGGGAATGCGGAATCCGGAGTGCGGAGTGCGGAGTGAAGAGGACGACTCGCTTGTATCGGCTTCCTGCTGACCTTCAACCCTCAACCCTAGACCCTCAACCTTCCGCAGCTTCGCGGCATCGACCAAAAAGAACCAATTGCCTCCCCACGCGATGTCTCCCGTCACGGGGCCGACTCCCTCGACCTCGACGGTCACGTTGTGCGCGAACCGGTAACTCGGGACGTTCTCGAAGCTGACGCCGTTCGCGCCGTCGTAGTCGAACGTGACGAGACCGACGGCCGTTTCGAGTCGATGCGTTCCCGCCTTGATCCGTCCGAGATGTCCCAGCGTCACGCCGAGGCCAATCGTGCCGTGCCCGCACATCCACAACGCCCCAACGTTGTTGAAGAAGATCACTCCGGCGACGTTGGCCGGATCAACCGGCTCGCACAGCAAGGCACCGACGATCACGTCCGACCCGCGCGGCTCATTGACCACCGCGGAACGGAACTCGTCAAACTTCTCTTGGAAGACGAGCCGACGCTCGGCCATTGTCCCGCGCCCGAGATCAGGCCCCCCCGACACGACGACGCGCGTCGGTTCGCCCCCGGTGTGTGAGTCGATGATTTGGATGCGATGGATCGAACTACTGCGACTCATGAGTGAAACGGCTTCTTGGTTAGCGAACGTAGGGTAAGCCTCTGGCTTGCCCGCTTTTCAATCGAATTTACGGGCAAGCGAGAGGCTTACCCTACGTTTTTCAACAGGCTGCTCGGGCGGGCTGATAGGCCACGCTCTCTTGATTCGGACGGCCATTGACGGCCGGACCAAGGGGTCCGGCCTACGTCAGATGTCCGGGTTGAGGATGTGTCGCGCCCACAAGTAGGCGGTCACGTTGAGGACGATCGAGGTGCAGAGAAAGATTTGACCGAGGACCGTCGTGAAGAGCTTCTCGGTATTGACCGGGTCCACGACGAAGTAATAGATGGCCAAAATCGCGATTGGGACAAGGGCCATGTAGAGGGCGGACGTGCGGGCTTGAGACGTGTCGGCCATGACCTTTCGCTCCAGCCGTTGCATCTCACGGACGGAGATCGCGATCCGCTCGACGGTCTCGTTCAGCTTGCCGCCGCTGTCGCGACTGGCCTGCATGGCGGCGGCGAAGAGGGCGAAGTTCTCGCTCTTCAATCGGGCACGCGCTTCGTCGAGGCACTTCTCCAGCGTCTTCCCCATTTGGTACTCGGCCACGATCTGACCGAACTCTTGGCTGATCGGCTTCGGGCTTTGCTTGGCCAAGATTTCCAAAGATTGAGCCAGCGAAAGTCCCGCCTTGATGGCACTCGACAGTGAGACCATCGAGTCCGCCAACTGGTCTTCGATCATCGCCCGCCGCTGCTCGGTCCAGCGCTTCAGCATGTACCACGGCAGCACGAGCAACAGCAGCGACATCAACAGCCCGAGGACGGGGATGTCGAACACGAGTGCCATCGTCAGAAAATGAGCGGTCACAAATGCCCACCACGCGATGATCGACGCCCGCAGATG
>JAYTQJ010000136.1:0-5082 GCA_043746775.1 Schlesneria sp.
GCTCGGCTTTGGGATCACGCTTCGTAGCACGGATGGCAAGACCGGGGCACGGATCAGGCAAAACAGTCTTTCCTCGTGATTGGTCGAGACCAAAACGCCACAGTAGAACTAATACCACCGCTTGATTCGCGTGCGAGGCAATTCAATAACAGACGGAGCGGCTCAAACGAAGTGGCTCACAATCCAAGTCCGACTTTTCCCCAAGCCGGACTTCAGCCGGTGACGATCACTGTTGCCGCTGGGAACGTTCGGTTAGGTTGAGACACGCAGTCAAATCCCCATCCGCTGCGGCCTTGTTCTGAGTTCGTGACCACATTAACGACGGGCGCATCAAGTGAGTGTCGTCTTTCGCTCCGCGAAAGAACGCTCTTTCGCGGAGCGAAAGGCGACACTCGCGACAGTGATTTCTGCGCCGGTTCTAACGAAAGATGCGTTCGATGAGTTCGGCGAAGCGTGAACAGGATGGACCTCACGATTTCGCAGCCGTCGGCGATGCCTCGCTGGTGAATCAGAGCGGAATATCGAGTGATCAGACACTCACTCGCATTGGCGGGAGTTCGCCTTCGGACTCGGGACTCATTCTTTCGTTTCCGCTTGAGCCAGAGAAAATCGAGTACCAGCAACTGGGGCGATACCGCGTCGAGCGGTATCTGGGGCGCGGCGGTTTCGGCACCGTTTATCTGGCCGTTGATCCGGACTTGAATCGGCAAGTGGCGATCAAGGTGCCGAAGCAAGAGCAGCTCCGCGATCCCGTCGTGCGGGAGGCGTTTCTGCGTGAGGCGCGATTGGCGGCGCAGTTTCATCATCCGGGATTGGTTTCGGTGTACGACGTGTACACCGAAACGGAGCCGGTCTTCATCGTGCTTGAATATCTCAGCGGGCAGAGTCTCGCAGACATCTGGCGCGACCCGCATTTGTCGGCTGGTCGCGCGGTCGAGTTGCTGATCCCCGTGGCCGAGGCCATTCATTACGCGCACATGCGCGGCTTGGTCCATCGCGATCTGAAACCGGCGAACGTCATCATGAACGCCGACGGTCAGCCCGTGGTGACCGATTTCGGATTGGCCGTCATCGAACGCGAATTTGCCTCGATGGCAAGGAACATTGCGGGGACGCCGCAATACATGTCGCCCGAACAGGTGCGCGGTGAAACGCATCGGTTGGACGGCCGAACCGATGTGTGGGCGATCGGTGTGATGCTGTACATCGCGCTGACGCGCCGGCCTCCGTTCGCAAGCGCGAAGTCAACCGAACTGTTCGACGAAATTCAGTCGCGCGATCCGAAGCCGCCCCGTCAGATTGACGCCGCAGTGCATCGCGAACTGGAACGAATCTGTCTCCGTTGTCTGTCCAAGCGGATGAGTGACCGGTTCCCCACGGCACTCGATTTGGCCGAGGAGCTGGAAGCGTGGCGTGCGAGTTCTCATTCGATGGCCGAGCTGGGGGAGTCGTTCGTGGTACCGGAGCGACCGGAACGGCCGGTCCCCGATGCGACGACTTCGCGCGCGGGGACGCTCGGCGGGGTTGGCTCCAAGAGCGGATCGCGTGGCAGCCTGGCCGTTGTCTCCGAAACGCTGGTCGTGCCGCGCGGCTTGCGTTCGTTCGATGAAGCTGACGCCGACTTCTTCCTGAGTCTGTTGCCCGGTCCCTGTGATCGCGACGGCCTGCCGGCGTCGGTGCGACAATGGAAGCAGCACATCGAATCGCGCGATGCCGACCGGAGTTTTTCCGTGGGGCTACTGTATGGCCCGAGTGGCTGCGGCAAGTCGTCGTTCGTCCGGGCGGGGTTGTTGCCGCGACTCGATCCGCGCGTGCAGACCGTGTTCGTCGAGGCGACGGCCACCGACACGGAGCCGCGTTTGCGACGCGCCGTTCAACGCCTGTTGCCTCACACGCGAAACGCCACGCTGCCGGAGTTGTTCTTTCAACTGCGTCTCGGCGACGGACTGCCAGAGGACGGCAAAGTTCTGATCGTGTTCGATCAGTTCGAGCAGTGGTTGCACGCCAACTCGCCGGAGCCGACGCAGGAACTGGTGAAGGCGTTGCGTCAATGTGACGGCGATCGATTGCAGGTGTTGTTGCTGGTGCGAGACGACTTCGGCATGGCGGCCGTGCGATTCTTGCAGGCGTTGGAAGTCCCGCTGATGGAAGGACGCAACTACGCCACGATCGACCTGTTCGACGAAGCCCATGCGCGGCGCGTGCTGACGGCGTTCGGTCGGGCACACGATCAGCTTCCGGTGGGGGAACTGGATTTCGACGAGTCGCAGTTTCTCAATCAAGCGGTTGTGGGTTTGGCGGAGCAGGGGCGAGTCGTGCCGGTGCGGTTGGCGTTGTTCGCGGAAATGATGCGATCGAAGCCGTGGACGGCTGCGTCGTTGAAGCAGATCGGTGGCGCTGAGGGCGTTGGCGTGGCGTTCCTCGAAGAGTGCTTCGGCCACGAAGCGACCAACCCGCGCTATCGCCTGTTGCGTCGCGCGGCCAGCGAAGTGTTGCGCGGACTATTGCCGGAACCCGGTTCACTGCTGAAGGGACGACACCGCACCGAGCCAGAGTTGCGTTTGCTTTCGGGCTGCGTGGATCAACCCGAGCAATTCACGGAAGTCTTGCGCGTGCTCGACGGAGAGCTTCGGCTGATTACGCCCGCCGATTCGGAGGAACCGGCTGATCTCGACCAGACCGGCTCGACACAATCGGCCAACGTCCCAGGGACCTCCACTGCCGCCCCAAGCCTCAGCGAGCAATCGGGTGGGCGCGGGGAGGCTGTGCGGTCGTATCAACTGACTCACGATTATTTGGTCGCGGCGTTGCGAGTCTGGTTCGAGCGTCAGCAGCAGGCGACGCTGCGCGGCCGCACGCGCACTGTGCTCGAACGTCGCACGGCGATCTGGTCCGAGACGCACGAAAAGCGGCAGCTTCCGTCGTGGATCGAATGGTTGCAGATCCGGCTGCTGCTGCCCGCACGCGAGCTGACAGGGACTCAACGAACGATGCTCGCCGACGCGACGCGCATTCATGTGCGGCGCAGCGTGCTGGTGGCGGTGGTGATGTTCGGCGTGGCATTCACAAGCATTCAACTTCGAAACGCCATTCAAGCAGCGGATGCGGAGCAGCGGCTCGGCGCGCAGATCGAGCAACTCCTCACGGCCGATGTGGATCGCCTTGAACCGCTGATCGAGGCCCTGCCGAAAGACGCGAACCGCTGGGCACCGCAGTTGCGCGCGATCGCGGAAAATCAAACGACACCCAGCTCCGAACGCTGGCACGCGCGCATGGCGTTGGCGCGCGGCGACAAGTCGGCGGCCTCGGCATTGGCGGAGGACATCACGAGCCGCGAACCACAGCACGTCATCGCTGTCGCCTCACAGTTGCAGCCGTGGTCGGCCGAACTCGCCCCCCGGTTATGGGAGGCCGTGGTCGGAATGCCCCCCTCATCGCAGCAGCTTCGAGTCGCGTGCTTGCTCGCGCAGCTGGATCCTCACGATGAACGCTGGAGCGGCATTGCTGAAGCGACATCGCGCGGTCTCATTGCCGAGAACTCGTTGATTGTCAGCCACTGGATCGCGCTGTTGCGGCCGGCGCGACACAGGTTGCTCGATGCGCTCGGGCTGCGATTTCAAGAGACCACGTTGTCGGAATCGGAACGCTTGCTCGCCGCGAATGTGCTCGCGGAATGGAGCGAGGGAGATATCGAGCGGCTCGTGCCGCTGGCAATGGTGTCAAATCCTCAGCAATACCTGGCGCTGTTCAAGCCCCTGTTGGCGAAGCGTGACGAGGCCATTCGGATGTTTCGCGAGATCGCGGAGCAGACTCGCATCGTGGGGATCGTTCCCGAAACGGAAGCGGTCGTCCGTCGCAAAGGAATGGCGATTCTGAGTCTCATCCGCTTGGGTGACACGCACGAAACGTGGTTGGCTTTGACCGCGACTCCCGATCCTCGCTTGCGAAGTTGGCTGATCGACCGCTTGCCGAAGTACGGCGTCACGGCCGACGACCTCACTCGCGAACTCGCAGTTCATACGGACGGGTCGGTGAGGCAGGCGCTCGTGATGATGTTCGACGCCGCGTGGCCGCGCGACTCGAATCGCGCGAATGAATTGCTGGCCGAACTGACGACCTTCGCGACCACCTGCACTGATGCCAGTGAACGATCAGCGGCGGAGTGGGTCTTGCGCCGTCGCGCAGCTTGGCCCCCCAAGGGAGTTTCCATTGTCGGCGGCCGAGGGATCGCCACGCTTCCCACCGATTCCACAACGTGGGTCCGCAACGGCCAAGGTCAGGTCTTCGTTCGCATCCAGCCCGCTGAATTTCTGATGGGATCGCCCTCTGGAGAACCCGGTCGGGAGAAAGAAGAGACGCAGCATCTGAGAAAAGTCCCCAGGCCTTTTTGGGTGGCGTCGCACGAAGTGACGATCACCGAGTTCAAGCGATTTCGCACCAACATTGATTTCTCGAGGCCGGTCAGCCCGTCGCGCGAGTGTCCGATGAACACGGTGACGTGGCACCAAGCGGTCGCGTACTGCCGCTGGTTGAGTGAGCAGGAAGGGGTGCCCGAAGACCAGATGGTCTATCCGCCCGAAACCGAGATCAAACCGGGGATGAAACTTCCCGGTGACGTGCTGACTCGAACGGGCTACCGCCTGCTGACCGAAACTGAGTGGGAATTTGCGGCGCGCGCGGGCACAATCACGGCGCGTTTTTTTGGTGAGTCGGAGGAGTTTGCTCACGACTACGTGTGCTACGCCCGAGAATCTCTCACACCCATCGGGACTTTCCGCCCGAATCAGTTCGGTTTATTCGATGTCTTGGGAAACGTGGGGGAATGGTGCCATTCCGACTGGTTTGAGTACCCCGATGCTGTTGGAACCAGTTGGGTCGGTCGAGAAGACCTGCCGGTGTCGGAGCGTGCTGAACGAGTCGTGCGCGGGATTGCCTATCGCTATCACGGCCGCGAATTGCGAATTGCGAAACGAGTCAACGCGTCAACGAATGATCGGTTGAGTATTCATGGTTTTCGAGTGGCTCGCACCGGGCCACCGTCCCCGTAAGGCGAGCGGCAAGACTTGATTGACCCGTAGGATG
>JAYTQJ010000137.1:0-2315 GCA_043746775.1 Schlesneria sp.
CGAAGCGCCGACCCCAGCCACACTTCGCTTCCACAAATAGATTGGCCACGGTTCCCAGATGAAACTCTCTTTGGCATCCCTGATTCTGTTGTTCGCCGCGATGACACTCGGCCTCGCGTCGAGTCCGCTGCGCGCGGAAGAGAAGGCTGCGAAGCCTTCAGTGGAACTCCCTGCCACCGACGACGGCCTCCCCGGCGCGGGACCGATCCGGCGGTATGACTGGTTCAAGAATCTGTGGACTCAAAAGCGAACGGCTTGGTCGATGCGAGTCGAACAGGATCAGAAGTCGCTCGTGTTTCTGGGTGACTCGATCACGCAGGGCTGGGGCGATGACATGGGTGGGAGCTTTCCCGGTGTGAAGGTGGCCAATCGTGGCATCAGCGGAGACACGACGCGCGGGATGCTGATTCGTTTGAAGGACGATGTGCTGGCACTCAATCCGACCGGAATCGTGCTGCTCATGGGAACGAACGATCTGGAGGAGAAGGCCGAACCGGAAACGATCGCGGGCAACTTCAAACTGATCCTCGCCGAGTTGAAGAAGCGTGATCCGAAGATGCCAGTGATTTTGTGCTTGGTCTTCCCGAGTTCGGCCACGAAGTCGCGACCGGCGGACAAGATCAAGAAGGTCAACGAGCTGTATGCCGCCGCCGTGAAGGGCGATGCGCAGGTGACGCTGATCGAAACGTGGAAGCTCTTCGCCGACGAACAGGGCGATGCCAAGGCGGCTGAATTCCCCGACCTGCTTCATCCGAACAAACTCGGCTACACGAAATGGGCCGCCGCGCTGCGACCGATCCTCGCGACGCTCGGCTATCTCGAAACAACCGACGACGATTTCAAGCCGGAGGCGGGGGCGATCAGTCTCTTCAACGGAAAGGACCTCACTGGCTGGGGATTCCGCGATCAGAAGTCGCAGGAGAAGCAAGCGACGTTCGACGGTCAGGCGACGAGTACCGATGGTCGTTATGTCGCCAAGCACGGCCGCATCATCGTGACGACTCCACCCGAAGGCCGCCGCGTTCAACAGATGTGGACGACACGCGAGTTCCCCAAAAACTTCACGCTCAAGCTTGAGTTCCGCGCGACCCCCAACGCCGACAGCGGCGTCTTCATCCGACGGCCTCAGCTTCAATGCCGCGACTACCCGTTGGCCGGACCGTACAAGACGCTCGCCAAGTACCGGGCACAGGACTGGAACGAGATGGAAGTGACGGTGAAGGACAACGTCGCACGCTGCCTTTGCAACGGCGAAGTGTTGGAAGAGGCACTCAAGCTTCCTGAGTCCGGTCCAATCGGTCTCGAAGGGGACGCGGGCCAGATGGAGTACCGCCGGATTCGCTTGATCGAGTTGAACTGACGGCCTTGTAGGATGGGCACTCCTGCCCGTCCGGTTTTCGTTTGACGCGAGGAATCGAAGAGCGGACGGGCAGGAGTGCCCATCCTACGGTCGTTCCTCGCTCACGCTTCGGGTTGGTGTGGGAACGCCCATTGGCGGATGAGGACGTTTTCCGGCGCGGTCGCTTCGATGAGGATCGCGGCTGAGAATTGATCGGCCACGTTGAGCGAGTGCATGGTCCAGCGAGTCGCTTCATTTCCGAGGTCGCTGCGGTTGGGTTGCTCGACCACTTCCATCAGCCGCGCGGGGTCGTGCGGGTTCATCGTCACAATGAACTGGCTGAGCGGGAACGACAGGCCGAAGCCGGTCGCTTTGAGATACGCCTCTTTGCTCGTCCAACCGCGATAGAACCCGGCGAGTTGATCTTCGCTAGGCAGGCTCGCCAGTTCCGCCGACTCGCGCGGTGAGAAGAACCGCGTGGCGAGCTTGTGGATGCGGACCTTCGCATCGTGTCGTTCGAGATCCACGCCAACTCGTCGCCCACAACAGACCGCAATCAGCGCGAGGTCCGCCGAGTGGGAGACGCTGAATTCCAGCGGCAGATCAGGATCGTTCGCCGCCAATTGCGGCTTGCCATGCAGCCCGTAAGTGAACTCAATCTCGGTCGCCTCTCGACCCAGAAAGCCTCCCACCAACTGGCGCAGTGCCGCGCGGCAGGCCACGAATCGTCGTCGCGGTTCTTCAAACTTGAAGCGGTCCGCACGAGCCAATTCATCCTCAGAGAGAACACCGCGCAGGGACGCGATCTGACTTGGTGACGCATCCAGATTTAACCGCACGACATGCACGACATCGCGGTTGAGCATCAACGGTGCGGAAAGCGGTGTCCAAGCGGGATCGTTCATGGCAGGAAGGTAACGCCGAGTCGCAGCCGGTTGAAGGTAAGGGGCTGTGCAACTATTACGTCCGAGTATTG
>JAYTQJ010000138.1:0-11903 GCA_043746775.1 Schlesneria sp.
GTGGCCGTGAATGGATGTGGAAGCTGTCTCCCAATCTCACGGCCACGTCGAGGACTCCGTGACCGTGGCACCCCAACTTGAAATCGGCAATTGTCCTGCCTTCAACCTTCCTCAAACCTTTTTCCCGACCACACACCAAGGACTCCCGATGATGGACTGGGTTCAAGTTTACGATCCGCTCGGCTCGCCATTGTGGTCGACGGTGTTGGCGGCGTTGCCAATCATGGCGTTGCTGGGGTTGTTGGCGTTGGGGCTGGATGCTCCCAAGTCGGCGTTGGCGGGGTTGATCACGGCACTGGTGGTGGCGGTGGTTGGGTTTGGGATGCCGGTTTCGGCGGCGGTCGCTTCGGCGGGGTATGGGGCTTGTTTTGGGTTGTTGCCGATTGGGTGGATCGTGGTTGCGGCGGTGTTCCTGTTTCATCTGACCGTGAAGAGCGGGCATTTTGAGATTGTGAAGCGGTCGGTGGCGGCGTTGTCGCCAGATCGTCGAGTGCAGGCGTTGCTGATTGCGTTTTGCTTTGGGACGTTCATTGAAGGGGCGGCTGGGTTCGGGACTCCGGTGGCGATCTGTGCGGCGCTGATGATTGGATTGGGGTTCTCGCCGCTGTATGCCGCCGGGTTGGCGCTGATTGCGAATACTTCGCCCGTCGCGTTCGGGGCGCTCGGGACGCCGATCATCACGCTGGCCAAGGTGTCGGGGCTGGATGAGATGGCGTTGTGCCAGATGGCCGGGCGTCAGTTGCCGTTCTTTTCGCTCATCGTGCCAGCTTGGTTAGTCGCGGTGATGTCGGGTTGGCGCGGCGTTGTCGGGTGTTGGCCAGCGATCGTTGTCTGCGGTGGCGTGTTTGCGTTGCTGCAATTTCTCACCGCTAACTATCACGGGCCGACGCTGGTCGATGTCGTCGGAGGCTTGGGATCACTGGTCGCTCTGGCGGTGATGCTGCGGTTCTGGCAACCGAAGGAGATCTGGCGATTCCCGGATGAGCCGCCTCACTCTGAGATGGTGGCCGATGCGCCGCTGACAACGAAGCAGGTCGTGACGGCGTGGATGCCGTGGGTCTTTCTGTCGGTGCTCGTCTTCGTGTGGGGCTGGCCTGCGGTGAAGGTGACGCTCAACGGTGGACCGGCTGATCGGCCGAATGTCTTGGCGGGGTACACGAAGTTCACAGTGCCCGTACCCGGATTGCACAACCGCGTCTATCGCACGGCACCCGTCGCGCCCGTTGCGGTGGGAGCCGACCGCGCTGCCGAGGCCGAGAAGGCGGTGATGGAAGTCCCCTGGCTGTCCACGACCGGCACGGGGATTTTCCTCGCCGCGATTCTGACGGCGCTGTGGTTGCGCATCTCGGCGAAAGAGTTTGCCGTTCAATTCGGTCGGACGGTGTGGGAGATGCGCTGGGCCTTGTTCACGATCGCGTCGATGCTCGCGCTGGCCTTCACGACCAAGTATGGAGGCAGTGATGCGACGATGGGCCTGGCCTTCACTCACACGGGCTGGTTCTATCCCTTCTTCGCGCCGCTGTTGGGTTGGTTGGGAGTCGCACTGACCGGCAGCGACACCTCATCGAACGCGCTGTTCGGCAGCCTGCAACGGATCACGGCGGAGCAGTTGGGGCTGAATCCAATTTTGATCGTGGCGTCGAACAGCACCGGCGGCGTGATGGGCAAGATGATCGACGCCCAGAGCATCGTGGTCGCGGCGGTGGCGACCGGCCAGCGCGGAGGCGAGGGGAAGATTCTGCGATTCGTCTTCCTGCACAGCGTGATCCTAGCCGCGCTGGTCGGCGCGTTGACGATGGTTCAAGCCTATCTGCTGACGTGGATGATCCCCGGCTGATGGACCTGACGGTCGCTTCGGCATGGTTCGAGCGGAGTGAGTCCCGTTGCAACCCAGACTGGCGTTCCATCGCAGCGGCAAGCAGGGCCATCGCCTTTTTCAATTTAGGGTGCCATGGTCACGCAGTTTCGACGTGGCCATGCGTGGAAGTGACGACTGTTTCTCATTCTCACGGCCACGTCGAAGCTCCGTGACCGTGGCACCCCATCCCCCAGATTCAAAAAGGCGATGGCCCTGAGCGGCAAGTTGTGCGTGTTGCGAGCGATTCATCGGCTCTGTTACGCTCCATCCACTGAGCAGAAGCCTCCCGATTTGGAACCCGCATGAATCTGATCGTCCTTGCCCTGCGTCGCCCGCTGACCGTAGTGGTCGCGCTCATCGCCGTTGCCATGTCGTGCGGAGTGGCGTTGCGTCCCAAGAGTTGCGATGCTTGGCTGGCGCAGTACGGGATCGAGCTGCCGCTCAAGCGGATGAAGGTCGATATCTTTCCGGCTCTCAATCTGCCGGTGATCTACGTCTGTCAGCCATACGGCGGGATGGACCCCGCGCAGATGGAGGGGCTGCTCACCAATTACTACGAGTACCACTTCCTCTACATCAGCAACATCCATCACGTCGAGAGCCGCAACGTGCAGGGGATGGCTCTGATGAAGTTGCAGTTCCACACGGGGACCAACATGGCGCAGGCGATGGCCGAGACCATCAACTACGTCAACCGGTCGCGGGGCAAGATGCCGCCCGGCACGATCCCGCCGTTCGTGATGCGGTTCGACACCGGCAGCGTCCCGGTGGGATATCTCGTCCTGTCCAGCGCGACGAAGACCGTCAACGAGATTCAGGAACAGGCGCTGAACAAGGTCCGGCCGATGTTCTCGACCTTGCCGGGAGTCTCCGCACCGCCGCCGTTTGGAGGGAGCGACCGCTCGATCGTGATTCGAGCCAACGCGGATCGGCTCCGTGCGTATGGCGTTTCCCCCGACGATGTGGTGACGGCGCTGGCGGCGGGCAACTCGGTCAGTCCCTCGGGGAACATCCACATCGGTGACAAGTACCCCATCGTTCCGACCAACGCGGTGGTGAAGAACCCGCAGGATTTGGGGGCCATCCCAATCAAACAGGCCGGCGGCTCGACGGTCTATCTGCGCGACATCGGCATCATTGAGGACGCCGCCGACACCACGACCGGCTACGCCTTGGTGGGCGGTCGCCGCGCGGTCTACATCCTCGCAACCAAGCGGGCCGAAGCCTCGACCATGTCGGTCATCGACGAGATCAAATCTGCTCTCCCCAAGATGCAGAAGGAGCTGCCCGACGACATCAAGGTGACGTTCGAGTTCGACCAGTCGCCGTATGTGACCCGCGCCATCAACAGCCTCTGGAACGAAGGGCTGCTCGGCGCATGCCTCACCGGACTGATGGTCCTCGTCTTCCTTAGAGACTGGCGCAGCGCGTTGATCGTCGTGCTGAACATTCCGCTGGCGATCATGTCGTCAGTCGTCGGCCTCTGGCTGTGCGGACAGACGATCAACCTGATGACGCTCGGCGGCTTGGCCCTCGCGGTCGGCATCCTCGTCGATGAGGCGACTGTCGAGATCGAGAACATCCACACGCAGTTCCATCACACCGGCTCTGTCGCCCGAGCGGTTCGACTCGGCAACGCTCAAACCGCCGTCCCGCGTTTGCTCGCGATGCTCTGCATCCTCGCCGTCTTCGTTCCGTCGTTCTTCATGGAGGGGGCAGCCCGCGAACTGTTCGTGCCGCTCTCACTGGCCGTCGGCTTCGCGATGATCGCCAGCTATGTGCTGTCGAGCACGTTCGTACCGGTGGTCTGTGTGTGGCTGATGAAGGGACGAGGGGCGAGGGCTGAGGGTCAAGGGACGGAGCAGACTGCGACTTCCTTGTCATCTTCCTCCGACGACCGTCAGGTCGGAGTGGTCCCCTCGCCCCCGTCGGGCACCGCCGCTTTGGTGGTCGGGGAGGGGGCTAGGGTGAGGGGGCCGAGTGGCGAGAACGTTTTCAATTCCATCACCGACTCCACTCTTCCTCCCTCCCCTCGGCGGGGAGGGCCGGGGAGGGGGGCCGATGAGGAGTGGACGCCTGATCCTGCATCATCCCCCCTCCCTACCCTCCCCGCCGAGGGGAGGGAACAGAGCCAAGCCAAGACAAAGCAGGAGCAGAAGAACCCCTCACCCTCACCCTCTCCCCGCAAAGCCGGGGCGAGGGGACAAGAGGAACAGCCTCGAACAAGGCGATAGGACCTGCTCCGTCTGACACTGCGCCTGCTCGCCCTTCGTACCTCATGGACTGGTACATGCTCCTCGTCATCGGCTTCGTCAAACTGCGGCTGCTCAGCGTGTTCGTTTACCTGATCGTCTGTGGCGCGATCATTGTGACTGTCGGCGGGCGGCTCGGTTGGGAGATTTTCCCGTCGGCGGATGTCGGTGAGTTTCGCTTGAGGCTCCGCGCGCCGGACGGCACGCACATCACGAAGACCGAGCAGATCGCGATCGAAGTGCTCGACATCATTCGCGAACAGGTCGGTGATCGGAACATCGAACTGACGCTCGGCTACATTGGGACGGTCCCGCCCAGTTTCCCGATCAACGCGGTCTATCAGTGGTCGCGCGGCCCCGAGGAGGCGTTGCTGCGGATCGCCCTCAAGCACGGCAGCGGCATCAGTACGGAACGGTTGAAGGAGACGTTGCGAACCGAGGTGGCGAAGCGGCTCCCCGATGTGCGCTGCTCGTTCGAGCCGGGCGACATCATCAGCGAGGTCATGAGTTTCGGCTCGCCCACGCCGATCGAGATCGCCGCGCGCGGGGCCAGCCTCGATGACAACCGCGCCTGCATCCTGAAGATCAAAGCCGAACTGGAGAAGCTGCCGTACCTGCGCGATATCCAAGTCGCGCAGTCGCTCGATTACCCGACCGTCAACGTCCAGATCAACCGTGAGAAGGCGGGACTCAGCGGCACGACGACGGCTCAGGTCGCGAGGTCGGTCGTGGCGGGAACGTCCTCCACACGGTTCCTCGTGCCGATCTTCTGGCCCGATCCGAAGAGCGGCATCGGCTACCAGGTGCAGCTTGAAATCCCGCAGCGCGAGATGCGCACGGCCGATGATCTCGGCCTGGTGCCGGTCAATCACAGCGGCAACCGTCCGCTGTTGCTGCGCGACGTGGCCGACATCAGTCCCGGCAAGATGCCCGGCCAGTTCGACCGCTACAACATGAAGCGCGAGATCACGCTGACCGCCAACATCGAACCGCTCAGCGCGGGGGGACTCGATCTGGGGCGAGCCTCCCAAAAAATCTTGGCCATTCTCAAGCGATTGGAGAAGTCGGGCGAACAACCGGCCAGCGTGACGACCGAGCTGCGCGGACAGATTCCGCCGATGAGACAGATGCTGAGCGGTCTCGGCGTCGGGCTGCTGCTCGCGGTTGTCGTGATCTTCCTGATGCTGACGGCCAACTTCCAATCGGTGCGGCTATCGCTGGCGACGGTCTCGACGGCACCGGCCGTCCTCGCGGGAGTTGTTCTCGCGCTCTACTCGACCGGCCAGACGATCAATATCCAATCGTTCATCGGCGCGATCATGGCCATTGGCGTTGCGATGGCCAACGCGATCCTGCTCGTCACGTTCGCCGAGCAGCGTCGCCACGCGGGCGACCCAGGCTGGGAACCCGCCGTCAACGGAGCCTTATCCCGCGTTCGCCCGATCCTAATGACGAGCCTCGCGATGACAGCGGGGATGCTCCCGATGGCCCTCGGCCTGGGTGAGTCCGGCCAACAAACCGCCCCACTCGGACGAGCCGTCATCGGTGGCCTCCTCGCCGCGACGGTGGCCACGCTGTTCATCCTCCCCGCCGTCTTCGCCCTGCTCATGGGCCAGCCCACGTCCAAGTCGGCATCCCTCGACCCCGACGATCCGACGAGCCGCCATTGCGACGGGAAGTTGATGTCCTGATTGGGAACTCAATCTCCAACTCAGCCACAAATTGACAGTATGTCGAATCCGACATAGCGTGATACCATGACACGAGAACGCAAACCGCTGGTTTGGTTGCACGGTGAGGTGAAAACTCCGCCGTTTTCTCTGCTAGCACGAATCGAGGCGGGGACGATGCTGCGACTTCTGCAAGAAGGAGAGTCGCTTGGAATGCCTCATTCTCGGCAGATGCCCAGCATTGGTGCGAGCTGTCACGAGTTGCGGATACGGGATGAGAACCAGAACTGGCGCATCGTTTATCGTGTGGATGATGACGCCATCATCATCGCGGAGGTGTTCGCAAAAACGACTCGGCAGACACCGAGGCGAGTGATCGACCTTTGTCAGGGACGACTCGTTGCCTATGACGATGCCTCGCGAAACTTGAAGCGGAAGGGATGAAGCAGATGAACAAAACCAAACGTCAGGCCGTCACGGCAGCCGGGTTTCGAGTGGGAGATGCCGAGGAGTTTCTCGAACTCACAGAAGAAGAGCGGCGGCTGGTGGAACTGCGTGTCGTCCTCAGCCGAACGGTGCGACGCCTGCGCGAGGATCAGTCGCTCACGCAACAGCAGTTGGCGGATCGCCTTCAATCGAGCCAGTCTCGCGTCGCGAAGCTCGAAGTCGGTGCGTCCGATGTTTCACTCGACCTGCTCTTTCGCGGATTGTTTGCGATGGGTGGAGGGTTGTCTGATCTGAAGTCACCGACACGAGGGCGCGCTTCAAACAAGAAGACCGCAGTCACACCGAAGGCCAAGCCCGTGTCTTCGGTCAGATTGAAATAGCGGCCCCTCGCGAAAACTGTTCATTCAAGGTGTTGCTCCATGAAGTTGTCGTCGTATTTGATGTTTGCCGTTGTGCTGTTGTTGGGTTGCGAGAAGCCTGCTGGTGTGGCGACATCCACGCCGAATGCGCCCTCGCCTTCTGTAGTGGCCGCGCCGCCGATCAAGGTCACACCGATCAAGCCCGTCAAGAAGACGCTCGTGCGGATGGTCGAGCAGCCGGGGCAGGTCGAGGCGTTTGAAGAGGCTCCGCTGTTTGCCAAGGTGACCGGGTACGTGCAGAAGTTGCATGTCGATCTCGGGGACAAAGTGACGGGGCCGAAGTACGACGCGGCGGGGAAGCTGACCGCGCCGGGACAGGTGTTGTGTGAGCTGGCTGTTCCCGAGTTGAACGAGGAACACGCGCAGAAGCTCGCGCTGATCGAGCAAGCGGAAGCCAACGTCCAGCAGGCGGTCTCGGGGATTCAAGTGGCCGAGGCCATGATCGCCTCGGCATACGCGAAGGTCGCTGAATCGGAAGCAGCGGCGGAACGAGATCAGGCGATCTATGACCGTTGGAAGTCTGAGGCGACTCGCGTGGCGGAACTGGTCAAATCGGGATCGCTCAGCCAGAAGGTGTCGGATGAAACGACGAGTCAGCTTCAAGCGGCCGATGCCGACCGTCGGCAAACGGCCGCGAAAGTGCGTTCGGCCACTGCGATGACTTACGAAACGAAGGCTCTCGTCGAGAAAGCCAAGTCGGATCATGTCGCGGCGCGCGCCCGTCTGAAGGTCGCAACCGCTGATGCCGAGCGAACGAAGGTGATGCTCGACTACACGCTGATCCGCGCGCCGTTCGATGGGCGGATCGGTGCGAGACACATTCACATCGGGCATCTCGTGCGAGCGACCGCAGGTGGCAATGACTCACCGCTGCTGGTTGTTGTCGGAATCGACAAGGTCCGCGTGAAGGTCGATGTCCCGGAGGCCGATGCGGTCCTCATTCAAGACGGCTGCGACGCGACCGTGCGCGTCCCCTCGTCACCCGGCACGTCGTTTCCCGGCAAGGTGGCCCGCTCCGGCTGGTCGCTCGATCCCGGTACGCGCACGCTGCGGGTCGAGATCGACGTGGACAACGCCTCGGGCACGCTGCGGCAGGGGATGTACGTCACGTCCGAACTGAAGGCGGCTGTCCGTGAGAACGTCCTCGCGCTGCCGCGCGCCTCCGTCCTCACAATGGACAAGGTCACGTTCTGCCACGTGATCGACACGACCGGCAAAGTCTCTCGCGCTTTCGTTCGACTCGGTATCCAAAGCGGAGCCGAAGTCGAGATTCGTTCCGGCCTGACCGGTGATGAGCAGGTCATCGGCGCGAATTCGGCCGCATTCAAGGAAGGCCAAGTCGTCGAGGTCGTTGCGCCGGCGCCCGCGAAATAGCCCTGTAGGACGGGCACTCTTGCCCGTCCGGTCTTCGCCTTGAAAAGCGGACGGGCAGAAGTGCCCATCCTACAACCGCCAGCAGAGTCTGCCCGACGAGTACGACTGGCGTGACCTGTCGTGGGCTGTCTCGCTCGGCGTGTTCGGACTCTTCGTCGAAAGCGACATGGACGATACTTCATCGGCGAGTGACACGGATCGTCGCTTCGCAGGTTGAGTCTTCGAGGAGTTGGTCATGTTGAAGGTGCTCCGTCACGGAGGACGGACGGTCGTGGTCGCCACGTTGTTGGGCGTGTTGCCGCTCGGATGCTCGGCGACACGAACGGCTCGTGTGGCGCAGCGGTCGTCGGCGGAGATCGTCTCGGCGGAGCCAGTCGCTTCCGAAGAGGACGCTCGCACGGGGCGGATGAGTCTCGCGGCAACTGCGCGCGATGAACTTCCGGCAACCGATGAGACCGCAGCGTCGTCGCGTGTGACTCAAGTCGCGGCCGACGACGATGCGTCGGAAGGATCGTCTGCCAATCACCCTCGTCCGGACGAAGGCGTCCGGACTACGGCAGCGACATCTGGGGCATTGGCGTCATCGCCAACATCAAGCTCGTACCCGCTCGACTTGAGCGGCGTGCTGGGTCTTGCCGACGGGCAGAACCCGCAGGTGGTTCTCGCTCGCGAGCGGATCAACGAAGCCTATGCCCAGGTCGATCGAGCCGACGTGTTGTGGCTGCCATCGCTACGAGCGGGCGTGAACTACAACAAGCATGAGGGACCGATTCAGGACGTGGCGGGGAATGTCTTCAACACGAGTCGTGGTGCGTTGTATGGCGGTCTCGGGGCGGGAGCGGTCGGAGCGGGATCGCCATCGGTGCCGGGACTCGTCGCCAACTTCCATCTGACAGACGCGATCTTCCAACCGAAGATCGCGCGGCATCAAGCGTCGTCGCGGCAGTTCGCGGCCACGTCGGCTCGTAACGACGTGTTGTGCGATTCGGCCATCGCGTACCTCGAACTGTTGCGAGCCGAACAGCGACTCGCCATCGCCTGCGAAGCCCGCGAGAAAACGAATCGCATCGCCACGCTGACCGGTGAGTTCGCTCGCGTCGGACAGGGAGCGACCGTCGATCACGACCGGTCACTCGCCGAACTGGCCGCACGCGACGGCGATCTCTCGCAGGCCGAAGAACTCGTGCAGACAACCTCTGCAAAGTTGGCCTTCCTGATTCATGCCGACCCAAGCGTGACCATCACGACGAACGAACCAGTCGTGATTCCGCTGAGCTTCACGTCGTCCGAGTCCACCGCGCACGAACTCGTCGCACAGGGACTCAGCCGTCGCCCCGAACTTGCCGAACATCGGCAACTCGTCGGCGAAGCGTGCGAGCGTTTGCGGCGCGAGAAGTTCGCGCCGCTGATCCCGAGCGTGCTGCTCGGCGTCAGCTACGGCGGATTCGGTGGCGGACTGGGGAGCAACATCACGAACACCTCCGACCGCTTCGACGGCGACGCAATCGCGTACTGGGAGGTCCGCAACTTCGGCTTCGGCGAACAGGCCGTTCGGAATGAAGCCGCCTCACGACTCAGGCAGGCTCAATGGCGCGAGGTCTCCGTAATGGACCGCATCGCGCAGGAAGTGGTCGAAGCGCACGGGCAAGTTCAGTCGCGCCGCCAGCGGATCGAACTCGCGAAGCACGGCATCGAAGCGGCTCAACGCTCGTATGACCTCAACCTGCAACGGATCGAAAATGCGAAGGGCCTGCCCATCGAAGCCCTTCAAGCCGTCCAAGCCCTCGCCCAATCTCGCCGCGACTATCTGAACGCGGTCATCGACCACAACGTCGCCCAGATGAGACTCTGCCGGGCAACGGGCTGGTTTGAGGAACCGTCTGCTCTGTCGGTGGAGTGACCGATCTCCAACGGTGTGGCAAAGGCGCGACCCAGCTTTGGGCTGTGCAGAAACAAACTCCGAGAGTCCGCGGATGACGATCAGGCCCCAGACCGCAGTACGGCACGAACTCCGATCTTTCTACCACCCATTTTTCTGCCGCTGCCTCAAAGAACATGGCAGAAAAATGGGTGGTAGGAAGATGGCTCAGAACGGAGCCTCCGTGATGCGACGACTCGATCACTCCCAAAATTCTCGGATGTAGTAGATGCACAGCCCATTACGTTACGCATCGGGCACACTCAATGTCCCGAACCTTTTCAAGCTGAACCGGCTCCAATCGCGAAACTGGCTTACCATTGTGCAAGCTGGTAGTTTGTCGCCCGTTCGCTGGCTTGCTTGTCGCCCCTCACGGCGACCTTTGTTGATGAAGGTTCACACGATCCATGCTTGAGACCAACGGCCCCGATTTCACCAAGTCCGAGTTGCTTCCCGTCATTGCTCAAGATGCGGCGAGCGGCGACGTGCTGATGCTGGCCTACATGAATGCCGAAGCGTACGCCGAGACACTCCGCACCGGTCGCGTCTGCTACTTCAGCCGCAGCCGTCAGAAGCTGTGGCGTAAGGGCGAAGAGAGCGGCAACGTGCAAGAATTGACGGCTCTGTTCTATGACTGCGACGCCGACACGCTGCTGGTGAAGGTCAATCAAGTCGGCGGAGCGGCCTGCCACGAGGGCTTCAAGAGCTGCTTCTTCCGCCAGATCGACCCGGCCACCGGTGCGGTTACGACCATCGGCGAACGACTCTTCGATCCCAAGGCGGTCTATAAGAAGTAGGCCAAGACCAGAAACCTTCGATCACAGATCACACAGATGGGCACGGATCAGACGGAAGAGCCGCAGCGGCTTCAGCTCGAAACTTCTTTCTGATCCGCGTGCTTTGTGAAATCAGTGGTCCAACTCCAGACCCCATTTCGGATCGAAACCAGACCATGACCGACAAGCTGATCAAACTCGGCATCCCCGCTGGCAGTCTCCAAGACGCGACCGCCGAACTGTTCAAGAAGGCGGGCTACACGATCAAGTTCTCGTCCCGCTCGTACTATCCCGAGATCGACGACATCGAGATCGAGTGCATGTTGATTCGCGCTCAGGAAATGGCTCGCTACGTCGAGCAGGGCGTACTCGACGCGGGGATCACCGGCCACGATTGGGTCTTGGAAAATGAGGCCGATGTTCACGAAGTCTGCGAGCTGATGTTCTCGAAAGTCAGCCGCCGCCCGGTCCGTTGGGTGCTGTGTGTGCCGAACGATTCACCCGTTCAATCCGTGAAGGATCTGCAAGGGAAGCGGATTGCCACCGAGGTCGTCGGGCTGACGACGCGTTACCTCGCCAAGCACGGCGTGACGGCGCATGTCGAGTTCTCGTGGGGAGCCACCGAGGTCAAGCCGCCCAAGCTGGCCGACGCGATTGTCGAAGTGACCGAGACGGGCAGTTCACTCAAAGCGAACAACTTGCGAATCGTCGAAGAGGTGCTGCAAAGCACGACGCGGTTCATCGCAAACAAGTCCTCGTGGCAAGACGCCGCCAAGCGTGAGAAGCTCGAAAACATTGCCCTCATGCTCCACTCGTGCCTCGCCGCGGAAGGCAAAGTCGGCCTGATGATGAACGTCCGCCGCGCTGATCTCGGGCAAATCCTGAGGGAGCTTCCCGCGTTGCAAAAGCCGACCGTCGCGTCTCTCTCCGATCCCGACTGGGTCGATGTGAACACGATCGTCGATGAGTCGTACGTGCGCATGATCGTGCCACGCCTGAAGGCGGCCGGGGCGAAGGGGATCGTCGAGTACCCGATCAGCAAGATCATCGACTGATGACGGTTGTTGAGGCGGTAGGGTGCGTGGAGTCTTCGGAACGGACCGCCTTGTGGTCGATCAAAGTAGCCATCATCGCTCCGCGTGATGAGCCTTTCGCCAGTAGCGCCTGACCCCAAAAGGCTCATCACGCG
>JAYTQJ010000139.1:0-11899 GCA_043746775.1 Schlesneria sp.
GCCTTCATCGCTCCGCGTGAAGAAAGCCGAGTTACCCACGACCCCAATCCCGGAAAACACATCGTTCGCCATTCAGCTCACTTCACGCGGAGCGATGAAGGCTACTTTTGGCGGGCGGATCAAGTCTCCGCAAGCGGCCCCGAGTGTGAGACTCAACTCTCTTGAAGTCCGGCATTTCTGAAATGCCGGACTTCTTTTTGCGATGTGTGTCGTTTCACAAGGTGGTCCGGCTGACAGCAGTTACCTGGACTTCAATCTTGAAACCGCTGGCCATCATCAATGTCCCACCAGAACGCCCCGGTTCGGGGTTTGCTGTGGCTTACCCTGCCTGTACACTCTTCGCCATTCCGCGCAGGGACCGTGCGGTGCATCGCTCGCCACGCTGGCGAGTTGCCCGATGGTGAGACCTGTTGATCGCGAAGTCGGTCGTTTTGTGAGGCATGTAGGCTTCGCGACACACTGGCTCTGGGAGTTGGCTCCAATGGCGGAGCGGACTCCACTCGGTCGGTCTCTGCGGGGAAGAATCGGAAGGGATGCCGTCATGGCCGCGAAGCCGCTCCGCTTGCTGCATGCTGCGAATTTGCAGCTCGACTGTCCGCTGCAACATGTCGCCGGATTGCACGACGACGCGCGCGACATCATCGACATCGCAACGCTTACGGCGTTTGATCGTCTCGTCAGCCTCGCCATCGAACGTGATGTCGATGCGTTGCTCATCACTGGCAACAGCTTTGACGCTTCGGTCGCGAGCCTGCCTGCCGAAGTCGCATTGCGAAACGGGTTCGAGCGGCTCGACGAGCGGCAGATTCCCGTCTTCGTCACGCCGGGCAAACTCGATCCAGCATCGGCGTGGTTGGAGCTGCCAGTTCTTCCCGAAAACGTCACCCTGCTGACAGATCTCGAAGAGCCACCGATCGACCTCACGGATCGAGGCCGTTTGCTGGCGACGCTGCTTCCCGTGACCGTCGATTCGTCGGTCGAACCGTTTGAACTCGACAACCTGTTCGAGTCGCGTGCGAACAACGTGATTGACCGTCCCTTCGTTGTGGGGCTGCTCCTGCCGGATCGGCCTTCCGTGCGCAACGCTCCGTCCAGTCGATTCGCGGCGCTCGATTGGCTGGCCTGTTCCGTGAGTGAAGCCACGAGCGAGTTGCCTCTCACCGACGCCATCGTCAACGCTCAAGCGAGTCCGCAGGGGATGTCGTTCGAGGAGACCGGACCGCGCGGCGCAACGCTGCTGGAAGTGGACGCGCAGCGGCGCATCAAACAGACGTTGATCCCGCTCGCACCGGTGCGCTGGGAGCGGATCACTCAGTCTCTGGACGGCGTTCGCAACCGTGACGACTTGTTGGAACGGATGCTAGCGGCGGTCGAACGCTTGTCGGATTTGCCCGGTGAATTGCTGCGGTTCATCGACTGGAAGCTCGACCGGACCAATGGCGAGGCCAACGGTTGGGAAGCCGATGCCGCCGTGACCGAGTTGTCCGCCGCGTTGACTCAACTGACCGATCAGCCCGAGGGCCTCCGTTACGTGCATCGTATTCAGCCGCTCGATCCCGACTTGTCGCTGATCGAATCGGGACATCGCGAGTTGTTGACCGAGTACCTCCTCGCGCTCGATCGCCGCTCTCCGGTGACTCGCCCCGCGATGACAAAGTGGCTCACCGACGGCCGAGTCGCCAACACGCTCAAGGCCGGTCGCTGGGAGTCGTGGTCGGACGCGGTCGAACCGGCCACGGTCGGCAGTCAGGCACAACAACT
This sequence comes from Schlesneria sp., assembly GCA_043746775.1. Lineage (GTDB taxonomy): Bacteria > Planctomycetota > Planctomycetia > Planctomycetales > Planctomycetaceae > Schlesneria. The sequence continues at coordinate 1,762 of JAYTQJ010000139.1, forward strand.
CGGTTGGGATTGGTTCACCGCGATGGGGCAGAAGTGACAAATGACCAACACCAACCCGAAGCGTGAGCGAGGAAGAGAGCCGAGCGACATGCGCCCTCGCTCACGCTTCGGGTTGGTGTTGGTCAAAGCACGGCCTAATTCTTGGACAAGTTCTTACCGTCGGGGGGAATGATGCGGATTACCGGGATCGAGATTGATCGGTTCGGAGTCTGGCAAGACTTCAAACAGCCGTTGCATGGCTCGGGGCTGACGGTCTTTTACGGCCCGAACGAAGCGGGCAAGACGACACTCCTGCGCTTCATTCGCGGTGTTCTGTACGGCTTTCCGTCGGACGAAGTTCTCAATCCCAAAAAGAAGGGGCGGCGAGACGCTCAATCGGGACTGCTTCGCGTCGAACATCGCGGTCGCGAATACGAAGTCCGACGCACGGCCTATGGTGACGATGCGGGACTCCTCTCCGTCGCGGGTATTCCCGCTGGCGAATCGACTTCGGCGTTCATGGAAGACTTGCTCGCCGCGACGGACGAGAAGCTGTTTGAATCGGTCTTCGCCGTCGGTCTGCCCGAGTTGCAACAGTTCGCCACGCTAACCGGCGATCAAGTGGCCGACCACTTGTACGGCATGACGCTTGGTCCTCAAGGCCGCTTGCTGATGGAGTTGCCGGGGCGCGTCGATCGCGAACTGCAACGACTGATCGGCGCGGGCGGCGACGGCGCGGTGATCCCCGATTTGCTTAAGCGGCATGATGAACTGACTCGTCAAACGGCGAGCGGTGTCCGTCAGCGAGACCGTTACCGCGAGCTGCTTCGCAAGAAGAGCGAACTCGACGATCGGATCGTCAAGCAGCGCGAGCGGCAATCGCAATTGCAGGCCAACCTGCGTGGCCTCAGCTACATGGAGAAGGTTCACCCGCCATGGAACCGGCTGCGCGAGGGCCGACTCGAACTGAAGCAGCTTCCCGATTTCAGCGCCTTCCCCAAGGATGGCGTGCAGCGGTTGCAGCGACTCGAACTGGATGTCGATGCGGCGACAAAGACGCGCGAAGGGTTGCTCGACGACGTGTCGCGGATCAGCCAGAAGTTGGCGGGAATTCGGATCGATCCCGAAATTCGGCGGTTCTCGGGTGCGGTGCAGATGCTGGCCGAACAGCGTGCGTTGACGAAGGACTTTGAGCCGCGCATCGCCGAGTTGGAAGAGCTCGCCGCCAAGCAAGAGTGTGAACTGGTCGAGCATCTCGCGGGACTCGGTCGCAATTGGTCGCTGACGCGGCTCGATGCGGTACACGATTCCCCGGAATCGACCGCGACGTTTGTGCAGGCCGCGCGCGAGTACCAGTCGATCCTCGGCAAAACCGAGCGGATGCAACGTCGGTACAAACGAGCCAACGGCGCGTGCCGCGATCGCGAATTGGCACTCCGGACGGAACTTCAAGAACACGGTGTTTCGGTCGAGGCACTCGATGCGTCGGTCGATGTCGCCGCCCAGCGGATCGACCAACTGACCGACCTCAGCCGCTGGCACTCCGAAGCGGGCGAGCAGTTTCACCGCACGAAGACACTCGACCAACAACTCGAACGACTCAACCTCCGTCACGGCCTGCCCGACTGGATCTACGGCATCATGTCGTGGTTCACACTCGCCGGTGCGGCGTTGTTCGTCGCGGGCGTGTATTCGGCCGTCACCACCGGTTGGATCGTCGGGCTGATCTTCGTCATCTTGTCGTTGTTTTCGGCGGGTACGGCTTGGGCATTCAAGACGCATCACGAGGAGAGTCTCCAACAGCAGGTGGCCGAACTCCGCGACCTGCGACTTGTCAACGAAACCGAACGCCGCAACCTACTCGATCACATCGCGGCTTATGCCGAGAGTTGCAGCATCCGCGAATGGATGGGCCGCGACTTCACGCTGCAAGAACTGAACGACGGCCAACTGCTGACGCTCGCCGCGCGACGCACTGCCGATTTGCAGCGGGCACAAACCGACTATCAACGCATCCTGCAAGTGCGACGCAGGCTGAGTGCCGCGCGCGGACGCTTGCAGGTTCAACAACGCGACTTGGCGAACGGTCGCAAGAGTTGGTGTCAGACGCTCGCGCATCTCGGCTTGGACGAAACCGTCGATGTCAAACTGGCCGTCGAACATTGGAGAAAGGTCATCGCCGCTCGCGATCGCCGCAGCAAACATCTCGCTACGCGCGGGCAGTCACAGGACATCCGTCTCGGCTACGAACGGTTCCGCAAACAGGTCGAAGATTTGGGCCGACGGATGCAGCGGCCGAAGCTGAACTATGCCAGCCCGTTCGAGGTCGTCGAGACGTGGGAACGCGAACTGCGCGTCGCCCGCGATGCGAGTCTCGAACGCAAACGGCTCCGCAAGCAGTACGCTCAAGAGCGGCGCGAAGCGGCCGATTGGCAACGCAAGCTCGACGCACTCGAAGAGAACCGGAACGCGCTGCTATCACTGGCTGGCGTGTCACACCGCTCGCAACTCGACCAGCGTCTCCAGTTGATGGAACGCCGCCGTCAGGTCGAAATCCTGATGGAGCAGTCGATGCGCGAGTTGGAGCATCTCGTCAAATCGGAGCCGGAGGTGGCGCTGGTCGAAGACGAACTGCTCCGCTTCAACCCGAAGGATGTACCGGGGATGGCTCGCCAGTACGCGCGAGAACTCGAAGAGATCGAACTCACGTTGCAACAGGGTTTCGAGCAGCTCGGCACGATCAAGCAGGAATTGAAGTCGCTCGAAGCCGACCGACGCGGCTCGCGAGTGCGGCGCGAATTGTCTCAGGTCGAAGGCGAACTGCGCGGCGCATGGCAGTCGTGGTTTGCGGCCTCGCTCGCCAGTGACGCCGTGCAAGACGTGGCCACTCAATTCGAGCAGGCCAACCAGCCCGAGATGCTCGCCGCCGCGATCCCGTTCCTCCGCAAGCTGACACTCGGCAAGTACCACCACCTCTGGACGCCGCTCGGTCGCAAGCACCTTTATGTCGATGACGACGCGGGCGAATCACGACCGGCCGAACGCTTGAGCGGCGGCACGCGCGAGCAGATGTTCCTCGCCATCCGACTCGCGATGGTGAAGGCGTTCTCCAACAACGGTATCGAACTGCCGATGGTCCTCGACGATGTGACCGTCAACTTTGACGAGCATCGTTCGGAAGCGGCCGTCACGACACTCATGGACTTCACGAAGGAAGGCCAGCAGTTGCTCGTCTTCACCAGTCATCTGCACTACGCGCAAATGTTCCAGAAGCGCGACGTGGAACCGGTCTTCCTCCCCGCCCGCCATGCCACTCAAGCGGGCGACTCGGCCGAAGGCCGCCGCGCGGGCTAGCGGTCTGTTGAAGAACGTAACTTGGACGCTCTCGTCCGAGCGATTTCGAGTTGAAAACGGACGGACGAGGGCGTCCATCCTACGTCCTTCCAATAGGCGGTTAGGAACCCATTTCGCGTTTGAGTGCTTCCAGCTCGGCATCAATCTGATCCTGGCGGTCGTCTGGAGCGACGTTCGCAGGATGCAATGCTGTGTTGGAGCTAGCGGCCTCTCCCGCCTCTTCAAGTGCGGTACTGAAGCTAACCTGCTTGCGAAGGGCTTCCGCGAGACGCGCTTCCAACGCGCGCTGCATCGTGGCGAGATGTTCTTTCGTCGCGACGGCCGCTTTGTGCTGTTGCTCCAGCCCAGCGATCAGGTCTTCGACCTCACGCTTTCGCAACAGGCACTCGCGCGCGGCCGACTCGGATTTCGAGACAAGATGTCCGCGAGCCTTCTCGGTCCACGAGGTTGCCGCCGCACGATGTTCTTCGATTTCGCCGAGCAGTCGCGATTCGGAATTGGCGGCCGTGTTGACGCTGCGTTGGGCACCGGCCAGCCCTTCCTGCATCTCGCGCACGATGTCAGCGATCGCGGCACGCGGGTCGTCGGTCTCTTGTAGCAATTGCGACAGGTTGCAGGTCACGATGTCGGTCAGTCGGCTGAAGTAACTCATGGGGAGTCTCCTTCGAAGTGATTGAACTGTGGTAAAGCGAGCGTTGGTAAATACCAACCCGAAGCGTAAGCAAGGACGAGCAAGCGTGGTTGTGTTCGTGACTAGTGCAATTTCGTAGTCGGTCTTCAGTGAGCCGTTGGCGCTAGCCTCGGGTTTCTTGCACCCGAGGCTAGCGCCAACGGCTCACAATACTGCAATCCAACTCTGAAACTGCTCTAAGCAGCAATCTCCAGCGAATCCGATCTGATCCCTGATCCCTGGCTCCTCGCTCACGCTTCGAGCTAGTGTCATCGCGGCCGTCAGCCCGCGATGTTTGGGTCAAGGATTCCTTTGGCCGCGAGCTTCTCTCGCAGCTTTTCACGAGCCAGTCGCAGGCGGCTTTTGGTGGTCGGCAAGTTCGACTCCGTGGCCTCGGCGATCTCGGGCAAACTCAATCCGGCGAATGAATAGAGGATGAAGGCAAGCCGTTGGTCTTCGGGAATCTGCGGCAACAGGCTATCGACGATCTGAGCCAACTCCTTTTCATCGGCCTGCTCGCCAGGCTGCAAGAAGTCGCCCGGCAACAGCGCCACGATGTCTTCGCCCTCCTCACCGTCTCGTCCCGGTGTGCGGCGTACCGACCGCACCAACGCATCGTGCGATCGTTTGCGAGTCGTATCGATCAGCAAATTGCGGGCGATCCGGTACATCCACGCTTTGAACAACCCGCGTGGCAGATAGTCCCACGCGGTGTTGTGGATGCGGAGCAACGTCTCTTGAGACAGGTCTTCGCCCAACTGCCAGTCGCGGAGATGCCGGTAAAAGAACCCGATCAGCGGCGACTGATGGCGTTGAACCAGTTCCGCGAAGGCGTGCCGGTCGCCTCCTTGCAACCGCAGCATCAACTCGTCGTCTTCATCGTGCATGGATCGACTTTGATCTGGCGCGGGGAAAGGAACCGAAAACGGACGGCATTGTCATCGTGAAAACGCATCCGTGGCTAGCTGCCCGTTGAAAAACGTAGGATGGACGCCCTCGTCCGTCCGTTTTCAACTTGAAATCACTCGGACGAGGGCGTCCAAGTTACGTTCTTCAACAGGCTGCTAAGGCGGAGACCACTGTAATCGTCGATGCTGCGCTTGCCTACGCACAGCGTTGGCGAGTGAGGGATGAAGTCGCTATACCTCGCGCGGCGAAACGAACTATTTCCGGCCGCGCGAGCTATGAACAGGAAGCATTGATGACGGCGATCTCACTCGAATATGGCGTGGACGGTTGTTGGGAGGGCGAAATTGAGGGTGATCGACTGCTGGTACATCATGCCGGGCCGATACCACTGACGGACACCCCCGCCGCGATTCGCGCGAGCCTCTCTTCACCCCTCGACTTCCCCCCCGTGAAGCAAGCCGTTGTGCCGGGTGATCGTGTTGTCCTGGCCTTGGACCGTGACGTTCCGTCGTCCGCCGAGATCATCGCCGAGTTGTGTGCGATGATGATTGCAGGCGACATTCTGCCCGAGAATCTGCTCATCCTTCAGCCCGCGTCACTCACGGGGGTACGTCCCTCCGATCCGCGACGACTGCTCCCCGAAGCAATCCGCAACGAAGTGGTCTGGAAGGTTCACGATCCCACGGTGAAAGACGGCGTCAGCTATCTCGCGTCGAGCGCGGGGGGCGAGCGAATCTATCTGGCCCGCGAAGTTGTCGAGGCCGATTTTCTGATCCCGATCTCGCGACTCGGCTACGACACCTTGCAGGGCCGACGCCATGTGATGGGCATGTTCTACCCCGGCCTCTCCAACACGGAGGCCTTCACCAAGTCACTCGGACAAGGGCACAGTGAGTTGGGACCGGATGATGATCGCCCGCTGAGGCAACTCATCACCGAGCTGCCGTGGTTGCTCGGCGTTCAGTTCGCAATGCAGGTGCTGCCGGCAGGACGGCGTGGCGGAGCGGCTCAAATTCTGGCGGGACAACCCGAAGCCATCACCACGCGCGGAACCTCCGTACTCGACGATCACTGGAGACTGCGCGGTGACGAACGGGGTGAGACCGTTCTGCTGTCGATCCCGTCCACGTCGGGCGAACCGATTGGTTGGGAGGAACTCGGTGCGGCCCTTGATGCCGCGCGCAGCTTGGTCGAAGGCGGCGGCCGCATCGTGGTCCTCAGTGACTTGGCGCTGCCAACCGGGCCGGGGGCACCCTCCACGCCGGGGATCGACATCCTGCGTTCCTACCGCTCCCCGCGCGAGGCTCTCAAACCGCTGCGTAAGGCTGCACCTCCCGATTTGTTGGCTGCATCGCAAATCGCTCGCGCCACCGACTGGGCGTCCGTGTATCTGCTCAGCCGACTCGATTCCGAATTCGTCGAAGACCTGTCCATGACTCCGCTGCAAAACGACCGCGAAGTGACTCGGCTCATCTCGCAATGCGAGAGCTGTATTGTCTTCGACGGTGCCCAACACATTCACACCGAACTCGCCGACGATTAGCAGCCTGTTGAAAACGTAGGGTAAGCGTCTCGCTTGCCGGTGATTGCAATTGAAATAGGGGCAAGCGAGACGCTTACTCTACGTTTCAAACCGTGAGGCATCCATGTCCGAAACAACTTCTTCCGTGTCCGCGAGCCAGACCAGAGTCCTCGCGATTCATGCTCACCCCGACGACATCGAGATTCAGTGCGCGGGAACATTGCTGCGGTTGAAGCAGCTCGGTTGCGCGATCTCGATGGCGACGATGACTCCCGGCGATTGCGGCAGTGCGGAGTTGTCCTGCGATGAGATCGCAGCCGTTCGACGTGCCGAAGCCCAACACGCGGCCGATCTGATCGGAGCCGACTACACCTGCATCGAGTTCCGCGATCTGAGCATCGTCCACGACAACGACAGCCGTCGCCGTGTGACCGAGGTCATCCGGCGGACTCGACCGGACATCGTCCTCACCGCACCACCCGTCGATTACATGAGCGATCACGAGGTGACCAGCCGCCTCGTCCGCGATGCCTGCTTCAACGCGAGCTGTCCCAACTACGCGACGCTTCAGTGGGACCCCGCTCCCGCCACGCAGAAGATTCCGCACCTCTATTACGTCGATGCCATCGAGGGGATCGACTGGTACGGACGCGCTCAACCGACCGACTTCATTTTGGACATCTCATCAACCTTCGAGCGGAAGCTGGAGATGCTCGCTTGCCACGCCAGTCAGCGCGACTGGCTGCGGCGTCAACACGGTCTCGATGAGTACCTCGACGGCTGCCGCCGCTGGTCCGCCTTACGTGGCCAAGCGATCGGCGTCGAATACGGCGAAGCGTTCACGCAACATTGCGGACACCCTTACCCGCACGACAACTTGCTGCTGGCATTGCTGTCGTCGCAAACGGGCGTGGTCGTTTGAAGCGACAACTCACAAACACCAACCCGCCGCGTGAGCAACGTCGAGGCATCGCCTCCGACCAAAGTAGCCATCATCGCTCCGCGTGATGAGCCTTGTGAGATCAGGCGTCCCTTGGCGAAAGGCTGATCACGCGGAGCGATGACGGCTACTTTAAAGACCAACTCAAAACGGGCCTCATTCACCACAACTAACCGACACCACGCTTTCCAACTCGGATGGCAAATCCGAGGCACGGATGAAGCGTGGCAGAATCCAGTCGAAGTGCCGCTCGGTCACTCGGACAGCAGTCAGTTCAGCCCGTACAGCGTGCCGAACTTGCGGTTCAAGTGTTCGACCAGCGGGACGTGCGACAACGATTCGCCTGTGACGACCTCGACCAAACGTCGTGCCGGGTAGCGTTTGCCGTGGCAGTGAATCTTCTCGTTGAGCCACGCCTTGAGCGGCTTGAACTGGCCCTTCGCGAACTGCTCATCGAGATCACCGAGGTCTCGTCGGGCGGCGTTGAAGAACTGCGCGGCGTACATGTTCCCGAGAGCGTACGTCGGGAAGTAGCCGAGCAATCCGCCGCTCCAGTGAATGTCCTGCAAACAGCCTTGCGAGTCGTTCGGCACATTCAAACCGAAGTATTGCGAGAACTTTTCGTTCCAGACGCCGGGCACATCGGCGGGCTTCAACTCGCCTGACACCAAGAGTTGTTCCAACTCAAACCGCAGCATGATGTGCAAGTTGTACGTGACTTCGTCGGCCTCAACGCGAATGAATGACGGTCGGACATCGTTGATCGCGAAGTGGAAGTCGTCGAAGCTGACTTGTCCCAGAGCCTGCGGGAACGCGACTTGAGCCGTGGGGTACATGTACTTCCAGAACGACTGACTCCGACCGACAAAGTTCTCCCACATCCGCGACTGCGATTCGTGAATCCCGAGCGACACGGCTTGCCCGATGCCAAGCCCGAAGCTCTCGGTCGGCAACCCTTGGTCATAGATGCCGTGCCCCGATTCGTGCAGCACGCCGAAGAACGCCGAGGGGAAGTGATGATCGTTGTAGCGCGTTGTCAGGCGGCAGTCTCCCGGTCCGAAGCCGCTGCAAAACGGATGAGCAGACGCATCGATCCGGCCTCGCTCGAAGTCGAATCCGATCGACCGCGATGCTCCTTCGGACAGGACCATCTGCGGCGTCTTCGGGTAGTGCCGCGTGAGGATGTCGATGTTGGGTCGCTTCGACGAATGATGGATCGCCGAGACCAACTTCACCAATTCATCGCGCAGCGGCGCGAAGACTTTCGCAATGTCGGCCGTCGTCGCCCCCGGTTCGTAGTCGTCGAGCAGCGCGTCGTACGCGACGCCACTGCCGAAACCAATGCACTGCGCCTCTTCCCGCTTCAGCCCGATCATTTTTTCGAGCCATGGCAGGAAGACGGAGAACTCGGAGTCCCCCCGCGCCTTGACCCACGCCTGCTGGGCCAGCGTCGTCGTGCGCGAGAGCTCTTCGACGAGTCGCCGTGGAAGTTTGGTGGATCGATTGAAGGCGCGTCGCGCCTCACGGACGTTCACCGCGCGATCGCCATCCGGATCGCCGAGGTCTCCGGCCGCTTCGAGTTCATTCAGCAATTCACCGATGCGCGGTGACGTGGCTCGTTCGTGCGTCAGTCCGGCAATCAGTCCCAACTGTTCCGAACGAAACTGCGCCCCCCCCTCGGGCATGAACGTCTGTTCGTCCCAGCCGAGCACGTTGCTGCAAGAACCGAGCAGCGCGGCCTCGCGCAGTAACCGAGCCAACTCCAAGTACAAATCATCCGTCCGTGACATCCGGTGTTCCTTCGGAAAGCCTTCGCAGGGTCAAAGTCGAGCCGACATGTTCGCGATCCGCGTTCGGGCGTCAAGCAACGACTCAGGCCACCAAGGGCCAATTTTTTGTTGGCTCGCGCGCATTTCGTAGCTCAGGCGGCTCGCCTGAGATTCGTCAACGCGGGCGATGCCTCTCAGGCGAGCCGCCTGAGCTACGGGCTTGCGGGCATCACGCCAGCCGTTGATGCACGAGCGATTCCAAGTAACCGGCGACTTCTTCCAAGCTCATCGAGGTCGTGTCGATGAGGATCGCGTCCTCGGCCGGTTGCAGTGGTGAACAGGCTCGCGTCTGGTCCCGTTCGTCGCGCAGGGCTTGCTGAGAGAGCAGGTCTTCGAGCGGCAGGACCTCGCCTTTCGCCTGCAACTCCCGTTGACGCCGCTTCGCACGCTCAACAGGCGACGCGGTGAGAAAGAACTTGCACTCGGCCTCGGGGAAAACCACGGTCCCCTGATCGCGGCCTTCCGTGACGAGATTCGTCCCGCGCGCGGCCGCTTGCTGCAGCGCGACGAGGCACCCGCGCACGAGTGGATTCGCGGCGACAACCGATGCTCCCAGCGTGACCTCTTGACCGTGAATCGCCTCCGTCACGTCGTGCCCATCCAAAATGAGCCGACTCTTCGTAAAGGCGATCTCCAACTTCGGTGCCACCTGACCGACAGCATCGACATCCGCGAGATCAATCTCATGCTGAAGACACGCATACGCGACGGCGCGATACATCGCACCCGTGTTGAGAAACTCGAATCCCAACCGGCTGGCGAGCGTCTTCGCCACAGTGCTTTTCCCTGTCCCAGCAGGTCCGTCGATGGTCACGATCATGGGGCAAGGTCACTTGGAAGAAAGAAATCGAGCTTCATGGGGATCAACCCACGCGGCCAAGGCACACCAACCCGAAGCGTGAGCGAGGATGCCCGATGATTTGCTGGCATCCTCG
>JAYTQJ010000140.1:0-2306 GCA_043746775.1 Schlesneria sp.
GACCCTTTGCAGCAATAGTCCAGGGGGCTGACGCCCAATGGCACTTACTTTAGAAAGTAGTAGGCACATTCCATGTGCCGCGACCTGCATTTTGCGGACGGCACATGGAATGTGCCTGCTACTTGCAACGTAATGTAAGTGCCATTGGGCTGACGCCGCCCGGCTCACCTGCTCAACTTTCATTGCAGGTCCAATCAGTAATCAGCCGTCTCTTTCTCTGTTGCTGTGTTGGAACGATTCGCTTTCGCCCCGCTTCTCGATGAAGCTTGAATGACCCGCACGATCTCGTCGGCGGACATCCCCCGCTGAATCATTTCTTGCTTGAGCGAGGCTTCCAGTTCCGCCTTCCGGACCTTGTGCCAATAGTAGGCGACGCTTGATGCCACGGTCGTGATGGTGAGCCACCCAAAGACGAAGAACACTGGGTTGGCATTTTTTAGTAGTTCTAACACGGCTAGGTTTCCGCTCGCAGAATGAACAAAAGGGTTTGGATAGGTCATCGCCCTGATTGGCTATTCGCTCCAGCATTGTGCCTGCTTCTCGCAATGCTGCCGCTTCGACATGCCTCCTGCGAGAGGACCTGCCCAACTAACGCATCGGCTCGACCCACACCGCCGTGCCATACGCCAGCACTTCGGTCACTCCGTCCGCGATCTCGTTGGCGTCGTACCTCATCCCGATGATCGCGTTCGCACCGCGCTCCGCCGCGTGGTCGAGCATCTGATCGAAGGCATCGGAACGAGCCTGTTCACACAACGAGGTGAAGACCGAGATGTTGCCACCCATGATCGTCTGTAGCCCCGCGACAAAGCTTCCGACGACGCTGTTGGAACGCACGACAATCCCACGCACGACACCACAGTTTCTGATGATCGTCTGGCCGGGAAGTTCAAACGCCGTCGTGACGTTTTCGGTGGTGAGCGAACTTGGCATGGGAGCCTTTCTCAAATCGAGCCGTGATCAAAATCGAGTCGCCGTCCGAACGGGACGACTTCGATTCAGATCATGGCACAGTCCGTCACCGCGAGCGACGGAGGGATTGCTCGCGGTGCGGTTGTAGGATGGGCACTCTTGCCCGTCCGCCCTCCAACACAACGCAGGACGGGCAAGAGTGCCCATCCTACAACCGTCACCGAGTCGCCACTTCAGCCGCATCGGCGGGCTTGTCGGCGTTGAAGTAGGCGTCGATCTGTTCGGCGAGGTTGGCGGGAGCGGTTGGCTCGGCCTGCTCGACGGGGATCATGCCGACAAACTTGGCTTCGGTCTCCAGCACGCGCTGCTTCACGTCGAGCTGCTTGTTGAGATCACCGATCAGCTTGCGAGCGTGACTGAGGTTCGAGTCATCAATCGCCAAATGACTGACCGCTTCCGCCGCGCGAACCGTGTGCATCCGAGCTTGAAGCTGTTCGAGCTTCACTTCGAGTTCCTTCTTCGCCTGCATCAGTCCATCCAACTTGTCGCGGTTGGCGACGAGCGTCTGTTCGCGGGCGGTGAGAATCTGGCGATCCGCCGTCAGTATTTCTTCGGCCGCCTTGAACCGATCAAACCGCGTGGCGAGATCTCGCTTCACATCGTTCGTCGTGTACTTGTGACTCGCGTAAGTGAACGTGCTTTTCCCTGAACCGAGATCGCCGCGCAGTGCGAGGATCGCGTCTTTTTGCTTGCCGAGTTCCGACTCTTTGCGCGTGAGTGCCGCCGTCATGTGTTCGAGGTCCACCTGCTGTTCGGCGATGACGTGCATGCACTGGCGGATATCGGGAACGAGCTGATCGACAAGCGTTCTTGCCCGTTCGATCTCGAACTCAACGGGCAACTCGGCCTTCACGGCACTCTGCACATTGCGGCATCCCGTGCGGAGGTAGCTTGTGGCTTCACGCCCGAAGACAAATGCTCCCAGACCAGCGGCGATCCCCGCTCCCACCAACAATTTCTTCAACATGGCTGCGACCTTCTCGACAGAGTGACAGAAAGACAAATGCCCTTCCGAGACCCGGCTCCCCTCATGCGTGACACGCACGAAACGCGGTTCAGTCGGGTGCTTTCCCTGTCATTCGCCGGTCACGTCGGAATCTTGGCGCGATTCTGGAAGAATTCTCAAAATCGTGTTGAGGTGGACCGTGTGCCATGAGTCACGGAGTGATGGCCAAGAGTCCGGGGCCTCTCGGCACCCAACTCACTAGTGCCCTGTCAGGTCTAAATTTTCGGGTTGATTGAGTTGTTAGAAATCAGGGAGTCTCCGCCTCACAAGGAGGTTCTCATGAACAAGAAGTCTGTGGTTCGGTTGTCGGATGCGGAGCGTCTCGTTT
>JAYTQJ010000141.1:0-11866 GCA_043746775.1 Schlesneria sp.
TTTTGAAGTTGCGCTGTTTTGGATTTCCGCCCCAACGGGGCAGCCCTAAGTCAGCCCAGGGCAAGCGACCAACGGGAGCGTCGCCCTGGGTTCCGGTCGTTACAGAATCTCAAGCCCTGAAGGGGCGGCCCTATGTTGCTCGCAGGAATAGTGCCGCCCCTTCAGGGCTAGAAAATCATGGTCAACCGCGAACCCAGGGCGTTGCCCTGGGCTGACATAGCACCGCCCCGTTGGGCAACGCCGTTAAGAATTTAGGAGCTACAAAACAGGGCCAATCGAACGTAGCAGAAGTCGTAAGATTTCTGGCGAGCCGTCGTGTCGCCAGAAGTCTCACGACTTCTGCTACAAAAATCCTTAACGGCGTTGCCCGTTGGGGCTGAAATCTCCAAAGGCGCAACTTCAAAACTCACGCTTCGGGTTGGTGTGCTGATCGTTGCTTGGCGCATCGCAGCGCGGGTGTCTCACCGCAGCTTGGGCGTGAGTTGCACATCGTCCAGCCACAGCTTGCCGGTGCCCCCGTTCAGGCCGATGCGGATGATCATCTCGCGCGACTTGGGAGGGACGGTGATGGTCTTGCTGACGGAGCGCCAGTCGTCGGTTGTGCCGATCCACGGGCCGACAGTGATGCTCTCGAACAGGCGTCGGTTATCGTCGTAAAAATGGACGACCAGCGCGGGCTGCTCGTGGCTTTCGACGCCAGATTTCGTTCCCTCGATCTTGTACCGCACCTTCAGTTGCAGCGAGCCGATCTTCGTGCCGTCGATGGCGGTTGCCTGCAAGCCCTGAGCGAGCCGTTCGCGATCGGAACTCTCGAACAACACGCAGCGTTTCCCTTCCGCGGCTCCCTCGCTCAGTAGCGTGACAAGTCGCAGATGGTGCCAGTGATCGGCATAGCCATCGTTGTCGGTGTCCTCTTCAAAACTGCCGTTCAAGACTTTGGGATGGAGCGGGTCGGGCTTCACTAGCCGCTGGTCTTCGGACTTGCCGGTCATCGGGACGAACAGCGTGGAGATGAGTTTTGTTGAGACCAGCTTGCCATCTTTCTTCTCGTACAGATGAAAGACCTGCTGATAGCGCTCGCCGAGCGGGACGAGCAGCTTGCCGCCGTCCTTGAGTTGATCGACCAGCGGTTGCGGCACCTTTTCGGGCGAGCAGGTGACGATGATTTTGTCGAACGGTGCGTGTTCATCCCAGCCGAGGTACCCGTCGCCGACCTTTGTGGTGACGTTGTCATACTTGAGTCGCTTCAATCGCTCGGCCGCCTGCTTGCCGAGCGGTTCGACGATCTCGATCGAGTAGACCTCTTTGACGAGGTTCGACAGCACCGCCGCTTGGAAGCCACTGCCGGTCCCGATCTCCAGCACGCGATCTTCGGGCTTGGGATCGAGCGTCTCGGTCATGTACGCGACGACGAACGGCGGCGAGATCGTTTGCTTGTAGCCAATGGGCAGCGAACTGTCGTTGTACGCGAGCGGCCGCTGCGCCCGATCCACAAACTCGTGTCGAGGCACCTGTCGCATCGAAGCCAGCACGCGCGGGTTCGTGATCCCCTCGCGCACGATGTACTCGGAGACCATCTTCTCGCGAGCCTCTTTGAAGGCGTCGGCCTTCTGAGCGAACGCGACTCCGTTCGCGAGCAAACTCATCGCGAGAACCAGCAACACCACGCGACGCACGGGCTGACCGATCATGTTCCGAACTCCTGCTCCATCACGGGCACTCTGAGGTGCGGGCCAACACGGCCAAGAATGTAGCCCTCGCGGAAGAATGCCGGAAGGACAAGCTGGGTGGTCGCCCTGTCGCTCCGCGACAGGAAGCGTGAACACCGAGTGACAGGGCCATCGTCTTTTCAACGTAGGGTGGGACCAGCTCGCTTCGAGCGCCGGCCCACCATCGTGCCATCATTGGCCTCGACGCAACTCGCGAAGGCTGGCAAAAGTAGCCGTCATCGCTCCGCGCGACGAGCCTTGTGAGTTTGGCTGGACTGACTCAGACGCTTGTTCTCAAAAGGCTCATCACGCGGAGCGATGATGGCTACTTTGTGTAGAGACCCATTTCGTGCCATCGCTGGGAATCCTGGTGGGCCGGTGCGACGAAGCGCCGCTGGTCCCACCCTACATCTTGCCCAGCTTTGAATCGGCATTGGCCGTACTGTGTGCTGATTCGCCCTCGCTCACGCGGCGGGTTAGTGTCTCGAACCCGCCTGTGTTTGTTGTCACCCTGATGAGGTTCGAGTTCCGATGCCGTTCACCGCCGAGCAAGTTTCTGCTGCGCTTCGTCACTTGCATGAAGTCGATCCCGTGATGAGAGGCCTGATCGCTCAAGCGGGGCCGTTCACGTTGAAGGTGAATCGCAACCGGTTCGGAATGCTGGTGCGTTCGATCGTGTCGCAACAGATTTCGACGAAGGCAGCACAGTCGATTCAACGGAAGCTGGAGGAATCGCTCGGCCTGAGTGCGGCCGGGTCGAGGAAGGTGACACCGGACGCGTTGGCGGGTCGCTCGGTTGAACAACTGCGTGCGGTCGGTCTCTCGGGGCAGAAGGTCACTTACTTGCAGGACCTGACGGAACGAATGCTCGATGGACGCCTGCGTCTCGATCGGATCGGCCGCTTGTCGGATGATGAGGCGATCGAACACTTGATCCAAGTCAAGGGGATCGGTCGCTGGACCGCGCAGATGTTTCTGATGTTCTCGCTCGGGCGGCTCGATGTCTTCCCGCACGACGACTTGGGCGTGAGGTCCGCGATCCGCGATCTGTACGGGTTGAGCGACCTCCCGGACAAACACCTCAGCCACGAGATCGCCGCGCCATGGGAACCGTATCGCACGGTCGCCTCGTGGTACTGCTGGCGGTCGATCGACGTGAAGAAGGCAGCGGCGGCCCCCCGTTGAACCAACCCCCACCGGGCTTGCCCTCATTCGTATCTCCACAAAGTAGCCATCATCGCTCCGCGTGATGAGCCTTCTGAGAGCAAGCGTCTGAGTCGGGGCGACCGAACTCGCAAGGCTCGTCACGCGGAGCGATGACGGCTACTTTTGCTGGCCGTTGCGCGTTGTGTAGATTCCATCGGGACAGGCCCGGCGGGGTGAATTTCAAGCCGCGCCGACACTACCTCACCGGTTCGCGCCAGGGATCCAGAGCACGTCGTCACGACCATCATTGTTGGCGGCTCGGGCGAGGACGAAGAGGAGGTCGGAGAGTCGGTTGAGATAGATCACGACTTGCGGATTGACTCGTTCCAGCGCGACGAGGTCCAGTACGCCGATCTCAACGCGGCGGCAGACGGTGCGGGCATGATGCAGCTGCGCGGCGAGGACCGACCCGCCGGGAAGAATGAAGCTGGTCAGAGGTTGCAGCCGCTCGTTGGCAGCGTCGATCCAATGTTCGAGCTGCTCGACTTGAGCCGCTGTGACGCGCAGCGGCGTGTACGCTGGCGGCTCGTCGGACTCCGGAACGCAGAGGTCGGCACCGACATCGAACAGGTCGTTCTGAATGTGCGCGAGCTGCTTCGACAAGTCACCACTCGGCGCGGCAGTGAGCGTCAGACCAAGCACGGCGTTCAGCTCGTCCACGCCACCGAAGGCACGCACCCGCAGATCGGTCTTCGGCACGCGACGCCCATCACCGAGCGATGTTTCGCCCGTGTCGCCACTCTTGGTGTAGATGCGATTCAGATAGACCACGCTGGGATGTTCCTTGGGTGCTGTGTACCGCGTCCCCGTTCCTTAACCGCGTGTTGAAGATCGTAGGATGGACGCCCTCGTCCGTCCGCTTCCAACTCGAAAAGACTCGGACGAGGGCGTCCAAGTTACGTTTTTCAACACGCGGTTAAATGACGCGGGTCACGCCGGGTTGCTACTTGCCGATACGATAGAGGTGCGTGTTCGTCCTGAGCAGCAGCGATTCATCGAAGACGGCGGGAGACGCCATGTGGCGGCCGTCGAGCGTGTTCACGGCGACTTCGTCGTATTCCTTGCCGGGGCGGATCACGGTCGTCTTGCCCTCTTGGTTGCCGAAGTAAATCTTCCCGTCGGCGAACAGCGGCGATGCCGAGTAGTTGCCTGCGATCCGTTTGCTCCAGACGACTTCGCCCGTCTTCGTGTCAGCGCTGGAGGCGACTCCCTGATCGGTGACGTAGTAAATCTGATCGCCGACCACGACGGGCGACGGCATCGCCGGGACTTGCTTCGAGATGCGCCACGCGATGTGACTGTCGGTGACATCGCCTTCGCCGCCGAGCTTGATCGCGACGAGATGCGGCTGCATGAAGCCGGTGCAGATGCAGACCAGATCGCCCGCGATCACCGGGCACGGGACATTTGAAAAACCTTCGCCGTGGCGGACCTTCCAAATCTCATCGCCCGTTTTCGGATCGTAAGCAACGACCCATTGTGCGCCCGGCACGATGACTTGGTCGCGGCCAGCCGCATTGACCAGCAAGGGGGATGCGAAGGCCTTGTGAAAGTCGCCGACGAAGCCCTTCATGGCGGGCCGCTTCGTTTTCCAGACTTCTTTCCCGGTGAGTTTGTTCAGGCCGACAACGTACTGCTGGTCGGTTCCATCACACGGCACGATGAACAAGTCGCCGGAGACAACCGGCGAGCTGCCCGCTCCCACTCCATGATCTGACGGGAGCTTGGCCGTCCATTTGACTTTTCCCGTGTAGGTGTCGAGGCACGCGGTGCCGAGTTCACCGAAGTGACACAGCAGCAGATTGCCGTCGAGGATCGGCGTCGGTGAGGCGTAACTGTTGAGCGAATGGACCGGTGGCGGACTCTTGGCTTGAAGCAGTTCGACGTTGCTGAGCACTTTGCCCGTGGCCGCATCGAGACTGATCGCGCGGAACGTCACTGCACCGACGAGACTCAATTGCTTGGCCATCGGGTTGCCCGCGAGTTTGGCCTTGGCCTTCTCCAACTCGTCGCCCGTCAGCGGTTGCTCGATGGCGGTCGTCATCCAAATGGTCTTGTCGGCGAAGACCGGCGACGACCAGCCTCGCCCCGGAATCTCGGTCTTCCAACGCACGTTCTCGGTCTCGCTCCATGTGGCGGGCAGGTTCTTGGCGTCGGCGTGCCCCTGTCCGTCGGGGCCGCGAAACTGCCGCCATTCGGCCGCGCGAGTCTGTGAGCAAGTTGCCATCGCGATCAACGCGGCAGCGATGAGTTGGGAGAACTTTTGCATGAGGGCCTCGGTTTGATGATCTCGATCAGGGGGGTATGTCGGGGCGAGTCGGCTCGGGCGAGAGAGAGTGCCGTGACCGCGCGGGTTTCTCAAGCGAGTCCTTTCCTGAGGCCGGGGCCTCGACGGCTGAAGTCCGGCTTGAGGTCTGTGCATTTACGCACGTCCGAGTGATTGTGTCACCGAAGTGTTGAGCCGCAGAGCGGCGGCCGAGTAAAGCTTGGGGCGGGGCCTTCGCCCGCCCCAAGACAGAGGGGAATCACAAATGGTTTTAGCCCCGGAGGGGCGACCTCAATCCGATCCGTGCGTGTCGAGACCGTCAGGAGACAGGCTCGAAAGGGGACGCCCCTCCGGGGCTGGATTGGTGAGGTGATCTCGTGTCCTGGGGCGGACGAAGTGTCCGCCCCAGGCTTTACTCGGGTGCCGCTCCGCGGCTCAAGCAATCCCAACTCTCGGAATTTGTAAATCCACAGATCCTGAGCTTTGTTAGCCGGACTTCCATTTGTGAGCATGTGCCTCGCAGGGAAGTCCGGCTTTCGGAAAAGCCGGACTTCAAGATCGCACTCACCACCGTTCGACCGGCCCGTTGGGAACCTTGATGAGCGCGGTGGCGACCGACGTGCGGCGTTCTCCGTGGCGCGAGCGAATCTCGGCGATGATGGCGTCGAACTCGGAGAGACTCTCGAACAGACGCAAGCGTTGTTCGAGGTCTTCAGGGATGCCGAGCTTCGCGCCGTACCACGCGGCGAACTTGCGGAACAACCGGCAGCTTCGTTCGGCGTGCTGCTCGGTCATCAGGTGGAAGTGCCGCGCGAGGAAATCGACCTGCTCGTCGGGTGTCGGATCGCGCGGATCGCGACCGGCGTTGATGTCGCTCAGTTTCCGAAACAGCCACGGGTCGAGCATTGCGCCGCGACCCATCGCCACGGCGGCACAGCCGGTGAACCGTCGCATGTGGAGTGCGTCCTCGACGGTGCGCACGTCGCCGTTACCAATGACTGGAATGTGATCGACGGCTGCGACCGTCGCCGCGATGCCTTCGAGATCGACCGTTCCCTGAAAGCCCTGCGCCCGCGTGCGGCCGTGAATCGTGATCGCCGCGACGCCCGAGTTCTCAAACCGACGGGCCAGCAGCGGCGAGGCAATGCTGTCGCGATCCCACCCGAGCCGCATCTTCACCGTGACCGGGATGTTGACGGACGAAACGACTCGTTCGACCAGACGACTCGCGCCGTCGGTGTCACACAAGAGTCTCGCGCCGCCACCCTGCCCGTTTACCTTCGCCATCGGGCAGCCCATGTTGAGATCGACCCCTTCGTAACCGCGAGCCTCCAGCCAGCAAGCTGCTTTCACGAGATGCTCTTCATTCCCACTGAAGATTTGGACCGAGAGTGGCCGGTCGTCCGGATGCGTCTCGATCAGATCGAGCGAGTGGCGGTTGTTCGAGACGAGCTGCGTCGCGTGGACGAGATCGGTCGTTGCGAGACCGAGTCCACCGAGTTCCCGCAACGCGCGACGAAACGCCAGATGCGTGTAGCCCGCAAGCGGCGCGAGGCAGTAACGCGACGGAAGCAGACGCCCGCCGATCATTAAGGACGAGTCGGTGGCAGGTGCAGCGAGATCGAGTGAGACAGTCGGGGGAATCATGGGGTTCGTAGTTTAACCGCGTGGGCAACGCCCCGCGCGTCGGGCGACGTTTGAGTCTGTTTCGGGGGTTCCGTCGCCTATTGGTGGTAGCCCTGTCGCTCCGCGCCAGGAAGCGAGAGCGCACGAGTGGCATTTGCCGTTCATTCGAGGTGACTCGACAGATTGATGTCCTCTGGGGATCGCGCCTCCTGTCGCGGAGCGACAGGGCTACCTGTTTCGTCGCCCGACGCGCGGGGCGTTGCCCACGCGGTTAAACGTTTGTTTCGCCGACCGGCAGCGTCACCGTAAACGTCGTTCCCACGCCAACGCGGCTGTCGATGGTGATCGTTCCCCGGTGGGCGAACACGATTGACTGGCAGATGCTCAGCCCGAGTCCGTTGCCGCGAGCATCGTTGCGTTGGCGGGATTTGTCGACTTGGTAGAAACGGTCGAACACGCGCGGGATCGCTTCCGGCGCGATGCCGATTCCGGTATCGGTCACGGTCAGAATCACGGTATTCGTCGCGTCACCCCGCTTCGAGGTCATCGTGACCGTACCGTCGGCGGGAGTGAACTTGATCGCGTTATCGACGAGGTTGGTCAGCAGTTGCCGCAATTGACTTCCGTCGGCTTTGATCGTCAGTGGAACGACATCGGTGGCCAGCAATGTCACGCCCCGTTCTTCGGCCACCGGAGCAAACATCTCGACGGTCTTTTCGATCAGCACATGTAGCGGTACCGGCTCGTGGCGTCGGTCGGCCTCCCCCGCTTCGCTGTGCGCGAGTTGCAAGAGCTGGTTGACGAGTTGTCCGAGATGGCGGCACTGATCTTGGAGTAAGAACAACGTTTCTTCGTACTCCACTGCGCTGCGGGGCTTATCGAGCGTCACTTCGACCGCACTTTGAATGGCCGCCAGCGGAGACCGCAGTTCGTGCGCGGCGTTCGCCACGAAGTCACGATTTTTGGCGAGGTGGTCGGCGATTTGATCGAGAAACGTGTTGATCTTCGTCGCCATCTGATCGAGTTCGTCCCCGACGCCGCGCACCTGAAGCCGCTCGTTGAGATGGCTGGGCCGCAGCCGTTCGGTCGTGCGAATGATCTGCTGCAACGGCTCGATGGCGCGCGTCGCCAACAGCAGCCCTCCCAGCGGAGCCAACAGAAAAATGAAGAGTCCCACCGGCGCGAGGATGTTTGTCAGTCGATCGACATCCTCGCTGATGAACTTGATTGGCGTGCCGACGCGGACGAAGTCTTTCGGCAGACCGGGACGGTTGAGTTGACGTTCGATGGAGCGGTACTCATTCGATCCCCAAACGTTGTGGCCTCCGTTGGAACTGAGGAGCTTTTGCAGCGGCTGTGGCGGCGCATTGTCACTGGCCCAGATGGTCTCCCGCCGATCTTCGTCCAGCCAGCGAATGTGCCAGCCCCGTTCGCGATGACCTTCCGCCTTGCGACGCATTTCGGACACGATCAGATCGCGATCAGGATGATGGGCTTCGATCGCCAGCAGCAACTCGCGGACTTCATGATCGAGCGTCGTGTCGGTCTCGACCACCAAGTAGTACCGCAGCGCCTCCCGTACTGAGACGAGAGCGATGACGACGGCGATCAACACAACCAACGTGCTCCACGCGGTGAGACGCATCTTCAGCGAACGAATGAAAACCAGCGAGCGTTTGAGAGTGGCGGCCGGCATCGTGAGTCGTTCCGAACAGGTGATCGAGAGTGCCCCACCATCGAGTACACCGCCGGGCGCCATCGTCAATGGGTAGTTCCCCAACGAAACACGGCGGGACAAGCATTTCTGAGAAGGTAGCCCTGTCGCTCCGCGACAGGAGGCGAGATCCACAGTGGACATCAATCGGTCGAACCAACTCGAATGAACGGCAAACGCCACTCGTGTGCTCTCGCTTCCTGTCGCGGAGCGACAGGGCTACCACCAATGTGCGACTGCACCCCCACACCACCGATTACTTCGCGTAGTCCTTCCACAGCCAACGCAGCGAGTCGGGCAACAACATGCCGCCATGCTTGCCGTTATGGCCGCCATCGCCGTACTCGAACTGGTAGTCGTAGCCTTTGAACTTCAACGACGACGCCATCTGCTGATTGGCCAGAGGCCAGTTGCCGTGCAGGTTGTCGAGGTCGGTCGAACCATCCTGCAGGAAGACTCGCAACGGCTTCTTCTCGGTCTTACGGATCAGCGCGGGATAAACGTGCCCGCCGCGAATGTTGGTGAAGCTGCCGATGTGACTGATGACTTTGCGAAACTGATCTGGCCGCTCCCAAGCGACGGTGAAAGCGCAGATGCCTCCCGAACTGATGCCGCACGTACTTCGACCTTCCGGATCGTCGGTCAACTTGAGTTGATGTCGCTCGCTCAAACCGGGCAGCGCCTCTTCGATGAGGAACCGTGCGTACTGATCGCCCAGCGAGTCGTACTCGAAGCTCCGATTGCTGCGTCCCTTCTGATCGGGCTGCGCGGCGGGGATGTTGCCGGGATTCAAGAAGACGCCGATCGTGACGGGCATCTCTTTCTTGTGGATCAGATTGTCGAACACGACCGGTGCCCGAAATTGTCCGTCCACCTTGGCATAGTTGCCTCCGTCCTGAAAGACCATCAAGCAGGCGGGCTTTGTCCCGTCGTACTGCGCCGGAACATAGACCCAGTAGTCACGCTCGGTGCCGGGAAAGACCTTCTCACTGACCCACTTCCCCTGCGTGACCTTGCCCTGTGGCACGCCCGCTTGGACCTGCGAATCGGGGCCAAGCTTGTAGTCATCCGCAGCGAACAGCGGCGAGGCCACGAGCAACGCAAAACAACAGCAACGGGCAAATGACTTCGCGAGCATCGGGGAGAACCTTTGGGATGTGCGGACAAATCGGGGGGGACACTAACCCGAAGCGTAAGCGAGGATGTGATCTCACGAGCGTCCTCGCTCACGCTTCGGGTTGGTGTGAGACTCGGACGGGTGAGTCATCCCTTGCTACTCAAACAACTGAGCCACCATCACCCGAAAACCCGGTAGGTCGGGTTCGGCAGTCAGTTCATCATCGACCGTGTAGAACGCGGGTTCGTGTCCCGGACGATGCACGCGCACGAAGTGGAAATTGGGATCGACGATCCAGACCTGCTTTACGCCGGCAGCGATGTACTCGTTGATCTTGTCGTTGGTCTCTTTGACCGTGTCGTTGGGCGAGAGGATTTCCGCGACCAAGATCGGCACGCCGTCGAGCATCGTCGTGTCGTCGGTCTGTGCGGCGGCGGTCTCGGCGGAGACGTAGGCCACGTCGATTCCGACCGTCGAATCGGGATCGCGACTGAGATAGACCCCCACTTCGCCGGACAAGACATCGCCGCGCGGTTCGGGCAATGCCATGACCCAGTTCCCGAGATATCGGGCAATCGTGGCTTCAGTCTTCGAGTGAAAGCGGTTGCGGAGGGTCATCGGTTTCTCCTGCACGACGCCTCGAATCAGATTGCGCTCCATCCCGTCGTCGGGAAGCGCGATGAACTCGGCGTGCGTCATCAGCCGGGGAGCGGTGGCGGTACTCATGATGGATTTCCTCCTTCAGTTCATTCGATCAGTCGGCATGGCGGGGCATTGTGGGAGTCGCATGCCGCAGGGTCAACGACGGGTTCTTCGTCTCAGGGCCATCGCCGTGTTGGGGCTGCGGAATGGGGTGCCACGGTCACGGAGCTTCGACGTGGCCGTGAGAATGAGAAACAGCCTTCACTTCCCATACGGCCACGTCGAAGCTCCGTGACCGTGGCACCCGAAATTGTAAAAGGCGATTGCCCTGCCATCGTCTCACTTGAACACCGTCCGCTTCCCGGCGAAGCGTTTGAGTTTGTCGGGGTCGATGTCCACGCCGAGGCCCGGTTGGGTCGGGATCATCAGGTTGCCATCGGCGTCGATGGTGAATGGCTCGGTGGTCAACTCGTCGATGTAAGCGCACGACGTCAGATATTCGACGTATCGCGCGCGGGGGATCGCCGCGCTGAATTGCAGGTCGGCAGCGAGGCCCATCGCCGTGTTCCAGCCGTGCGGGACGAGCGTGATGTTGTGGTCGAAGCACAGCCACGCGAGGCGTCTCGATTCGGACAGGCCCCCGTTTTTCGTGCAGTCGGGCTGGAGGATGTCCACCGCGCGGCGTTCGATCCACGGGATGAAACTCTGTCGCCGCGTGAGGACCTCGCACCCGGCGATCGGCACCGGCGAGACGCGCGTCAACTCGATGTAGCCCTCGATGTCGTCGGGCGGCAGCGGTTCCTCGAACCACGTGATGTTGAAGTCGGCCAGCATCTTGGCCGTCTCGCGCGCCCAGTTCGTGCCGTGAGGCCAGAACTGTTCGCTCCCGCCCGCATCGACCATCAACTCGACGCCATCGCCCACGGTTTCTCGGGCCGTACGCACGATCAGCTCATCGAACGCGCGATCGCGTCGGCCGAACGGACGCCAACCCATTTTGATCGCCTTGAACCCGCGTGCCACCACGCTTTCGAGCATCCGCTTCAGCGGTTCGGGTTCGTCGAACAGGATCGAACCATACGGCTTGATCCGGTCGCGGTAGTTGCCGCCGAGCAGACGCGACACCGGCTGGCAGCACGCCTTGCCCATGATGTCCCACAGCGCGATGTCGATGCCGCTGATGGCGTGCTCGACCGCGCCGCCGCGTCCCTGCCAGAAGCTCGCCTGGCGGAGTGTCTCGGAAACCCGTTCGGGTTCGACTCCCGACTGCCCCTTCAGCAGTGGCCACAGCAGTGCGACGGCTCCCTCAACAAGCGTCCCCGAAGTGAAGCAGCCTCCCCAGCCGTACAGCCCCGAATCGGTGCGAACCTGCACGAGCGTGTGCAGGTTTTCCTGAGGCTCATGCCCCTGCGGCCAGCCTCCATCCACGGTGGCTCCGGTCAGCGGGATGACTTCGATTTCGACGATCTTCATGGTGTTGGTCCTGAGAGAGCATTTCAAAACTAGTGGTCTGCCGACATGGTATTGCCCTCTTGTGTCGTTTAACCGCGTGGGCAACGCCCCGCGCGTTGCCCACGCGGTTAAAC
>JAYTQJ010000142.1:0-11860 GCA_043746775.1 Schlesneria sp.
GAACAGCGTGGGCATCAGGTTCGTTGCCTGGCTCGACGGCCGGAGTTCTTGCAGCCGCGAGTGGGGCCGCAGACGGAAGTTGTCACTGGAGATGTGTTGCAGCCAGAGACGTTGGCGCCTGCTCTGAAAGAGATCGAAACCGCGTTTTATCTCGTGCATTCAATGGGAGCGGGCAAGGACTTCGATGACGAAGATCGCATCGCCGCTCGCAACTTTGCTGAAGCCGCGAAGCGAAGCGGAGTACGGCGCATCGTCTATCTCGGCGGACTAGGTGACGAGCAGCAGCAACTCTCAAAACATCTGCGCAGCCGCCAAGAGGTTGGCGCGATCCTGCGCGAATCCGACGCACAAGTTGTCGAGTTCCGCGCGTCGATCGTGATTGGCTCCGGCAGCTTGTCGTTTGAACTGATCCGAACGTTAGTGCAAAAACTTCCGGTGATGATTTGCCCGAAATGGGTGTCAACGCCGGCGCAGCCGATCGCGATTGAAGACCTGTTGAGCTACCTGTTGTCCGCGATTGATTTGCCCGCAGGGCCAAGCGACATCTTCGAGATCGGCGGCCCCGATCAAGTGTCCTACGGCGACATCATGCAAGAGTACGCGCGACAGCGCGGGCTGAAACGCTGGATGATTTCGGTGCCGTTTCTTTCGCCACGATTGTCGAGCTTGTGGCTCGGACTGGTGACTCCCGTTTACGCTCGCATCGGCCGCAAGCTGGTCGAGAGCCTGCGAAATCCGACCGTGGTCACGAACTCACACGCGCACGACGTGTTCGCGATTCGCCCGCGCGGCGTCCGTGATGCCATCGCGCGAGCGCTCGTCAACGAAGATCATGAACTCACGGCCACACGCTGGTCCGATGCAATCAGTGCCTCAGGTCGTCCCAATCGCTGGGGTGGAATCCGATTCGGAACGCGACTGGTCGATTCGCGCGAAGTTGAAGTCGATGTTCCGGTCGAAGCCGCGTTCGCTCCGATTCAACGGATCGGTGGTCGAACCGGTTGGTACTACGGCAACTGGCTGTGGCGACTTCGAGGCTGGCTCGATTTGCTCGTCGGTGGAGTCGGCTTGCGACGCGGTCGGCGCGATGCGGTTGATCTGCGAGTCGGCGATCCCGTCGATTGCTGGCGAGTTGATTCGCTGGAACCGAATCGCCGGTTGCGACTGTCCGCCGAGATG
Source organism: Schlesneria sp. (assembly GCA_043746775.1). Taxonomy (GTDB): domain Bacteria; phylum Planctomycetota; class Planctomycetia; order Planctomycetales; family Planctomycetaceae; genus Schlesneria. The sequence continues at coordinate 1,180 of JAYTQJ010000142.1, forward strand.
AAACTTCCCGGCCGGGCGTGGCTCGAATTTGAAGTCGAGCCGACGGACAACGGTTCGCGCATTCGACAAACGGCGGTGTTCGACCCGATTGGCCTGACGGGCTTAGCTTATTGGTACACGATCTACCCGCTGCACGAGTTCGTGTTCGGCGGCATGCTGAACGGCATCGCAAGCACCGCGCGCCGCTCAGTCGAAACAACAACGTGGCAACCGACCGTGCTTCGACAAGTGGCGGGGTTGGTTGGCTTCATGGCGGTCTGCTTCCTGTCGGCTGGTTTGGGGGCGGCGTTCACGGCGACATCCGTCGGAGGCTGGTATCAAACACTGGCGAAACCGAATTGGAATCCGCCCGACTGGCTCTTCGGCCCGGTTTGGACTGCTCTCTATTTTCTGATGGCCGTCGCCGCGTGGCTCGTGTGGCGTGGCCACGGGTGGAGTGCCGCGAGGGCCGCATTGAATTGGTTTGTCATTCAACTCGCGCTCAACGTGCTCTGGTCATTTCTGTTCTTCGGCCTGCAACGCCCTGGCCTCGCTTTCGCCGAGATCCTCGTACTCTGGCTCTCGATTGTCGCGACCTGTCTCGCGTTTCAAGCCAAGTCGCGCACTGCGGCGTTGTTGCTGGTTCCGTATCTGGCGTGGACATCGTTTGCCGTCATCTTGAACCTGACTCTCTGGAGGTTGAATTTCTGATGAGTGCCAGACTCGTTCCACAGATCCGCATTCAAAATTGCAACGACGCACCGATTCGAGCGGACGGCGAATTCGTGTTGTATTGGATGATCTCATTCCGGCGACTGTCTTCCAATTTCAGCCTGCAGCGCGCGGTGGAGTTGGCTGTTGAATTGCAAAAGCCGCTGGTGATCTTCGAGCCACTACGAATCGGATATCGATGGGCGAGCGATCGGATTCATCGCTTCATGATCGACGGCATGGCCGAAAACGCCGCTCGAATCGCTGCGCTCAACAATCCCGGCGTGATGTACTTTCCGTATGTCGAACCATTGCCCGACGCTGACAAGGGGTTGCTGGCGGCGTTGGCCCGGCGAGCCTGCGTCGTCGTGACGGATGACTTCCCGTCAGCCTTTTTGCCACACATGGTTTCGGCGGCGGCAGCTCGATTACCGGTGCGACTAGAGTCCGTGGATTCAAACGGCCTACTGCCGTTGCGCGCCACAGACCGAGTCTTCACAACGGCATTCTCGTTCCGAGCTTATTTGCAGAAACAGTTGCTTCCGCATCTGGAAGAATTCCCGAAGTCGAATCCTTTGAGTGGCGTGCGCCTTCCGCCAATCCAGTCGCTGCCGCCGGAGATCATCACTCGCTGGCCCCCGGTGTCGGCGAAGTTGTTGGCTGGCGACAGGACGGAACTCGCGGCATTGCCGATTGACCACTCGGTCGGCATCCTCGAAGCGCGTGGCGGATCGACGTTGGCTCGGCAGCGCTTGAAGAAGTTTTTGGACCAGCATCTGTCACAGTACGCGGCAGGGGCGAACGATCCCGATGCCGAAAATCGCAGCGGCCTGTCGCCGTATCTGCACTTCGGTCACATCTCGTCTCATGAGTTGTTTCAAGAATTGATGACGCGCGAAGAATGGTCGCCGCTATGCCTCGGCGAGAAGACCGGCGGCAAGCGTGAAGGCTGGTGGGGCGCGAGTCCCGGAGCCGAATCCTGGCTCGATGAGTTCATCACTTGGCGTGAGCTGGGCTACAACCTGACCTCGCACCGTGACGATTACGACCAGTACGAATCGCTTCCCGATTGGGCACAAGCGACGCTCGCCAAGCATGAGCGAGATCCTCGCCAGTACGTTTATTCGCTGGAACAATTCGCAGCGGCCACAACGCACGATCCACTTTGGAACGCCGCGCAAACGCAGCTCGTTCGCCAAGGCCGCATCCACAACTATCTGCGAATGCTGTGGGGCAAGAAGATTCTCGAATGGACTGCAACGCCTCGCGAAGCTCTCGATGTCATGATCGAACTCAACAACAAATACGCCCTCGATGGCCGCAACCCGAATTCCTACTCCGGCATCTTCTGGGTACTCGGCCGCTACGACCGCGCGTGGGGACCAGAGCGTCCCATCTTCGGAACCATTCGATATATGAGTTCCGATAACACCCGCAAGAAGCTATGCGTTCGCGAGTACCTGAAGACTTTTGTTTGAGCGCTCATTAACGTCGCAATCAGGTTTTGAAACCGCATCTAGTCATTGGCTCGCTCCGATTGCTCACGGTATTGATTCTCGTGTGCCGTGCTCCGTTTCATTCACTTCACTGTCAGCAGCTTGTCCTCGGGGAATGTTTCCAGCTTGAGGTTCCTCCACTGGACCTCCTGCGGCTGCTTGTTCGAGTGCAACTGGAGGCCGATCGGGGCGTCCTTGATCCGGTCCGGTTCCGGCTCGCGCCAGTCCGAGACCAGTTTGCCGTTGAGTACGAACCGGATGCGGTTCCCCTGCGCGAGGATTTCGTAGCTGTTCCAGTCGTGCTGCTTGCTGAGCGGTGCAGCGATCTCGTTGTTCGTGTGAATCATTTGGCGACCGTAGAGGTCATAGAACCCGTGGCCCGATGGAAACATGACCAGATGCCCGGCGTAGGTCAGCGGGTCGCCCTTGTCCGGCGCGATGCGGCCCCACAGCGCGATGCCCGAGTGCATCTCGGACTGAGCCAGCTTGAAGTCGAACGTCAGCCGGAAATCGCTGTAACTCTTCTCGGTCAGCAGATACGTGCTGACTTTCACCTCGTCGGTGTTCTTCCCGACGATGACTCCGTCCTTGACGGACCACAGTTTCTCATTGCCCACCCAACCCTTGAGGTCTTTCCCGTTGAAGACCTCGATCACTTCTCGCTTCCCCTCGCGCGGCGGCACGACGGGAGCTTCCTTCTTCTCCTGAGACCAACTCGTGCCGACGGACAACAGCGCGATCAAACCGGCAACCACAAACTCACGACGCAACAGCATGGCAGACACTTTCCGTAAATGAGGACACGCGCAGCCCGATCTCGTTCCGACGGGCTGCTCGCGACGAACGCGCCGCGTGGTCGGAAGTCTTTCAAATTCTCACCGCCATCGCGAGCCAGTAGGCAGTGACGAGCATTGAGCAGATCAAATGAAAGCGGCCCGAGGTGATAGCACCTCGGGCCGCGATGGGTTGATGAGAATGGTCTTGTTTCCCGCGTGAGTGATCCCGGCAACGGGACTACGGCACGCGGTTCGTGACGACGGGCATCACTTGATGAACAACATTTCCTGGTAGGTTGGCAGCGGCCAGTGATCGTCGGCGACGATCCCTTCGAGTTCGTCGGCGACGGCTCGGACGGCTTCCATGGCGGGCTTGACCTTCTTGGCACAGCGGTCGGCCGCTTGTTGCGGGTTCGAGACGCCGTGTCCGCCGTGGCCACCTTCTTCGTTCAGGTGTTCCAGTGCGGCGATGCTCTGGTTCAGCGACTTGATCAGGCTGCTGAGTTTCGTCAGCAGCGAGGCATCGAACTCGACACCGGCCGCTTTGCAGTTGCCTGCGGCGGCGGCGAGTTCGCTTTGGTAACGAACGGCTGCCGGGTAGATGATCGTCTTGGCGATCTCGTGCGTCAGCTTGGCTTCGACGTTCAGCGTGAGAACGTATTGCTCGAAGTAGATTTCGCGGCGGCTTTCGAGTTCGCGCGGCGTCAGGACTTTGTACTTGTCCATCATCGACATGACGGCGGGATCGGTGAGGTCGGGCAGCGAGTCGATCGTCTGCTTCCTATTCGGCAGACCGCGTCGGGCCGATTCGGCTTGCCACTCTTCGGTGTAGCCGTCGCCGTTGAAGATCACTCCGCCGTGCTCGTTGATGATCGACTTGAGTAGCGATTGCACAGCTCCGCCGAACTTGGCCGCATCGCCACCTGTGACCTTTTCCAGTTCGGTGGCACAGTAATCGAGCGACTCGGCCATGATCGTGTTCAAGGCAACGAGCGGTCCTGCCATCGACTGGCTCGAACCGACCGCGCGGAACTCAAACTTGTTGCCGGTGAAGGCGAACGGGCTGGTCCGGTTGCGGTCTCCCGCGTCCTTCGCCAACGGTGGCAGCGTATCGACGCCGACGGTCATCATGCCCTGCTGCTTGCTGGTCGCAGCCGAACCGCTCTGCTTGATCTGCTCGAACACATCGGCCAATTGGTCGCCAAGGAAGATCGAGATGATCGCGGGAGGAGCTTCGTTGGCACCGAGCCGATGATCGTTGCCCGCGTGGGCGACGACAGCTCGCAGCAATGTCGCGTGCTTGTGGACGGCGCGAATGACGGCGGCGCAGAACACCAAGAACTGCATGTTCTCGTGCGGGGTCTTGCCCGGTTCGAGCAGGTTCCCTTGAGTCGCATTGCCGAGTGACCAGTTGCAGTGCTTGCCCGAGCCGTTCACACCCGCGAACGGCTTCTCGTGCAGCAGGCATTCGAGTCCGTGCTTCTGAGCCACTTTCTTGAGGATCAGCATCGTGAGCTGCTGATGATCGGCCGCCACGTTGGCGTTCTCGTAGACCGGCGCGATCTCGTACTGGCTGGGAGCCACTTCGTTGTGACGGGTCTTCACCGGGATACCGAGTTTGAACATCTCGCGTTCGGCATCGAGCATACAAGCCAACACGCGGTCGGGGATCGCACCGAAGTATTGGTCGCAGAACTCTTGGCCTTTCGGGGGAGACGCGCCGAACAGTGTGCGACCGGCATTGATCAGGTCGGGCCGGGCGAAGAAGAAGTTGCGGTCGATCAGGAAGTATTCCTGTTCGGGTCCGCACGTCGAAACGACGAGCGCGGGCGACTTGTGGCCGAACAACTTCAGAATACGCTGGGCTTGGACATTGACGGCCTTCATCGAGCGCAGCAGCGGCGTCTTCTTGTCGAGAACTTCGCCGGTCCACGAGAAGAATGCGGTCGGAATGCAGAGCGTCGTGCCGTTGGCGTTCTCAAGGATGTAGGCGGGACTGGTCACGTCCCACGCGGTGTATCCGCGAGCTTCAAACGTGGCGCGGATGCCGCCCGAGGGGAAGCTCGATGCGTCCGGTTCGCCTTGGATCAGAGCGGTGCCGCTGAATTCAGCGACCGCGCCACCCGCACCGTCCGGGTTGAGGAAGCTGTCGTGCTTTTCGGCGGTCAATCCGGTGAGCGGATGGAAAACGTGAGCGTAGTGTGACGCACCCTTCTCAATGGCCCAGTCCTTCATCGCGGCGGCGACGGTGTCGGCGACATCGGCGGCGAGCGGCTCGCCCATCTCAATCGTCTTCAAGACGGACTTGTAGATGCTCTTCGGCAGACGATCCTTCATCACCTTCTGACTGAAGACATTGCACCCGAACAGTTCGCCAGCCGAAGTCTCAGCGAAGTTCAGTGGAGCCGGAGCCGACTCAAAGTTTGTGACTGCATTGATTGCATTGATCCGCGACGCACTGCCACTCATAACACGAAGCCTTCCAAAATCAGGTTGAGCGCGAAAAAACCACCACCGCTCGCCCGCAACGAGCAACCACTATGCCGAGCCATCATTCCGTACCTGACCCCGCCGCGAGGGGCGAGAATCTAACAAGACTCCGCGCAAAGTTCACGGCAACCCGAGTCCGATCGTCACAACCGAGCCTTTCATGAGATGCCGGGTTTCCGGGCGGAGGCTGCTCGCTTCGCGAGCGAGTTTCGCCTCAACTTGTCCACCTCTCCTTGGGTTGCTGTGACACAGAAGAACGTTAAAAAAGTTCGTGGAGCGTGCTCGTGGGTCGGGTTGGCGAAGCCTTGCTACGCGATCATCAAACTTTTGGGCGACGACAACCAAGTGGCCGATCATTCCCGGCGTGATATACCGCACGGTTTGATATACCGAGCAACGGATGGGGACGGCGCATTTCACACTAACCCGAAGCGTAAGCGAGGACGTGTGTTGCCTCCTCACTTACGCTTCGGGTTAGTGTCCGCGTCTGCCGTGCGAGGCATAACCGGAACTCCTGCCGACCCACATCAACAATGTGGCTGCTGTAGGAGCCAAGGCTTGCTTGACGGCGAGTTCGGTGGCGTTAGAATCGCCGCCCGCTCTGGCTGAAAAAACGATGAGCGACTCATCCCAAACAATTCAGCCGGAACAACGAGGGGTCGTAGATCAATTGGTTAGATCGCCAGCTTGTCACGCTGGAGGCTGCGGGTTCGAGTCCCGTCGATCTCGTTTGAAGAGCCTTGCTCGCAATCACTGCGGGCAAGGCTTTTTTGCTTTGGTCCAAGGTCGCTCGCGTATCGCCCGGTTTGCGTCGCTCGCTCATCGTCAACGTCCGATGAGATGACTGTCGTCAATACAGATTGCGACCGCTGCCAGAGTTTGGTGCAACAACGCGGCGTAACCAACAGCAAACCGGCGCAACCAAACTGACAGGATGTCTTGCGACCCCCGAAGCGTCTCGACAATCCGCCCCGGTCGTTCGCATCATCTGGCGCTCGGTCGATGGCGAGGAATCGAGGTCGAGTGACAGCGACGAATCCAACGGCCCCGTACACGTCGAGCAACTTCGAAGATGAAGCGTGCTTTCGGTTGGAGTTGCCCGAGGTCGATCCGCAGGCATTGCTGGACGACGAGCAAGCCCGCGAAAGATACGAGTCGGAGGTTCGAGATGCCGTGCGCCACGAATCAGGCTGGGAAGTCTTGAGTAACACGTTGCTCGGACAGTTCAGTTTTCAAGAGCTTGCGATGAGCGACTACGGACGGCACGCGACCGAGATCGCCGAGCATGAACACTGTCGCCGGATTGCGGGTGATGATTCGACTCCGCCACCGTTCGCCGTGGCGATTCCATCGCCCGCGAGATTCGACGCGGAGGTCCATCCCTCGATGTTGCATACCATCCTCCCGTGCGATTCCAGCCAACTCGAAGCGATTCTCGCGATCAAGTCGGGAGCCAGTCTTGTTCTCGACGGTCCGCCGGGAACAGGCAAGAGTCAGACGATTGCCAACGCGCAGCCCGACGACCTCACTAATGCTGTTATCACCTTCAGGTGGCCGAGTGTTTCAATCGTTCGGGGATGATAGACTGCGACCGCAATGAAATGAGGCTCGGGATGGCCTCAGCAGAAAGGACGATTTGATGCTCGTGGCTCCATCCGTGACGAACCCCCGTCAGCGCATCATCGACCACGGCGAGGTGTTTACTCCGCCCGAACTGGTCAACCACATGCTCGACCTCGTCTCCCATGAGTGCGAGCGGGTCGATTCGCGCTTCCTTGAACCCGCTTGTGGCGACGGCAATTTTCTCGCCGAAGTACTGCGGCGAAAATTGCTGACCGTCGACAAGAAGCACGCCCACAACAGCGAGAAATGGGCACGCGACGCGACCTTGGCCGTGTCCAGCCTGTACGGCATCGATCTGCTGGCGGATAACATTGCCGCCTGCGGTGTGCGTCTGCTGGAGGTTGTGCGCGACGCTCACGCGACCCGATTCAAGACCCCGCTGCTTGAGGCCGTCGCCCGCGCTGTGGCCTATATCTTGTCGAAAAATATCGTGCAGGGGGACGCTCTGACGCTCTGCACGTCAGCGGGCTTACCGATCGTCTTCCCTGAGTGGTCGCCGGTGAACGGATCGAAGCTGAAGCGCCGCGATTTCAAGTTCGACCACTTAATCCAATCTGGTCATTACAGCAGCAAGACTCACAAGACTCTTTTTAGCGATCTCGGTGAGGATGTCTTTTCACCCATTCCAGTCGCCGATTATCCCCCGTGCCACTACCTGAAAGTGCCCGACGCGGAGGCTTCGCTTGAACGGTCATAACCCCGACATCCTCACCTGCCTGGCGAACCTGTCCGCCGACGAGGTCTTCACCCCGCCGAAGCTGGCTGTGGCGATGCTGGACATCCTGCCGCAGGATCTGTTCCGTCGACCCGACACGACATTCCTCGACCCCGTCTGCAAGTCCGGCGTCTTCCTGCGCGAGATCGCCCGACGACTCAACGACGGGTTGAAAGACCAAATGCCTGATCCGCAGGCGCGCATCAACCACATCCTCACCAAGCAAGTCTTCGGGCTGGCCACCAGCGAGCTGACAGCCTTGCTGAGCCGGCGAAGCGTCTATTGCTCCAAGAAGGCGGATGGCAAATACAGCATCGCCACCGCGTTCACCAAGCCGGACGGCAACATCCGCCTGCCCAAGACCGCGCATACTTGGAACGCCAGCGGCAAGTGCCAATCGTGCGGGGCCAACCAGGGCGAGTACGACCGCGACGAAACCCTCGAAGCTTACGCCTACCCATTCATCCACGGCATCGACCCGACGGAGGTATTTAACGTGAAGTTTGATGTCATCATTGGCAACCCGCCGTATCAGTTGAGTGATGGCGGCTTCGGACGCAGCGCCTCGCCCATCTACCATCAGTTTGTCAGGCAGGCGAAAAAGCTTGAGCCTCGCTACTTGGCGATGATCATTCCATCAAGGTGGTTCGGCGGCGGGAAGGGATTGGATGATTTCCGACAAGAAATGCTGGCTGATAGTCGCATCCGCAAGATCATTGATTTCGAGAATGCCACAGATGTCTTTCCGGGCGTGAGCGTCGCTGGCGGCGTCTGCTATTACCTTTGGGACCGGGATTACAACGGTCCTTGCGAGATGGTGAACGTGCAGGGCAGCATTGAGACATCGACGACGAGACAACTCAACGAGTTCGACACGTTTGTCCGCGAAAGCCGAGCCATTCCGATCATTCGGAAGTTGTTGGCAAAGGACGAACGTAAGATGCGACACCAAGTGTCGTCCTACAAGCCGTTCGGCCTGCGTACTTATGTGCAACCGCAAGAGAGCGGCGACCTCATCTTGTACTGGCAAAAAGGCGAAGGCCCGTACAAGCGAAAGGACATTACTGCCGGGATTGAAATGATCGACCGGTGGAAAGTCATTTCGTCGAGGTCCGGTCACGAGCACGCGGGCAATCCGGGAAATGACGGCACGCGAAGAGTACTCGCCCGAACCGACGTATTGCCGCCCGGGACGATTTGCACCGAGACGTATCTTGTGATCGGCCACTACGAGACGGAGACAGAAGCACGAAACCTGCATCTCTACATGAAGACGCGTTTCTTCCGATTCCTGATGTCGCTGTTCATGTACTCACACGGAATCACGAAAGACACGTTCGCTTACATTCCAATCCTTGACATGAAGCGTAGTTGGACCGACGCCGAGCTTGCGAAGCGATATGGTCTAACGACCGAAGAGATCGCATTCATCGAATCGAAAATCCGGGCGTGGGAGTAAGCGATGGCGATTGACGATTTCTTCCCCCCGCGCCCTCTCGCAATCCCAACGATCTACGCATTCGCCAGCACGCACCCGGATCATGCGGGGTTGCTCAAGGTTGGCTACACGGAACGGATCGCAGCGGACCGGATCGCCGAGCAGTTTCCTTCGGGAGTGAATCCGTATCGGATCGAGTTGATCGAGCCAGCGATGCGCTCGGATGGTTCGGGCTTCACCGATCACGACATCCACCGGCATCTGCGGGCGCGCGGGATCAAGAACACCTCTCACGAGTGGTTCCAATGCACGGTGGCGCAGGTGCGGGCGGCCGTGCTCGCCGTCCGCGAACGCACCGCCAACGTCGAAGACCGCACGCTGAGCTTCGGAGTGCGCCCCGAACAGCGCGAAGCGGTGGAGATGACGGCGGACTACTTCCGCAACGCGAAGACCGAGCAGCCGGGGCATACGCCGCACTTTCTGTGGAACGCGAAGATGCGCTTCGGCAAGACCTTTGCCGCGTATCAACTGGCCAAGACGATGGGCTGGAAGAAAGTCTTGGTGCTGACGTTCAAGCCGGCGGTGGTTCACGCGTGGTCGGAAGATTTGACCCGCCACATCGACTTTGAAGGCTGGCAGTTCGTCGCGCCCGGAGGCGATTTGACGTGGTCGGATGTGGACGCCGATCGTCCCATCGTCTGCTTCGGGAGCTTCCAGGACTACCTCGGACGGACTAAATCCGGCGCGATCAAGCCGAAGAACGAATGGGTTCACGACACCGAATGGGACTGTGTGATTCTGGATGAGTACCACTACGGCGCGTGGCGCGAGAACGCCAAGGGTTTGTTCGGGGCCGATGAAGCGGACGAAGGCGAGGTTTCCGGCGAAGTCACTGCGGACGAGCAGGCGTTTGATGAATCCATCCTGCCGATCACGACAGGCCATTACCTGTATCTGTCGGGCACACCGTTCCGGGCGCTGGCATCGGGCGAGTTCATCGAAGAGCAGATTTACAACTGGACCTACAGCGACGAGCAGCGGGCCAAGCGCGACTGGAAGGGGCCGGGACCGAACCCGTACGCGGCACTTCCCCGTCTGGTCTTGATGACGTACACGCTGCCGGACGACATCCGGCAGGTGGCCGAGGAAGGCGAGTTCAACGAGTTCGATCTGAACGAGTTCTTTCTCGCCGAGGGCGAGGGTGAAGAAGCTAAGTTTGAGCACGAGGACGAGGTTCAGAAGTGGCTGGACCTGATCCGCGGTGCGTATCGCGGGACGACGGTAGACGATTTGAAGCTGGGGAAAGACCGGCCTCCGTTGCCGTTCAGCGATGCCCGGCTGCTAGGCGTGCTGCAACATTCGTTCTGGTTCCTGCCGAGCGTGGCGTCGTGTTATGCGATGGCGAAGTTGCTGAAGGCGAAGAACAACACGTTCTACCACGATTACAACGTGG
>JAYTQJ010000143.1:0-5050 GCA_043746775.1 Schlesneria sp.
CAAGCGAAGGAGGTCTCGTTCTTCGCTTGCGCGTCAGGCTTCTATTTAGAGTTTTTTAAGGGGGGCCGCAGCAGCTCGCCCCGTGAAAATTGCGACGAATCGGTCAGGTCGGAGACCCATCCGAAGTTTCTCAATTGGCAGATCGCTCCGTCTCACGAACGACGACGGAGAAGGTCGATCCAGTCTGGCGCGATGTAACACGCGGCGGATACTTGCCGGTTCGGTTTTTTAGGTCAAGGTCAACTCATGGCAGCCAACGAACCCCAAGAACGCGAGCTGACCGAAGAGGAAATGATCGCGGCGATGGAGCAGGCTCTCGCGATCAAGCCCCCTGCGGTGGAACCGACAGCATCCACCGGGTCAGGATCGTCGTCGTCTCTCTTTCATTTGGGTTTGATCGTTGCGGTGGTTTTTCCGATCGCGTGGGGCCTGAGTTCCGCACGGGTCAAAGGGGCGACAGCGGTCGCCAATGCTGCCGCAGTTGCCGCCTCGAAATCCGCAGAATTGGACGACGCGGAAACGAAGCCAGCAGCACCGCAGTTCGTCGGGGATCGACGCACGGGTGACGAGTTCTTTCGTGCCGGGAACTTTGAGTCCGCGTTGCACCATTACAGATCGTTGGGAAGTGACGAAATCTTGCGGCTTCCCAAAGAATTGTTGTTCCGCATCTCGCTTTGTCAGGAAGGACTCGGCTTGTGGGATGAGGCACTGGCGGGATTTCGATCGGTCTCCGACACGGCCGATCGACCGCAACTGTCTGCCGCCGCAACGCTGGGCCAAGCACGCATCTGGCTGCGACTGCATCAACCGGACCGGGCCGTTCCGCTGTTGCGATCACTGGCCCTCCGCCCTGCCCTTGGCTCCAACATCCTCCGAGAGATTGCCTTTCTCGGTCCGGTTGCCTCGTCATTGGAAACCCGGATCGCCGACATGACGAATGAGGCATCGGCGTCTCACGCAGCACACCATTCCGCAGAAGCAGATCACGCGGAGATTGAGCATGAGACTCAAGCCTCACGACCGTCGCTGAACAACTTCGATCCCGTTGTCGATGTCTTGGAATGGCCATTGACGACCGCGTTGGATGGAATCGAGCCTTCCAAACAGAACGTCCTCTCGAACCATCACGCCACTTCCAGCGGCTCGCACACCGCGACTGCTGAACCGCCTCTCACATCCGCAGCGTCGGCACTGGAACCCACGAATGGTCTCGCCACGTTCGTTCACTGCACTCCCATCCGGACGGACGATTCGGAAACGCTGCCATTGGAAGAGCGAACGGTGGCGGTCGCCAGCAGCGGGCGGTCGTTGGGAGTGGTGTTGGCAGCGGTGGCACAACACTGCGGGATGACTCTCGATTGGCAGGACGATTCGCGCGATTTGGCATTCGCCCACAACGCGGACCTCGATGTCGAAGGACTTCCCGTCTGCTCCCTGTTGACGGCGATCTGCGACAGCCTGCATGTGGTTTGGTTTTCAGAGAACTCCACGTTGACGATCGCGCGGCCTGACGAGAACGGTCAACGGCTGCGCACGATGACCGCACGAACATTGACCAGCTTGGCCACGTTGATGCCCGAGCATCGCCTTGCCAGCCAGGCGCGTTTCGCCGCCGGACGGCTCTTGCGAGTCGATGGCCACTTCGTGGAGGCGGCGCGCCTGTACACGTCGCTCATCGGCCATACGGTCTCACCGCTGGCGATGCGGGCGGCGTTTAATGCGGGTGAGTGTTACTACCGGATGGGCGATCTCCGGCGAGCGGGCGATCAATTGGAACTGATCGTCCACGGTGTTCCCGGACACGAACTTCACACGCGGGCCGCAATCTGGCGCGGACGCTGCCTGCTCGATCGAGGCGAGTATCGCGAGGCCGCGTTCCAGTTCCTACGTGCTGCGGGAGGACGCATCCCACCGGAGGACCAAGCCTACGCTTCCGTGTTCCTCGCGATGGCTCACTTGATGCAAGACCAACACCAAGCCGCAGCCAACGCGTTGTTCTTCGAGAAAGGACAGTTCGCGAACCCCGCCGTTCGAGACGCTGCGGCGCTGATGACGGCCTACACCCGGTTCAGCCAGTTGGCCGGAGAGCCTCAGCAACGCGAGGCCGCATTCCTGTACCGCGCGCTCGTGGCGATCGAATCCGACACCGAATGGCTCGGCCCAACGGGACAGTTGCTGGTCGGCCGGGCCTTGCGCGCAGCCGGCGTGGGCGAACGGGCGATCCCGCTGTACGAACGAGAACTGCAACGGAACCCGCCCGCCACGATCGCCCTCGAAATGAAGTTCGCCATCGCCGAACAACACCAACGAGACCAGCAACCGGCCGAAGCGAAAGCGGGCTGGCAGGAACTCGCCACATCGGGCGAAGGAGTGTGGAAGAACAAAGCTCAACTCAAACTGGCGGAGCTGGCCTTGAGTGACGGCGCGTGGGACGAGTGCCTTGCGGCCTGCCGCGCGCTGCACGAATCCGTTGGCGTCTCCCGCAAAGACACTCTCCAACTGATGGGTCGCGCCTACGAACGGTTGAACAACGACCGCCTCGCCGCAGAGTGCTATGCCGGTCGGTTACCTCCGCAGTAAAGCGGTGAGTCCAACACCAACCCGCCGCGTGAGCAAGGACGAGGTCTCGCACGTGGTCGTTGGCATGATCGATGTGGAACTTCCTCGCTTACGCTTCGGGTTAGTGTGCTGGCCATCCGCCTCGAGGACCGTCACTGTAACCGGCTCTTCAGCCAGAGTTGTTGCAGCGACAGCACGATGCCGTGCAATCGTTCTGTCTGATGCTGAGCCTCCGCGCCGGTCGCGGCGACGAACAGCAGTCCGCACTGCCTTCTCTGTTGGCGTCGCACGGAAGCTGTGAGGCAAAGTCGTTCTTGGCGGAAATGGAGTTCCACCTCGACGACAGTTCCGAGGGGAAGCGTCGGAACGTCACGGTCCGTTGGAAAATCGACTTCGATGCCGGTCTCGGCGATGTTTCCCGCCGTGACGTTCCACGAAGGCTGGTCCGCCAGTTTCAGAATGACGAGCAACTCGGAATCACTCACAACGGGAACGCGAAACGACTTTCGCAAGTTGGTGACAACCAGCCGCTGCGGAACAGCAACAACCACTTCGCGACCGGTCTCATCGCTGTTCCGGATTTCGAGCAGGCAACCGAGAAACGCGCAGAGCGACGTGCGATAGGGAAACGCCACGCAGCAGAGCGCGTGGGGATACAACTCATCGGAGTGATCGTCCTTCGCGATCCTGAGTACGAGACCGCTGGCCGTCGCGGATCGCAGAGTCGCCGTGACCGAGTGTCCGCTGTGGACCAGTTGCAATCGGCAGGATGTCGCGAACGCGCACGAGTCGTTCAAGATGGGCAAAGCGTCCGTCTCACGCTGCGGCGCGGTGACTTCGGTGAGTGGCGAGTGAACTGGTGCAGCCATGCGGACGATTCCGAGAGGGCATTTCAAAACCTGTTGTTGCTCCGATTACTAGCCCGACGCGCAAGTTTTGAAGTTGCGCTGTTTTGGATTTCCGCCCCAACGGGGTAGCCGTAAGTCAGCCCAGGGCAAGCGACCAACGGGAGCGTCGCCCTGGGTTCAAAACGACACCAAATTTGAAGTCCCGAAGGGGCGGCCCTAATGGATTGGCAAGAGTAGTGCCGCCCCTTCAGGGCTTGAGATTCACGGACAATCGCCAACCCAGGGCGTTGCCCTGGGCTGACATAGAGTCGCCCCTTTGGGGCTGAAAACCCAAAGAGCGCAACTTCAAAACTTACGCTTCGGGCTAGTTTTGAAATGTCTTCAACCGGCGGTTCCGTTGCTACATCGGCGCGGGCTTGGCCGTCGTCTTCAAACTCTTCAGCCGTTCTGTCAGATCGGCGGCGAGCGTCGGGTCCGAGTCGGCGATGGCCGTGAGAACTTTCGCCGACTGGCGTTCTTTCATTCCGTCGAGCAACGCGACCACGGCCGCAGTCCGCTTCTGCTTTACCAGTTGTTGAATGACGGTTGCCACGTTCTCCGGTGGCATGGAGTCATAGACCGCCGTCAGCTTTTTGAGGTTTGAGGTCTCGGCCGGGGAACCGCTGGTGTCGCCGTTTGCCGTGGTGGAACTGGCGGCGTCTTGCTGCTTGCGTGTGGCTTCTTGTTCCGACTGCGCGGTGCGCAGTGCGTCGAACTGCTTTCGCAAACTCTCCAGTTCTTCCTGTGTCGTCCGCAGCGTGTCCAATTCCTGTTTCAGTTTTTCCTGTTCGTCCTTCGCGGCCAACAAGGCGGACTCCGCCGTCGTGCGCGACTGTTCGTACTCGCGACGCAAGGCGTCTCGTTCACCATCCGACGCTTGCAGTGTCTGTTCGACGAAGCGTTTGGAATCGGTCAGCTCTTCCAGCACGCGCTGCCTCA
This sequence comes from Schlesneria sp., assembly GCA_043746775.1. GTDB lineage: Bacteria > Planctomycetota > Planctomycetia > Planctomycetales > Planctomycetaceae > Schlesneria. Next base: position 4,386 of record JAYTQJ010000143.1, read on the forward strand.
TTTTGGCGGCCTGCTTTTGCTCGGTACGCAAGTCATCGAAGATCAATTTCAGTCCCGCCTGTCGATCGGCGAGGGCACGCTCCGCGACTTCCGCCGCTTGCGTGCGCAGACGGAGCGAGGTGATGAGCAACCCGGCTTCGTCACTGTCCGGAACGTAGACCGGGCGCACGGCAACCGGCAGATCGTGGTCCGCCTTGATCGCGGCAAGATCGTGTTCCGTTGGCGAGGCGTGAGCGGTCTCGCCGTGAGACTCCGCCGAACTCTTCGACTCCTCTCCGTGACCGCTGTCGTGATCGAGATCGGACGCTTCCTGGTCGGCATCCGCCTTGGCCACTTCGGACTTGGCCGCGTCGCCAGTGGCAGCCGGTTCTCCCGGAGCGGCCTCAGCAGTAGGAGTCACCTCCACCGATTTCGGTTTGAGAAAATACGACGCTCCCCCCGACACGCCTCCCACGACGACCGCGACCAGCACAACTTGTATCAGCGTCTTCATCCGGTCAGTTCCAGCGTCGCGACAGCAGCGCGTCACGGCGCGTTCGTACCCAGCCCGATTGGGCAACGCCGTTCAGGATTTCTGTAGCAGAATTCGTGAGAATTCTGACGACTCGACGTTTCTCCAGAAGTCTGACGACTTCTGCTACGTTCGGTTGGCCCCTGTTTTACAG
>JAYTQJ010000144.1:0-11854 GCA_043746775.1 Schlesneria sp.
AACCTTGCAGCTTCGTGACAAATGCGTTCACACACATCTGCCAATGCAATTTGAAAACTACGTTGTTGCCGAATTGTCAAAGATCAACGCAAATCCCGCCGCCTTAACCACTCTCAGGTGGCTCGGACGGCTGTTTTGCGGGACGCGGACTCTAAACGCCGACTTCACGATGGTCAAGCCACTGGCACTTGTTTTTTGAGAGCTGCGTGAAGCATTAAATAGATCGCCCCAAATCAATACCCTGACACACGATACCGATTTCACACTGGTAGCAACCCATGCGTCATCCCGTCATCAATGCCCGCCATTACTGGCATCGATTATCGAGCCGAATACGAACTCTCTATGGAGGTTCAAGCAGAAAATCGACCGGTACGCGGACCTACCTCGATTCTCGTGAAATCGCCCGAAGGAGTCCTGCAAGATCAAAGGAGAATCCGGCGAGAGCGGGGACATGAAGAGTCGGCTATGACACCCAAGCTCCTTGAATGCAGTTTGGGTTGTCTGTAATCCTTCGTGTTCCGATGTCATCCAGGAATCGTCGGAGGGAGCGAAAGGCGACAAACGGCGGAGTCATTCTTGGACAGGTTCTTAGGTCGACAGACCGCTTTTGCTAATCCGTACTCAGCACAATCGTCTGCCACAAACTCGGATCTGAGGCGTAGGGGAATTCGCTGTTGACGGCGAGTGTTTGCTCGCCGAGCTGGCTGTCGCGGACGGCAAAATGAAAACCGAGGCTGGTATGCGACGACGGGTCGTAACCGAACAAAGCCTCTTTCGGCAACCACGCATCGAGCCAATAACCTTCACTTCGGACGCTGGACTGCAACTCGACGAGCGACGCTTCTGGCAACGCGGCCTCGTCCCTCGCTCTTGCCATGGGGACAGCAATGGCAATTGGTTCGCCGCCGCTGGAGCCGCCTCCCGTTGGGAGCAGGCTAAATTGTTGGCAAAACTTCGTGGCACGATGGACCGTCTGAGTATTTCGCGTGTCGAGCCACACGTGCAACCCGTCGGACATTGCCGGTTGCTCGACAAGGCACTTAGGCGGGCGAGTACGCCCCGAGACCTCAATGCTCAGCCCAATTCCCTCGTCCGACCAAGCCATTCGAACATCCGCAAAGCAGGCGGAGTTATCGAGTTCGCCCAGCGAGGGGATTCGGAAATCTTCGGACAATCCAAGGAGTCTCCCTGCGTGATGCAAGCGACGTTCGAGCCGCCGAACAGAGAACGACCACCGAAACAGGAATCGGGGCGGGACCAGTTGACTCACGAAAATCTCCTTCACGGCGTCGAGGTTGACGCATGTGTATCACTGCAATGTTGAATGCCATGGCTCTCGACCATGCTGCTTGTGTCGTAATCACCAACGGCCTCGAGGCTGATCCGCTCGCAGCCCCGGTACGGATTGACGCTGTACCGGAACGGCACGTCGGGACTGTCGTTCTCGCTGACGATGCTCTGCGACGCATCGTCCAGAAATTCGGTCGGCACCCGCCGCAACTCCGCGAGGAACTCGAGATCGTTCTCAAAATCCGCGTAGTCGGGAACGGCATGAGCCTTCAAAAACCGATTCGGCGGCTCGATCGCGGAGCCTCGCCCGTGAGGGGCAGGACGATGATCGGTAATAGCCATACACGACTCCTTTCATGCCGAACGTGACTGCTAACTACCACGTTGTCTCTTCAACATGGCCTTCACTTGGTCAATGGAATACGGTTTTTTGCGTTGGTGAATGACGGCATGACAGTTCGGACATACCGGCCTGAGATCACGGACAGGATCAATCTTGTACTTCTTGCCGATCGTGCTCATTTGTTCCAAGTGATGAACATGGATGACGCCGTTCGCTTCGGGACCATACGCTTCGGCAAAGTTGAGTTCACAGCAGACGCATATCCTGCCGTAATGAGCCAGGCATTTTTCACGAGCTTTTCGGTTTCGCTCGTAGCTGTTGGATGTGCGAGAATACGGCGCGCCTTCGATGAATGAGTCCGTGAGATCAGTCGCGTTTTCCGCATCTTCGGCCGCGACAAACCGCTCGTCCCACATCGTTTCGAGATACTCGGCGACCTCGGCGGGGATATACGTCCCCGATGCTTGAGGGAACCAATTCATCGCGTTCAGTGGTGGATGGGAGAGCTCAGCCTCGGAGATGACAGGAGTTTCTTCCAATCGGTCAAATGAGGCATCGACGTAGAGAGTCTTCTTTCCTGCTTTTGCCTTCTCTTTGTCCCAATGTGACTCTTCATGGACATCGCCAACAACTCTTCCACTTCCGACCAAACCCTTACCCTTCGATGGCTTTCCCAACCGCATCAGAAAGACGCGATCCCCGATCTCGATTCGGCGACTGACACCGCAACTCCATCTGGACGTATATGAACCGCTGTGTAGAAGTGCATTTCGATCCTCTACGAAATCCTCCCACGCCCACATCTCGGGATTCCACGTCAGTAAGATCGACTTCATGATTGGTTCTTTGGAATGTGTCTTTTGTAGGTGACGGATGCGTTGTCCTACCACTCGCCACGGTGAGGATCATGCTTTGTTGAAATCGCCGAGTCATTCAATCTTCGGCGTCTTCGTGTGCCAGTCGGTGCGTTGTTGGTAGGCCCTCGCGGCGGCGAGGATGGCGTTTTCATTGTAGGCTCGGCCGGTGAATTCGAGGCCGGTCGGAAGGCCCCGCGCGCCGAAGCCGTTGGGGACCGTGATGCCGGGCAGGCCGATGGCGTTCGCGGCGCCGCTGAGTTCGGTGCTCGTGAAGCCCTGGGACCACTCGGCGAACTTCTGGGTGATGGGGCCGGATTCGGTGTTCAACGTCGGCGTGACGACGGCATCGAAGCGGGACAGCAGTTCGTCCATCGCCCGCTGAATCTTGCCTCGAATGCGCAGGGCGTTGATGTAGTCCTTCGCCGGGATGACGAGGTTCGAGAACCCGCCGAAGCGGTCTTCGGGAGCGGTCAGCTCCCACACGTCGCCGCTGACCATGAAGCCCTCGAACGCCGCTCCCATCTCGCACGAGATGATCGTGGACGCGACCGTGCCGTAGGGAAACTCGGGCAGCTCGATCGCTTCAAACGATCCAACCTGCTTGAGGACTTCGAGCGATGCCTCATAGTTCGCGCGGACCTCGGGGGCGAGCCGGTTGAAGTCAACGTCGAGCGTCGCGAATTTGAAGCGGCGTTGTTCGGCGCGGGTCTCCTGACCCCGCCGGTCGCCCGACCGAAGGTCTCCTTCTTTGGAAGCGGCTGGTGGCTCGGGAGACCTGCGGTCGTGGGTTTCGGCGGGGTCGGGAGACCCGCGCCGAACAGACGCCAGATCATATTTCCATTCGCTTGCGATGCTCGACGAATCGAGCGGGTCCGGCCCTGCGATGGCATCGAGCACCAACCCGCAGTCGTCGGCCGTGCGGCACATTGGGCCGAGCTTGTCCATCGTCCAACTGAGGGCCATCGCGCCGTGACGGCTGACGCGGCCGTAGGTCGGTCTCATTCCGGCGATCCCGTTATAGCCGGCGGGAGTCATGATCGACCCCCAAGTTTCCGAGCCGATGGCGAACGGAACCAGCCCCGCGCCAACCGCCGATCCCGGTCCCGAGGACGATCCGCCCGACCAGCACGTCTTGTCCCACGCACACAGGCCGGGGCCGGTGAAGCTGGCATCGGCCTGCTTGTAACCAAAGCCTCCCGCCAGCTCGACCATCGCCAGCTTGGCACACAGCACGGCACCGGCCTCGCGCAGCCGGACGACGACGGTCGCATCCTCGTCGAGCATCCGATCCTTCAGCGGCGCGGCTCCCCACGAAGTCGGGATCCCCTTCGTGGCGAGCAAATCTTTCACGCCGAACGGAATGCCGTGCAGAGGCCCTCGATCCTTCCCCACCTTCAGTTCCTCATCGGCTTGCATTGCCTGAGCCAGTGCGACATCGCGAGTCACCCGCACGACCGCGTTGTAGACGGGACCAAACTTGTCGAGACGACTCAGAAAGAACTCGGCCAGTTGCACCGAGGTCACTTCCGCCGCGCGCAGCTTCGCGCCGAGTTCACGGATAGTGGCAAACGCGAGATTGGGTTCGGGCATGACGCGAGACCTGCTGGCTACGGAGAAAAGACTTGGAACAGAAGCGAACGAAGGAAACGAAGTTTAAGAGGCGGGAAGCATGATCCTGTCCTACTTCGTTCCCTCCGTTTCCTTCTGTTCATCGCCTTGAATTTGTCTGCGGTATGCGACAAACACGAACGCGGGTTCGTCAGCATTTGTGAGTGGGAACTCGCTGAGTTGTTTTCCGCGTGCGACATCGCCTCGAATGTCGCGGAAGATTCCCTGGATGGCAGCTTCTTCGTAGTGGTCGCTCGGGTGACGACGAGTCAGATAGGTGAGCAACACGATTTCGGCAGACGGCAGTTCGGGAGGGGCTGCGGCTTCGTCGGGCTTCGCCTCGGCTGGCTTGTCACCTTTCTGGTTCTTGTCAGCGACCGGCTTGTCTTCGGCCGCGCTGGCCGCTGCGAGGGGCGTCATCGCGGCTGTGAGAGCACTCGCTCCCACAGCCAACTGGGCCGCGAAGTGGCGGCGGTCGATTCGGTCAGGTGACGACATGTCTAACTCCTGAGTGGTAAGCCGGTGTGAGTGGCGTGTGAGAGTGTACCGCTCACTCTGAATCCATTGCAGGGTGGCGCCCCTGTCTCGAAGCGACGGGCTTCCGGTCACAGCGTGGCGGGGCTACCTTGGCGGAGTCCGTCATATCGTGATTCGACGGCGCTGATCCCATTTCAAGAATCTAACCGTGACGCAACCAACACGCTGGCGATGGCCCTTGTGGCTGCAAATCCTGATGCCCGTCAGCGGCCTCACGGTGGCTGCCGTTGTCGTGAATGCGCTGTTTGCCGTGGCGTGGACTTCACAGCGGCATGAGCAGGAAGCGCGGAAACGGATCGACCAGATGTCGGCGGTGTTGTCCGAAACGAGTTTCCCGCGATCGATCGCCGTGCTGGAAAAGCTGCACCAACTGACGAACTCACACTTCGCCGTGGTCGGAGGAGCGGCGGGGGCGACACCCGTGACGACGCTCGCGGGTGTCGAGCCTGCCGAGTTGACGGCACTCGTGAAGGGATCGACCGGCGATACGAGAACAGCTCCCCGCCGAATCATTCTCGGCGAACAGACCTATCTGATGCGGATCGCGAAGTCGGAGCGACTGGCTTCGGCCGAGACGCTCGTCGTGCTGTTGCCCGAACAGGATCTGGCGCGCGAACGCTGGCAGGCGGTGGTCCCGACACTGCTGGTCGGAGCGGTCTCCTTGTTGCTCCTCGTACCGCTCACGCTTTTGGTGGCTCGTCGATTCGGGAGGCGGATCGCCCGCGTCCAGCAAAAGGTAGCGGGCGTCGCACTCTCAAACGAGGAGCCGATTCAAGAAGACTGGCACTACGAGGATGAGATTCACGACTTGGTCAACAGCGTGAACGACCTCGGCTCGCGCCTGCGAGACCTGCAATCTCAGCTCGTGCAGACCGAGCGGGCACGATTGCTGGGCCAGTTCGCGGGAGGGATGGCTCACACGATTCGGAACTCGATTGCCGGAGCGCGGCTGGCCGTGCAACTGCATGCGCGGCGCTGCCGCTCGACAACGGGTGACGAGAGTTTGCAGGTCGCTCTGCGCCAGTTGACGCTGACCGAACAGCAGCTTCGAGGGATGCTGGCCTTGGGACGACCGAACGACAAGCACCGCGTCGAGGTCAGCGTGAATGAGGCCACCGGCGAAGTGTTGGGACTGCTCGGTCCGATGGCCGAGCATGCGCGGGTGACTTTGGCGAGTCACCCTGCCGAGACCGCCGTCTCTGTGCTGGCAGACCCCGAGACACTGCGCGCGGCACTGCTCAACCTGATCCTGAATGCGATTGAAGCGGCCGGAGCCGACGGGCGCGTTCGCGTGAGTGTCGTCTTGTCGGAAGACGCGATCACCTGGTCGATCGAAGACACCGGATCCGGTCCACCGCTCGAACTGGCTGCTCAATTGGGGCAGCCGTTCGTCACCGGCAAGCCCGATGGTGTGGGACTGGGGCTGGCGCTGGTACGTCAGGTCGCCGAAGACGGCGGCGGTCGGCTACGATGGTTTCGACGAGACGATCAGACTTGTTTCGAGTTCACGCTGCCGAGGGTACAGTCGTCAGTCGGTGGTAGCCCTGTCGCTCCGCGACAGGAGGCGCGATCAACAGGGGACATCGAACCGTCGAGTCACCTCGAATGAACGGCATACGTCACTCGTGCGCTCTCGCTTCCTGTCGCGGAGCGACAGGGCTACCACAAATTAACGACTGCACTCTACTGCCGAGGAACACCGCTTCATGAGTCGCATTCTGGTGATTGACGACGAACCGGCGATCGGGTGGAGCTTTCGCGAGTTCCTGACCGACGCCGGGCATGACGTGCAACTGGCCAGTTCGGGGCGCGAGGCTCTGAGCCTGTGGACGAAGCAATCGCCCGAGGTCGTCGTCCTTGATGTGCGTCTGCCGGACATCGACGGCCTGACGATCCTGGAACAGTTTCGGCAGAGCGACGTTGCGATTCCGGTCATCGTGATGACGGCCTTCGGAGACCTGCCGACAGCCGTCCGTGCCGTCGAGTTGGGTGCGTTCGAGTACATGACCAAGCCCTTCGATCTGGATCATGCCGCCAGCGTCGTGGCTCGTGCGCTGGAGAGTCGATCTGTCGCGCGGCCGCTCGTAACGACGGTGGCCGAAATCGGCGAGGCTCAACTGTTGGGAACCTCGCCCCCGATGCAGCAGGTCTACAAACAGATTGCTCTCGCCGTGACATCTGACTCGCCTGTGTTGATCGTCGGCGAAACAGGGGTCGGCAAGGAACTGGCAGCCACTGCGATTCATCGACACGGCCGACGCAAGCAAGGTCCGTTCGTTCCCGTTTGCCTAGCCGCTTTGAATTCGTCGGTATTGGAGAGCGAACTGTTCGGCCACGCGCGGGGAGCCTTCACCGGTGCGGCTGACGAACGCGCGGGACTGATCGAACAGGCCGAAGGGGGGACGCTGTTTCTCGACGAAATCGGTGAGACGCCGATGACCATGCAGGTGAAGCTGCTGCGGTTTTTGGAGTCGCGACAGTACAGCCGCGTCGGCTCGAATCAGACGAGGACGGCCGACGTGCGGATCGTCGCGGCGACACATCGACGGTTGAGCGAACTGATCCGCTCGGGCGAGTTCCGTGAAGACCTGTTCTACCGGCTGCGCGGCATCGAGATCGAGTTGCCTGCATTGCGCGACCGCTTGTCCGACATGGCTCTGCTCGCACAAGCCTTTTGGAAGCAAGCCTGCCCCGAACGAGCCGATCACGACCTGAGCGATGAGTTCCTCACCGCGCTGACATCGCGTCGCTGGCCAGGCAACGTCCGCGAGCTGCGTTCGGCCGTATCACAAGCCGCCCTCCTTGCGCGCGGTGGCCCCTTGCGAGCGCAGCACCTGCCGCCGGAAGTCGATTCCAATCAACCGTCGCCCCACGCCGCCAACTTGCAGGCCGCGATTGAAACCTGGGTCCGCGAACGGCTGGCGGACGGATCAGCCTCCAGTTCCGAAGGGACTTTGTATCGCGACTTTCTGGCCGCCGTTGAGCCTGCGATGTTGAAAGCGGTCCTCGCCGCCTGCGACTCGAATCGAGCCGCCGCGCAGTGCCTCGGCCTGGATCGAACGACGCTCCGAACACGCCTCCGCTCGTATGGCCTCGACGGAACGGATGCGGACGTTTGAACCACGGCTCCTGCGCGTTTCGAGTTGGACAATTCGTAGGATGGGCCGTGCCCACCACAATTGATTACAGATTGGTGGGCACAGCCCACCCTACATCCGGAACATCCAAAGTTCCTGCCCGCGAGTGTCCCGTACGGGAACGGAACAACTACTTTGAAACTGGCAAGAGCCCTGAGTCTTGAACAAAGCGGCCTGTTCTCCCGTCGAACTGCTGGCGAAAAACTCCCCGGCACGACGACTTCTTCGCCACGCCCCGCGCGCCGCCCGCCTCAACTCGGGCCGCCAGAGTGTAAGGAGATCGAAAAAGGGGCGGGCATCGTATTTGCCTTGGCAACCCGACGCCGCGTGAACGTTCTTCCGCCTGTCTCATTAAAAGGTTGCCCCATGCCGTCTCTCCTGCCGAAGCCGCATCGATCCGGCTTCACGTTGATCGAGTTGCTCGTCGTCATCGCCATCATCGCGATCTTGATCGCCCTGCTCTTGCCCGCCGTGCAGCAGGCGCGCGAGTCGGCTCGGCGAAGTCAGTGCAAGAACAATCTCAAGCAAATTGGCTTGGCTCTGCACAACTACGCTTCGACGTTTGATCGTCTGCCGCCAAGCATGTCGATTGTTCCCACAGTCACGACAAACAGTTCGTGGTCCATTCATGGCCGGGTTATGCCTTACCTCGATCAAGGTAATTTTTTCAGCCAGATCGACCTGCAACAAACGTGGTCGAGTCCGACCAATGGCCCGGTCGTGAACGGACGGCGCGTTCCCGTTTACGTTTGCCCATCGGACGCTAAGAGCAACTTGCCGCGCAATACTTCTGGAGTGAATCTCTATTCGACGAACTACGGTTTCAACTTTGGAACATGGTTTATTTTCGACCCAACCAATGGCTCGGGGAGCGATGGTATGTTCTATCCCAACAGTTCCTTGAAGCTCGAAGACGCGAAGGACGGAACCAGCAACACGCTGCTCGCCTCGGAGGTGAAGTCTTGGCAAGCGTACACGCGCAATGCCCCACCGCCGACAACCGCCATTCCGCAGTCGCTCGCCGAAGTGGTGGCGGCAGTGAACGTCGGTTTGACGGATCGCATCCAAGTCGCGACGGCCGACGGGACCGGTCATACGGAATGGGCCAACGGTCACGCCCATCACAGCGGCTTCACCACGACGACGACTCCCAACACGAACGTTGCCTGGACCTTTTCCGGCGTGGTGTTTGACGCGGACTTCGCCTCGCGCCAAGAGGGATCAAACACGACTCTGGCCAGCTACGGAGCCATCACGTCGCGCGCCTACCATGTTGGAATGGTGAACTCGCTGCTGGCCGACGGTTCGACACGGTCGGTCAGCACCAACATCGACCTGCGAGTCTGGCGTGCCTTGGGAACACGCATCGGTGGTGAAGTGGTTGGTGAGTTCTGACGCAGGTTGCCCACGAGCAATATGTTGATGAGGCGACACGAACGAGGGTGTCGTACCAAGACATTTGAAAGACCTCGCCCGAACCACGCCACGGCCTCAATAAAACCGCATCGCCTGAACGGGCACTCACTCGTTCAGGCATGAACTGGCACGTCACTCGTGACGCATCGCGCTGCTGCCGGTGAGCGTCTTGCCGGCGAGATACTTCCCTGGAATCAGAGCCACCTTGTTGAATGGCAGCGCGACCTGTACCGAGATCAAGTCGCGGGACGACGTGTTGGCCAGAACATTGGCGGGGTTCGGATTGCCCGGAGCGGGGGTCACCGTGATCGTGATGCCGATGTCTGCGGTAGTCAGGCTGGAGCTGATGGCTCCCTGCAAAAACGTCCGCACGGCGCTCGACACGTCCGCGTTGGTCGAGCCGTCCAAGACCGCCATGCGTGCCCCTTCGCGCGCCGCATTGGTCACGAGGTTCGAGACCATCATCCCTCGACCGAACTCGATGATCCCCATCACCAACATGAGAAACACCGGCAGCACGAGAGCCATCTCGACCATCGCGGCTCCTCGGCGAGCATCCTTCTTCTTCAATGAAATCGTCTTCATGGCGCATCGTCTCCCTGTTTGGTTCGGTGTCGTGCCGAACGGCTCTCGCAAGTTTGGCTCGCAGTTGTGAATGGTCCTACGGGAGAACAGCTTCGCCACCGGCGAGGGATTCGCGGTGTTGGCAACACTCCGGGGAGAACGAACTCCGCCTCGGCTGCATCTCCAGTCGTACAGTTCCAACCTAGGTCAACGTTCGGAGAAGTCAAAATGCGATGAGCAAAATGGGAAAGATTTTGGAAAGTCTGCGTGACTCACTCTTCCCGAAAGTTGTCGAACACCCCTGACCCGAATCCCGCCGAGCCGCACTCGCGAGATGGTTGGTTGCGGCCACAGGCAGCGCCGTGATACCGTCCGACCCAGCCCCTTGAACAACTCCACTTCGGCTGGGAGTTACCTCTCGGCTGCCACTCGCTCTCGACTCAGGACGCTCCGGCTGATGACGATTTTTCAGAAGATCATTGATCGACAAATCCCGGCGGACATTGTCTACGAAGACGAATTGGCACTCGCCTTTCGTGACCTGCACGCTCAAGCTCCCACGCACATTTTGGTCATCCCTAAGCGAGCGATTCGGTCGCTGGCCGACTCGACGGATGGAGATGCCGCCCTGCTGGGACATCTCCTCGTTGTCGCCCGTAAGGTGGCCGAACAACTTGGCCTGACGAACGGCTTCCGGACCGTCATCAACTCCGGCCCCGATGGCGGACAATCAGTCGATCACCTGCACGTTCATTTACTCGGAGGCCGTCCCCTCGGCTGGCCTCCCGGCTAACTGCGGTTGGAAAACGTAGGGTAAGCGTCTCGCTTGCCCGAGCTGGCAATGAAAAGTTTGTAATCAGAAAACGGGCAAGCGAGACGCTTACCCTACGACGGTCAACAGGCCACTCGACATCTGCCCCACCGCCCTTCCTCCCTTCAACGGACCCCCCTCATGGCAACTCGGAAGCTCCTCTTGTCCGCCAGCGTCGTCGTCGCGATGGCTGCGTTACTTGTCGCTCAGAATGCTCAAGCACCGAAGACGGGTCAGGCGATGACCGTCGCCGCGAAGGCGTTTCTGGGTGCAATCACTCCCGAACAACAGAAGGAAGCGGCGTTCAAGTTTGACGATGCCGAACGCTTGAACTGGCACTTCATTCCGCGGCCTCGCAAGGGACTGCCGTTGAAGGCACTCGAAGGTGCCGCGTTGCAAGCGGGACTCGGCCTGATCCGTAGCGGTCTCTCGGACGCCGGGTACGACCAAGCCCTGAATGTCATGAGCCTCGAAGAAGTCCTCTATCTGTTGGAAGGTGGCGAACGAGCCTATCGCCGTGACCGTCGCGATCCGAACAAGTACTACCTGAGCGTCTTCGGTGAACCATCCGATGCCGGGCTGTGGGGCTGGCGTGTCGAGGGCCATCACCTGTCGCTCAACTTCAGCATCAAGGATGGCAAGGTCGTGTCGAGCACTCCCGAATTCTTCGGTGCCAATCCCGGCACGATCGAAGCGGGCAAGGACCGTCAGATTCGAGTCCTTGGTCCCGAGGAAGACATCGCTCGTCAGATTCTCAAGCTCTGCACGCCCGAACAGCAGAAGCTCTGCTGGGTGAGCAAGGTCGCCCCCGACGAAGTCCCCGGCCCCGGCGCTCCTCAAGCGGCCGTCGAAGCGGCTCCCGTCGGCTTGACCTACGCTCAGATGTCGGCCGATCAGAAGAAACTGCTCCAAGACCTGATGTCCGAGTACCTCAAGAACCTCCCCGCTGACATCGAACAAGAACGTCGCGCCACCATCAACACGGCCGGTTTGGACAACATCGCCTTCGCTTGGTACGGCGACCCAGACCTCCACCAGCGCCACCACTACCGAGTCCAAGGGAAGACGTTCGTCATCGAGTACAACAACACTCAAAACAACGCCAACCACGTCCACTCGATGTGGCGCAACCTGCAAGGCGACTTCGGCCTGCCGGTGAAGTGATCATGGTTAGCCTGTTTCGTAACCAAAAGTGGTCGTGAACGAATCAAGCTTTGGTTTTGTCTTAAAGTAGCCATCATCGCTCCGCGTGATGAGCCTCTCGTAAGTGAACGTTTGATCGCAAAAG
>JAYTQJ010000145.1:0-2294 GCA_043746775.1 Schlesneria sp.
CGTCAACACGGCCACGTCGAAGCTCCGTGACCGTGGCACCCCATCTCCCAGATTCAACAAGGTGATGGCCCTGTCATTCACTTTCCGGGTGCTGCCTAGACGCCTCACGCGTGTTCCTGCTCACCGCCAGCCGCGGGTCCGAAACAGCCACGTCGCGGCGGTCAGCCAGCCGACAACGAGTGCCAGCATCGGTGCCAAGTCCGTCGCACGGGCCAAGGGAATCGGTCGCTGCAGTGAGAGGAAGAGCATTCCAAAACCGTAGTTCTCGAACGCGAACGACTTCAATTGGGCAAAGGCCGAAAACTTGGTCGCGAGATAGAACACGACCGCTCCGGCCAGCATGTAGCACAGCGCTAGAAGGCTCGCACCACTTTGCGTTTTGGTGAGCGACGCGATCACCATTCCAACGCTGCACAGGCCGAGGCTCGTCAGCAGGAGCGTGGCCCACAAGCTGGCGTGCGTCAGTGCGGACGGCTTCAGCACGGCAATCACCGCACCGCAACCGACGGCCGACAGCAGCAGGTGAAACAGGATCTTGGCCTGGAGCAATTCCGACATTGTGATCGGCGACAGTGCGAGCGCCGTCAGCGTCCCGCGTTCGCGATCCTGACTCGTGAACGACACGATCAACTGGCAACACGTCACGAACTGCACGACCAGCAGCAGAATGGCCGCCGCGAGTTCTTCGCTCATCAAATCTTTGAGCGAACCGGATTGCAGCCGTTCCATGACAAGCGCCGTGGCCGATGTCGGGCGACTCACCGCCGGTGCCTTCTCGACCACTCGAACCTGGCCGAAGTGATCCACTGCGAGCGGCCAAAACCAGCGCAGGAACGGTTCGAGGACATCGGATTTCCCACCGGGATGACGATAGGCAACGCTCAACTGCGTGGACGATCCGTCGTCAGTGGGCAGTTCCAGCAGCTCAATCGCGCAGGTGAACGGCGGATACATCCGCTGCTCGCGAACGACCGCAATCCGACTGAATGGCAGGACGCGGATCGTGTTGGTCTGCTTCGCCGCCTGAGTAAGTTTCTCAACGAAGGCGCTCGAGACCCCACCCGGTTCGCTCGTCAAGTGTGGGTCGGGATGGACGATCCAACAGGACAGTGCGGGACTCTTCTCGTTGCGGCTCAAGGCCAACAACAACGAGAACGCCACGAGCAACCCAAGCACCATCAGTGCCGACGGGTTCTTCAACAACCGGAGTGCCTCGCGGCCGACCAGTGTTCGGACTTTGTCGAGTCGCGGCATCATGTGTAGGCCTGTCCCGTCAGCTTGAGGAACACGTCTTCAAACTGGAATTCCTGCGAATGCAGGCGGACGCACGCCTCGTGACGAATGATGTTCGCCAGTCGTTCGCGCTGCTGATCGTCATCCAGATCAAGCTCTTCGCGGAGTACCTGACCAGACTGTTCGTATTGTGCCAGCACCTTGCGTTCGGCGTGTCGCGTCATGAAGTTCACCGGCGTGTCGCAGTCGATGAGCTTTCCCTTGCAGAGGATCGCCACGCGATCACAGATTTGCTCGACCTCTTCCATGTCGTGCGTCGTGAGGAACACCGTGGTGCCGCGCGCCGTCAGTTCCCGCAGCAGTTTCCGCACGACATCGGTGGAATGCCGGTCGAGGTTCGCCGTCGGTTCGTCGAGATACAGAATCCGGGGTTGGTGCAGAATTTCGCGCGCGATCAGCAGCTTCTTCCGCATCCCTTTGGAGTACGCCCGCACCGGCAAGTCTGCGGCTTCCGACAGTTCGAGCCGCCCCAAAGCCCGATCAACTTCCGCGAGCGGCACGTCGTAGAGCTTGGCAAACAGCACCAAGTTTTCGCGACCGGAGAATTCCTCCATGTGGTTTTCCGAGTCGGGGACATACCCGAACAACGGCTTCACTTTCGCGAAGTCGCGCGGCAACGAGTGTCCCGCAATCTCGACTCGTCCTGAAGTCGGACGGCTCGCGCCAATCAAAACGCGAATTGTCGTACTCTTGCCGGCTCCGTTCGGCCCGAGAAAGCCAAACAACTCCCCTTCACGCACGGCAAGACTCAGCCGGTCCACGGCCGTAAACGAGCCATACCTCACCGTCAGTCCGTCAATGACGATGGACTCGCCACGCAAACCGGTCACGGCAGGAGGCTCAGGCGGCATCAGACTGGACATCCGCAGTGGCCCCGGTGACAAAGGTGAACTCTCTTCCGACCGAGGAACATTGGTCTCGACCCAAAGTAGCCATCATCGCTCCGCGTGATGAGCCAGACGAGTTCGGCCCGCACTGACTCAAACGCCTGTTCTCTGAAG
>JAYTQJ010000146.1:0-2285 GCA_043746775.1 Schlesneria sp.
GTGACCGTGGCACCCCAACTTGAAAACACCGATGGCCCTGCAATCGCGATGTGGCGTCGTGTGTCATGAGCTTCTGCGGGCAAAAACGGCTGATCGGGACTCAAACACGCGTGCCGAACGGCCAATAAATTTGTGGAGGCCCCTGCAGCAACGTCCTGTTTTACAATCTTTTGAAACGGACGTGAGAACACGTTGACACATTCTGCCGGTTGCGAATAAACCCCGCCCGTCGATCTCCCCTTCACAATTTGTTCGATCTGATTGGCCGAGCCATCGCGTTCGCCGATCGCATTTTCCACTGCTTCGCCTCCCGCGAACGGTCTGGATGTGTGATTCGTCGTCCCTTGGTTTCGGAACGCCGCGCACTCGCGCTGTCACGTCTCTCCTCGCTTTCCAACCTTTCCGTTCGTGCGGCGTTTTCGCCGCTGTCACCGAAGAACTCGCGTTCGGCGGAGCGTCCGCCGTACGCGCCCTTCACTCCGTCGTTCCTCCAGATCACGGTGACTCTATGTCGTTCGCCCAACCCGATGTGATCCCGTTTCCTCAGCGCGCGGCTGCCGCCGGCGTTCCGTCTGTGGAGACACCGCCCAACATCCTGATCGTCTCGTGCGATCCCGATGAGGCTCAGCGGCTGGAGCGTGATGTTCACGCCTCCGGTCAAAGCTGTCGCGTGGTGGCTTCGCATGAAGCAGCCGCTCACGCGCTGACCGCACACCCCAGCGACGCCTGCTTGATTGGTTCGCTCCCTCAGGGAGAAACGGCGGGTGCGCTGGCCGGGCTGATCCAACAGAAGGGCTTGGCGACTCAACCCATCTGTGTGATCGGCTCGCCGTCTGGTGACGGACCGCAGTTGTTCCCCGCGACCAACGGGATCGACTTGCTGCATCAACCGTACACGCCCGAGTACTTCGCACTGGCGATCTCGACCGCCGTACAAAAGTCCAAGTTGCAGGGTGAGAACCGCCGCCTCAAGCGACAGCTCAACAACCGCAACCTGCGCGAGATGGTCGGACACAGTTCCGCCATGCACACGCTGCGTCAAAAGGTGCAGTCCGCCGGTGAACAGGCCAGCAGCGTGTTGCTGCACGGTGAACCGGGTTCGGGAATCGATCTGGTGGCGCAGGCCATTCATGATTCCAGTCCCCGCGCCCATCGGCCGTTCGTCAAACTCGATTGCAGCGTGCTCTCGGCCGAAACGCTCGAACAAGAACTGTTCGGTGAGAGTGTCGCGACTCAGTTCGGCCAGATTGGTCAACCACAACGTCAGGCCGGTCGGCTGGAGTTGGCTGACGGTGGAACACTGCTGCTCGAACAAGTGCAGTTCATGGCACTGCCGGTTCAAAAGGTGCTGGTCGCATTGATCCGCGATCAACGGTTTGAACACCCGCAATCGGGCGAGCGAATTCGCTTCGATGTCCGCTTCGTGTTTGGATCGCACTCGGACCTGTCGGCCCTCGTCGTGAAGGGTCTCTTCCGCCGCGATCTGCATGAAGCGATTACAGGCTGTTCGCTCGAACTGCCAACGCTCCGGTCCCGCAAGGACGACATCGCACCGTTGACCGAACACTTCCTGCGTCGCGTCTCCGGACGCGAAGGCAAGCCGCCACGCTCGCTGACGGTCGATGCCCTGCATCTGCTGCAAAAGCACGACTGGCCCGGCAACGTGCGCGAGTTGGAAAACGTCATTGAACGCGCCTGTGCTCTCGACTGGGGCACCAAGCTGAACGGCTCGATGATCGAAGCGTGGCTCACGCCGCGCGATCTCACCGAAGAAGAAGCGGACGGCCTGCCCGGTCTCACTTTGGCCGAGATGGAACGCAAGCTGATCGAAGCGACATTCAACCGCTTCGCAGGCAACCGCGAGAAAACAGCGAAGGCATTGCAGATCGGCATCCGCACCCTGTCTGGCAAACTCCGCGAATACGGTTACCCACCGCGCGGCGGGCCGGGATCGAACCTCAAGGGCTGGACCCCGACGATCTTCACTCCCGCTGCTGCCGCTGAGACCTCTCAGCCCGAGTCCGAACAACGCGCCGCCTGATCGACGACGAGTTTCAACTCACACCCCTTCCATCACGACCCGGCTGCTTCACGGTAGCCGGGTTGTGTCGTTTCACCGCGTGGGCAACCCATCGTAGCCCTGTCGCTCCGCGACAGGAGGCGCGATGAACTCAAGAGTGTCGATTCGTCGAATCACGTCAAACCAACGTAATACGCCGACTTGCGATCTCGCTTCCTGTCGCGGAGCGACAGGGCTACCACTGAGCGGCTATCCGAAAAGAAAT
>JAYTQJ010000147.1:0-2277 GCA_043746775.1 Schlesneria sp.
GGGTCGCTTTCCATGGGTACAGACGGGCAAGCGAGACGCTTACCCTACGTTTTCGGCGGATCAGTTAGCACGGATGGCAAAGCCGGGGCACGGATGAAGAGACCGGAACGCCTGCCCCCTGAATCAAACCCGTTCGCTCCCAAGGATTGGTCTTTCGCGATGTCTCGCATTCAACAGTTGTCGGCCAGCGTCGTGAATAAGATCGCGGCGGGTGAGGTCATCGAGCGACCGGCCAGCGTCGTGAAGGAGTTGCTGGAGAACAGCCTCGACGCGCTGGCGACGCGGATCGAAGTTGATGTCGTGGCGGGCGGCAGCGAACTCTTGCGGATCGTCGATGATGGCGAAGGGATTCATCCCGACGACCTCTTGCTGGCGGTGACATCGCACGCGACGAGCAAGATTCGCAGCGCCGACGATCTGTTCGACGTGCAGACGATGGGCTTTCGCGGCGAGGCTCTCGCGTCGGTGGCCGAGGTCTCGCGATTGAGGATTCGGACACGCACAGCCGATCAACCGCATGGCATGGAACTGAACGTCGATCTCGGCAAGGTCTCGCCGCCACGCGAGTGCGGCTGTCCGCTGGGGACGCAAATTGAAATTCGCAATCTCTTCGAGAACACGCCGGTGCGTCGCAAGTTTTTGAAGACGGTCTCGACCGAGTTCGGTCACATCAGCGAGCAGTTCGCGCGCGTGGCACTGGCGAACCCGCGACTCCACATGGTGCTGCGTCACAACGACAAGCCGGTCTATGAACTCCCCGCGTCCGAGAAGCCGCTCGACCGACTGAAGCTCTTCTTCGGCAGCGACCTCACCAACGATCTGATCCCGGTCGAATCGAGTCACAGCGGCGTCCGGATGTGGGGCTACGTCGGGCATCCGAACAATTCAAAGTCGTCTCGCAAGCATCAGTATCTCTTCTTGAACGGTCGCTGGATTCAAGACCGTTCGCTGATGTACGCCCTCACGGAAGCGTATCGCGGGTTGCTCATGGTCGGTCGTCAGCCGGTCGCGTTCCTGTTCATTGAGCTGCCGCCGGATCGGGTCGATGTGAACGTCCATCCGACGAAGATCGAGGTTCGATTTCAAGACGGTCAGCAATTGTTCCGACAGCTCTTGTCGATGATCCGCACGACGTTTCTGGGTCTCGATCTTCAGAGCCAGTTGCGTGTCCCGGTTGGAGCGACTTCAAACGATGGCGGTTTGTTGTCGGGCTTCGCACCGCCGGTCTCGCGCCCGATGGAACGTCAGCGCGAACTGACCAACGACTTTGCCAACTTCATGACGAACCGCATCGGCGGCGGGGCGAGTCCCACTCGGATCGATACCCCGTGGGGTGGGTCTCCGAATCGGCCCGAGCCGTCGATGATTGGTCAGGTAAACGGAGCGATGTCCGAGGCGCGGGGGGACTCGTCGAGTGGAAGTCGAGAAGAGGGGGAAGGGGCTGACGCCCAAGAGCGGGAAGAGGCGAAGAACCAGGGGACTTACGTCCCCCGCTCAGAAGAACAGCGGGAAGATCAGAGGGATGAGCTGGCGGGGGATCAACCGGGGACTCACGTCCCGCGTGTCGAGGAACAGGTTGCCGAAACAGGAGCATCGACTAGCACCTTCGCACCCAACTTTCGTGCGATGCAGATTCACGACTGTTATCTCGTGGTCGAGACGCCGGAAGGGATCACCGTCATCGACCAGCACGCGCTGCATGAGCGGATCATGTACGAATATCTGCGTGAACGAGTCCTCGCCGGTGCGGTCGAATCCCAGCGTCTGCTCGTCCCGCAGCCGGTCGAAGTGACCGCGAAAGAAGCGTCGCTGCTGCTCGAACAGACCGAGTCCTTGAACAAAGTGGGACTTGGTGTTGAGGACTTCGGGAACGGCACGCTGCTCGTCTCGCGCTACCCGGCGATGCTGCGTCGCGTCGATCTGCAAGAGCTGGTTCGTGCCCTGATCGAGACGCTCGACGGAGCCGGGACGAACGGAGTACAAACCTCGGCCCGCCGAGACATCCTCGACGAGTTGTTACACATGATGTCCTGCAAGGCGGCGGTCAAAGCGGGGCAGCGACTGAGCCAAGAAGAAATCGACAGCCTGCTCGTCCAGAGGCATTTGATTCACGACGCTCATCACTGTCCGCACGGACGACCGACCGCACTGTCACTCAGCCGGATGGAACTGGACCGCCAGTTCGGTCGGCTGGGTTAAAGTAGCCATCATCGCTCCGCGTGAGGAGCCTTTCACAAGTGGTCGTCTGATCACAGAAGGCTCATCACGCGGAGCGAT
>JAYTQJ010000148.1:0-2274 GCA_043746775.1 Schlesneria sp.
GCCAGTTGTCGGCGTGTCGGGACAAGACATCGCGGCGATCATCATTCGGATTGAAGTCCACTCGCCACGGACGCAACTCTTCAGCCAACGCCGGCAAGCAGAATGTCAGACACACCAGAGCACAGGCGAGGAGACTTCGACAGATCTGCTGCGCGAGGACCAAGGCCATCGCCTTTTTTAAGGTAGGGTGGAACCAGCTCGCTTCGAGCGCCGGCCCACCATCAGGAAACGTCGAGAAAACATGGTGGGCCGGCGCGGCGAAGCGCCGCTGGTCCCACCCTACAGTTTGCGCAGACCCAACAAGGCGATGGCCCTGCTCACTTCGCCCGTTTGAACATCTGTACCCGCTTGCCATTCACTTCGGTGACGTAGAGCGTGCCATCCAGGCCGAGGGCCATCAGATGCGGCAGCTTCAGCGTCTCGGGATTGCCCCACGCGCCGATCAGCTTCCCCTCGAAGTCGAGCAGTGTGAGACGATGCGCGTCGCCATCCGCCACGATCAGTCCTTCGGGGGTGACGAGCAGTCCGAACGGGTTGCCCGCCTCTTTCCACTCCGCTTGAAACTGGCCTTCCGTGTTGAAGACCTGCACGCGGTTGTTGCCACGATCAGCGACATAGATGCGGTCCTTCGAGTCGATCGCCAGCCCGTGAGCCGTCGCGAACTGGCCCGGCTCCTTGCCCCCCTTGCCCCATTCGGCGACGTACTTGCCATCGGCATCAAACTTGGCGATCCGCTTGTTCCCGGCATCGGCCACGTAGATCAAGCCCTTCGAGTCGAAGACCAGATCGTCCGGTGATCGCAGATTCGTCGACCCGGCCCCGCCCTTGTCGAGCGTTCCCAGCGTCAGCGTCACCTGTCCCTCGCGTGACATCCGGTAGACGACGTGCCGCGCGTTGTCCGTGACCCAGACGTTCCCCTTCGCATCGACTCGTAAACCGTGCGGTGTCTTGAAATCGCCTTTGCCTCGCCCAGAGATCAGCTTGTGCTGACCATCGAGCACCAACAGCGGCAGCTCACCCCGATGGAGGACATAGATTCGATCCGGCCCATCAACGGCAACCGCCGACATCGGACCAATCGTGATGTCCGACGGCAGCGGAAGGAAACCAAGAGAGACGTAAGGATCGGCCGCGACAGCCACGGTGGTCAGCAGCGACAGGACCACCATCGTGCAAACGGCAATTCGACGGATGCGATTCATGCGGAGAAGCTCCAAGATGCTGAAAAAGCGGGGTCAGGCACTCCAAATTTCAAACGGCGGCGAGGCAGAACCTGGTTTGCAAATTACGGTCGCGACCGCCGCCGTTTGAAGTTTGGAGTGCTTGACCCCTGAGTGGATTGCTCATGTCAGTTCGCCAGCGATTTTCAAAAAATTCTTGAGCAGCGTGATGCCCCCCTCGGTAAGAAAGCTCTCCGGGTGAAACTGCACGCCGTGAATCGGGAAGCGCCGGTGACGCAGGCCCATGATCTCGCGCGGATGGTCGGGAAAGTCGGCCCACGCGGTCACTTCCAAATCGGGGCCGAGCGTTTCCTCGCGGACGATCAGGCTGTGATAACGCGTGGCAGTGAACGGGTTCGCCAGTCCGGCGAACACGCCCTTTCCGTCGTGATGAATTGGCGAGACCTTGCCGTGCATCAGCCGCTCGGCGCGAACGACTGGTGAGTCGAAGACCTCGCCCATCGACTGATGACCGAGGCACACACCGAGCGTGGGAATGGAAGGCCCGAGCGTGCGGATCAACTCCATCGAGATGCCCGCTTCGTGGGGCGTGCATGGTCCCGGTGAGACCACAATCCCGCGCGGCTGGAGCGCCGCGATTTCCGCGACCGTGACTTGGTCGTTGCGAGCGACCTGCACATCCAGACGCGAGTCAATCTCACCGAACCGCTGCACGAGGTTGTAAGTGAAGGAATCGTAGTTATCGAGAATGAACAGCATCGCGATGGCAATCGACTTAAGAACGAAGCGAAGCTCGGGCGACCCACCTTGGAAACCAGCCCCATTCGCGGCGGCAGTGTCCCCGCCGTGTCGCTGGAAGACAACTCCGCCGCAAGGAATTCGACCACGACTCGCTGAAGTCCGGCTTAGACCTCGTGCGGTCTTCGATGAGACGTTTCTGCGGTGAGAGTTTTGGTGAGCCAGGCGGCCTAAGCTCAATGGCACTCACTTTGGAAAAATATCCTGAGCGGCAAGGCGCTAGCCGCCGGTTTCTTCGTTGGAAAACAATCGGCGGCTAGCGTCTTGCCGCTCACAGAATCACAAAGTGAGTGCC
>JAYTQJ010000149.1:0-4988 GCA_043746775.1 Schlesneria sp.
CCGGGAGGGCGAGGCTCCTGCCGAGCTGCGAATAGCTCGAAAACACGGCTCGGCGGGAGCCTCGCCCTCCCACCACTCAGGTTCTCGGATCGGCTCTAACAACGATTTTTTCGCAACGCGATCGCCGCGCGGTCCAAATGATCGAGAGAAGGGTCTTGCAGAGACATGCGTCTCAAACAAATGTGATGCGACTGACAAGAATGGCGAGCGGGGCGGCGTCAGCCCCGCGCGACAACGGCGAGTCTTCTTCATGCACTCGCGACAGGGATCACTAGACGATCCGGAAAGTCACATCGCTCTCGACTGCCAGCTCGTCGCTCGGTCTGCCACCGTGCAAATCTACAGGGAGTCGAGCCTGAATCACGATGAGCGATTGGATGGGTTGATTGCAGAGGTGATGCGACTGGCAGAAGACGTGGTCGGTCCCGCGATTCAATCACTTGTCGGGACGGTGCGTGATGTGGATGGCGACGGACGATTGGCCGTGGTTCTCACGAATCAGCTCGGTCGATCAGAGGGAACATTCGCAGGAGTCGATGGCCTGACACGCGCGAGTGACTTTCGCACCGGTGTGCCTCGCCCGTTTGGCAACTCGGCGGACGTGTTGTTTCTGAACGCGAATTTGCCGCCGGGCGAACAGCTTCGTGCCGTGCTGGCTCACGAATGGGGACACGCCGCCGTCTTCGGTCGCCGTTATGGACGACGCAGTCCTCTGGACGACCACACGCGCACTCAGGCTGTCACGGAAGACGATTGGCTGAACGAGGGATTGGCTCATCTGATCGAAGTTCAATCGAGTGGCTCAATGTCCAACTTGGCTGACCGCATCGAACAGTTTCTGGCGAGACCTGAAGCATCACCGTTGATCGTGCGCGACTATTCCCGATCCGAATACTGGCGACACCATGGCTGTCGTGGCGCGACGTACCTTTTCCTCGACTGGTGCCGTCAGCATTCGGGGCCAGACTTTTTGGAGCGACTGATCGACGGGGAGGAGTCGGGCATCGCGAACCTCCAAGCGGCGACTGGTCGCTCATGGGCTGACCTGTTCCACGCGTGGACGGTCTCGTTGGGACGATCACTCGCGTCCGACAACGATCCGCATCATCACCAGCCGCAGCCGCGCGAGTGGCATCCTGTCCAAGAGGATTCGCGGGAGATCACACTCCGTCTGCGCGGTTCCAGCGCCGCCTTCGTCAGACTCACGCTCGATGGCTCAGCGAGGAGTTGGAAGTTGGTGGGAAGCGCGACAACAGACTGCCAACTGCAACTCACGGCGCTCACCGCTGAGTGACATCCAAGCGAGCGGAGCGGCAATATCCGCCAGGGCCATCGCCTTGTTCAACGTAGGGTGGGACAAGCTCGCTTCGAGCGCCGGCCCACCAACGGGAAACGGCGAGAATTCATGGTGGGCCGGCGCGGCGAAGCGCCGCTGGTCCCACCCTACAAGTTTCGCAGACTCAACAAGGCGTTGGCCAAGATGATCCGCTTGCGTTACTTCTTCTTCTCGGCCTTCGTCTCGCCGATCAGGACGCGGCGTTGGGCGTTGAGCTTCTTGAGTCGCGAGACTGGGTAGATCCGCACCACTTTGTTTTGGTACGTCAAACGGCCTTCGGCGTCATAACCAAGCTGATTGACATCAATCCAATCTGCGAGCGACTCGTCTTTGATGTTCAGCTTCTTGAGGTCGTAAGCGGCCGCGTACAGAGCGGCGAACGTTTCGGGGTCCACTCCGTGTCCCGATTCCATGTCTTCCTTGACGTTCAATCCGCCCACCATGACAGCGAACGAATTGATCCCCTTCGTCGCGACTTCGTACCGCGATTCAAGCTTCAACTGATCGACCGCCGCCTTCAAAGCGTCATTCGCTGCCACGATCTTCTTGACGGAATCATCCGAGGGACCGGCGTCCGCATCCTGGGCACGCACGGCGGCGAAGGGACTCAAACTTCCCAACAGATAACCGGTCATCAGCAATCCGGTTCCAAGAAGCATCCGCTTGTAAGTCAGCATCATCGTGGTCCTCATTCGGGGCGTCGAAGTCGAATACGGGTGGGGCATCAGTCGGAAAAGGTTCTATCGCGTGGCGAGTGTTTGGTCGAACTCTCCGCGTGGAGGGAGGCCGCTCCGTGACGGGAGTCTCGAACAGTCGCAGCAACACGCCACTCCCCGGCATTCACATACGGACACGGTCGATGTACTCGATCAGTCGATCCAGATCATTCAATATGGTCGTTCCATCGCGGTGCGATGTCTTGCAGGTGTCCTCAAGTTGTCCGGCCAATTCACTCAGCCCGCTGTATCCGTAGCCACCGGCGGTGCCACGCAACCGATGGGCCTGCTGTTTCAAGTTCTCGTAATCGCAGACCTTGGCAAACTCCAGCATCGTCGTTCGTAGTGAAGGAAGATCGTCCACGAAGAACGGCAGCAGGTCGGTGTAGTCTGGATCGGTGCGATGCGACGAGTAAACAAGTCCGGCGACCGACCCCGTGTCGGATGTGATAGGCATGGTGTGTCTCGAACTTCAAAGTTGCGGATACAGAAAGAGGCTGGTGCCTGGCCCGAGCGGCCAACTCTCTTCCGAGTCACGCGGCGCGATCACGCGCTGCTTCGGAAGGGAAACTCGTGGAGCGAGAGGGGAACGGTCGCGTGGCTTGCTCGCTGTCCTGTTCGCGATTCTGACGGGCCGCAGGTCCGATGAAGTAGCTCACGTACATGATCCCCATTGACCCGGCGAGCGCCACGAGGCAGCCGATCAACGCGATCTGGTCATCACTCGCATTTTGAAAAAGAAACATGTCATTCACCTCCTGTGTTTGATCCGTCCCACGCGGCTTGACGGAGGCCGAGCGATGCTCGACGGTCGTCGCACCGTACTACTAACGTTTCGATTCTTGTCGGCCCGCGCAAATTCTTCGGCTTTCCAAGTAGCCTTCATCGCTCCGCGTGAAGTGAGCCGATTGCGAGCAGACAACAACTTCTACAATCGGCACCGAACTCGCGTACGGCTGTCTTCACGCGGAGCGATGAAGGCTACTTTGGTTGCGGCAAATGCCCGCGCCGTGTCATCGCGGCCTCATCCGACGAAGCGGCTGTTCGACAGCCTGCGAAATAGGCTGTAGTCAGTTTCGACCGAATAGGACAAGCGACTTCGTGCTGCCGTCAATTCGTGTGCGAGTTTGCCGCGATCCAGCAGCTCCGGAAGCATTAGGCAATCTCTGACTGCATTGCCGACTGGTCGGTCTGACCAGACATTGCCGGTCAGGCGAACTCGATGAGTTCCCCAAACTCGCGCCACCTCTCGTAGTCCAAGATGAGATTTTGGCGAGTCGCGTGCCGTGAGGCCGCGGGTTCTTGGCTGTCGTATGAAACCCGTGGCCTCACGGCACACGGCTCGCTTCGAACCTCGCACTCATGAACGTGAGACTCGAAGTCCTCGCTGACGCTGCGGGTGGGTGCGGAGCATCCAAACCCCAACATCCTTCGCTCTGCGAATCGCGGCTCACTCGCGGATGAGACGCTTGGCCTTCATCTCGAACCGGGGGAGTACACCCGTGGCGACGAGTGCGATCTCGGCGTGGAATTGCAGTCGTTGCTTGATCGCTTTCGCGAGTTGATCGGCCAGCCCGACGCGGTCGGATTCGCCGAGAGTTGCAGCCGGCTCGATGTCGAGTCGGACGTGGTTCATCTCACGTTGGCGTGAGACCACGATGCGGAACTCAACGATCTCCGCGAACTCGCGCACGATGGCTTCGATGCTCGATGGAAAGACGTTGTTGCCACGGACAATCAGCATGTCATCGGTCCGCCCGAGAATGCCGCCACGTAGCCGCAGCAGCGTTCGTCCGGAAGCATGTTCGGCAGGATCGGCCTCAACCAAGTCGCCGGTTCGGTAACGCAGGACCGGCGAGCCGTGTCGTCCCAAATTGGTGATGACCAGCTCACCGGGAGTCCCCGCCGCGACCGGACGGGCAGTGATGGGATCGATGATTTCGGCGATGCACTCGGCTTCGAGGACCGTCAAATTACCGGGATCATCTTCGCATTCGCTGGCGAGCGGCCCGATCTCAGTCATGCCCCAGTGATCGAAGACGCGCGCCCCCCAAGCCTCTTCAATTCGCGATCGGACGGACGGGATCGATCCGCCCGGTTCACCTGCCACCAAGATCGCGCGGACCGAGCTGGCTTGCAGGTCGATCCGCTGCTCGGCCGCGACCTCAGCCAGACGGAGCGCATACGTCGGCGTACAACCCACCAGAGTGACCTCATTTTCCAAGATCAATTTCAAACGGGCTTCGCTGCTCATTCCTCCCGCCGCGAGGCACATGTTTCCCTGACGCAGCGCTCCTTCAAACCCCGCCCAAAAGCCAAGGAACGGGCCAAACGAAAACGGAAAGCAGAGCCGATCGTCCGCGCGGAGCTTCATCCACCGATAGATCGTCGTCCAGCAGTCGAGCATCCCGTTCCAACTGGCCGGCATATCGAGCCATCGCAGCGGCTGGCCCGTCGTCGTGCCCGAGGTCTGATGCAGTCGTGAGTAATCAGCGGATCGGAACGTGAGGTTCCGACCATACGGTGGATGCGCGGCTTGGTCCGTCACAAAGTCGGCCTTGGTTGTGAACGGCAGCAGCTCCAAATCATCCACCGTTTGGATCAAGCGCGGGTCGATTCCCGCTCCCAGCAGTCTCTCGGTCCAAAACGAATTGGCCGGAATGAGGGCCTCAATAAGCAAACGCAGTCGCTGGGACTGCCAGGTGCGCAGCCGACTGCGATCACGGAACTCCAAACCTTCGTGGTGATCTTGATTCATCGGAACAACGACCTTGGACGGCGAAAGGGGAGCTGTGGAATTCCGTGTTGTGCGGCCCGATTGTGCGTGCCACTCCGCACGTCGGCAACCGAGTCCTTCAAACGTCTCGTATCTTCAAGTATTCAGGGCAATCGCCTATTTCAAATTCGGGTGCCACGGTCACGGAGCTTCGACGTGG
>JAYTQJ010000150.1:0-4982 GCA_043746775.1 Schlesneria sp.
ACGCCCGTCCGCAGTGGTCGTATTTCGTGACCCAGACTGGGTACGCCTCGACCTGCGATTCCCAAGCCATCACTGTCCGATAGACCGGTGGCGCGTCAGCGCGATCACAGGCATGTGATTGGCTCGCGCCCATCAATCCTAACGCCAACACCATCAGCGCTCCCCAAACCTTGCTCATGGGCGTTCTCATCGTGTTCTCTCTTTCTTCGGAAGTCGAGGTCTCGCTCTGTCGGTGAGACATCTCACCAACCACACCCAGAGAACGGAGGACTTCTCCAAATCTTCCCGATAACTTTTGACATTCTCGAAATACCTCGACCACGCTTGGACGAAACATCCGACGACCGATCAAGTCGGACGAATGATCGTCATCAACATCGGTGGCAACCGGTTTCGACTGATCGCCGCCATCCACTTCAATCGCGGCAAGGTTTACGTCCGCCACGTCCTCACCCTGCCGACTACGACCGAGGGGACTGGAAGCAAGATTGATCGAAGCACGAGGGGACTCAAGTCTCCCACTCAGGAAGGCAGAGCCATGACCACCAAAACCAAACCCGCCACCAAGAAGACCGCCATTCGCGGTGGCACTCCGTCTGCCGCGTATTGGTCGCTGCTGGAGCGATTTCCGTTGCGGCCGCTGGCGACGGCGAAAGACCTGGATGCCGCCATCGCTCTCGTGGACGAACTGATCGACCGACCGAAGCTCGATGCGTGGGAGCAAGCCTTTCTGGATGTTCTCGGCGATCTCGTCGAGGCGGCGGAAGAGGAGCAACATCCCATCGACGCGGCTCCCGATGGCGAGACGTTCCTGACACTGTGCGAAGAGAAATGTGTCACACAGCAACAGGCCGCCGTCGAGTTGGGCATCGCCAACTCGACACTCTCATCCGTGATTCACGGCAAACGCCGCTTCACCCGCGACCACTTGCGGCGATTGTCCGTGTACTTCGGTGCCCCGGTGGGAACATTTGCCGAGTGAAGTTCACGGAGGCTCCCATGTCGAGCGAAGTGACCGGTTGGAAATCGTTCGTAGAAACCCTGATTGTCAGGGCTTCTCGCGTTAGAAGAAGAGTTTGAGTGAAGGCGATCGGCGGGAAAAAGTGCCCCCATTCTTCTCTCCTCTTTGCGTGAGCGTAAATCCTTGGGGAAGGGCGCGAGAATCTCATGTCCCCTGATAGGATGGACGGCGCGGTTCGTTCAAGCTTGTCACAGAGAGGCTGAACGGGCGAGGCGTCCGGGATTGCGGAAACGAAGCGATCCGTCGTTGGCTGTGATTTTGTTTCCTTCACAACATGGAACCGAAGTATGACGAAACTGACCATGACACTTTTGGCGATGATGTGTTTCGTGTGTGTTGGGTGTACTGAGCGACCGCAGGCTGTGCCGGAGGTTCCGGTGCCCGTTGCGAAGCCTCTTGCGAGCGAATCGAATCCTGCGGCAGCGGCTGGTGAGGCAAAGACCGAGCCTTACGAAGCGTCCGTGGGAGGATTCCAATTCATCGTCCCCGTCGGTTGGCAGGAGCAGCCTCCCAAGAGCGAGTTCATTCTCGGCGAGTTTTCGTTGCCGGGCACGGGTGGCGCGGCAAGATTGACGGTCTCTTCGGCGGGCGGTGGAATCGAATCGAACCTCGAACGCTGGCGAGGTCAATTCACCCGTGGCCCCAACGATCCCGAGCCGCGAGAATCTGAGGTTGCGTTCGATGGCCAGAAGGGGACTCTGATCGAGTTGTCTGGCAGCTACACCGACATGTTCGGTGGCGGAAAGCCGAGCCGTGATTGGCGGATGCTGGGCGTGGCAGTTCCGATGGGGCCGACCAACGTGTTCGTGAAACTCACAGGCCCTCAAGCCACCGTGACCGATCAGCGTGAGGCGTTCCTCAAGTTCGTCGAATCCGCCAAAACCGCGAAGTAACCGTCTGTTGAAATTCGTAGGGTAAGCGTCTCGCTTACCCGTCAATGCCGTTGAAAAAGGGGCAATCCAGACGCTTACCCTACGTTTTTCAACGGGCTGCTATACCGCTCGCGGCAAAAGCGGACACTAACCCGAAGCGTAAGCGAGGAGGCAGAGCACTTCCTCGCTTACGCTTCGGGTTAGTGTGAAATGTGCCATCCTCACCCGCGAGCGGTATAAGTCACCATTCTCTTCACACAGGACGACACGACTCATGACCGCCCGCCTGATTGATGGCAAAGCCATCGCCGCTTCGATTCGTGAGCGACTCGCCGTGAACGTGGCCGCGTTTACCGAGACGACGGGGGTCACTCCCCAATTGGCGGCGGTGTTGGTGGGAGACGACGCCGCCAGCCAAG
This sequence comes from Schlesneria sp., assembly GCA_043746775.1. Classification (GTDB taxonomy): domain Bacteria; phylum Planctomycetota; class Planctomycetia; order Planctomycetales; family Planctomycetaceae; genus Schlesneria. The sequence continues at coordinate 2,313 of JAYTQJ010000150.1, forward strand.
TCTATGTGCGCAACAAGGAGCAAGCCTGTCAAAAGGCCGGCATGACGAGCGACGTGCATCGGCTCGCCACATCCACAACGCAGAGCGAACTGATCGAGTTGGTCGGTCGGTTGAATGCCGATCCCGCCGTGCATGGCATCTTGGTTCAACTGCCGCTGCCGAAGCACATCCACGAAACGACGGTGCTCGATGCCGTCCATCCTCTGAAGGATGTCGATTGTTTTCATCCAGAAAACGTCGGGCTGATGGTGCAGAACCGGCCGCGGTTTCTGCCGTGTACGCCGCATGGAGTGCAGGTGTTGTTGCGTGAGTCCGGCACGGTTGTGGACGGCGCGCATGTGGTCGTCCTCGGGCGCAGCGAGATCGTGGGAAAGCCGGTCGGAATGATGCTGCTGCAAAAGGGGGAGACCGCGAACGCGACCGTCACCATCTGCCATAGCCGTACGAAGAATCTCGCCGAGGTGACACGCTCGGCCGACATCCTGATCGCCGCGATCGGGAAGGCCGAGTTCGTCACCGCCGACATGGTCAAGCCAGGAGCGGTCGTGATTGATGTCGGAATCAACCGGCGAGACAACGCGCTCGTGGGTGATGTCGCGTTCGCTTCAGTCAGCGAAGTCGCTTCAGCCATCACGCCCGTTCCCGGCGGAGTCGGCCCGATGACGATTGCCATGCTGCTGGAGAACACACTGACGGCGGCGAGGCTGGCAACGAAGCCCAATATGCGCATTTCGTAGCTCAGGCGGCTCGCCTGAGAAACGCCAGCATAAACGACACCACTCAGGCGAGCCGCCTGAGCTACGGGTTGCGGCCGAAAGTCTGATGCGCTTCAACGCGCGGGCAATGCCGAACTTTTTTGAGAGAACCATCATGGCCGCACTGTCGCGTTTGCTATTCGGTTTGATTCTGTCCGCAATGTGCGCGACGGCTGTCGCGGGTGAATTCAACGAAGTTCTGAACATCGGCGATGCGGCTCCCTCGTGGAGCAATCTGCCCGGGACGGATGGCAAGTCGCATTCGTTAGCCGACTACAAAGAGAAGGCGGCGGTCGTCCTGATCTTCACCTGCGCGAGCTGCCCGACGGCCGTCGATTACGAAGACCGCCTCAACGAACTTGCGAAGCGGCTCGGTGGTGCCAACGGCCAGGTCGCCTTCGTCGCCGTCTGCGTGAACCGCGTGAAGGGAGACCTGTTGGCCGATCTGACGGAACGAGTCAAGCAGCGGCAGTTCGCCTTCGACTATTTGCACGATGAGTCTCAGAAAATCGCGAAGGATTACGGGGCGATCTTCACTCCCGAGTTCTACGTGCTGGGCCGCGACCGCAAGCTCGTTTACATGGGGGCGTTCGACGACAAGACCGATGCCGCACTGGTCCAGCAACGTCACGTCGAAGCGGCGATCACGGCGGTCCTCAAGAACGAGTCACCCGCCGTAAAAGAAACCGCCGCGCGAGGCTGCCGTGTCCGGTATGCCCGCGAGCGAAAGTAAGGATCGAGGACGCAATCACTTTCCGAGTTCCCTTTTGGTTCCCTCCCCTCGGCGGGGAGGGTTAGGAAGGGGGGCGAGTGGCAAGTCGATCTGACCATCCTCCCCCCTCCCCGCCGAGGGGAGGGAGGAAAGCGGGAAGTTGTTTCGCACCGAATCCTAAGGATCATCGCATCAATCCCTATCGTGGCCGACGCTGCCAGCGTCGGTTCGGATGCTGGCAGCATCTGCCACGATGCCGATTCACGCCGACCAACACTGACTGCCGCCATCGACTCGCAAAACTTGGCCCGTGACGAAGTCGCCCAGCGGCCCCGCGAAGAACTCGATCACGCGGGCCACTTCATCGACGAGGCCGACGCGATCAAGGGTTCCTTCTTCCACGAGGCGTTCGCCCGGAACATGCCGCGTGCCGAGGAACCGGCCGGTGCGTGTGTCTCCCGGCGCGAGGCTGTTGACGGTCACATTGAACGGCCTCAGTTGAGTCGCCAGGCACCGCGTGTATTCAACCACGGCCGCTTTGGCTGTCGAGTAGATCACGCTCGTTTCGTTGCCCTTGAATGCGGCGATCGAGCTGATCGTGATGATCCGACCATGCCGCCGTTCCATCATTCCGCGTGCGGCTTGTTGGCAGACCAAGATCGTGCTGAGCAGGTTCCGATCGAGGACCGCTTTGACATCGACCTCTTTGACCATCACGGCATCGTTGGGATTCGGCTTGCCTCCCGCTGCGGCCACGTCGCCACCCGCATTATGCACCAGCACATCAATCGGTCCGAGTTCGCTGGTCGTTGTCTGGACGACGCGCTCCACGTCCGCGCTCAGAGTCAGATCGCCGAGAACGCGGATCGTGCGGACTCCAAACTGCTCGCCGATCTGTCGGGCGGTGCCGGTCAGCGTGGTCCCTTCGCCATATTCGGCTGGCCCGTTTTCTCTCATGCCATGCACGGCGATGGCACAGCCCAGCGCGGCCAATCGCTCGGCAAACGCCCGCCCCAATCCACGCCCTGCTCCCGTCACCAGTGCGACTCGACCCGCCAACGACTGCTCCACGATGCCCTGTCCTCTCTGCCAAAAGTTGTGGTGAACGACGGGCGGGATTGTGTCGCGGCGGGTTGCCGCTTTCCAGCATGAGTGTTGAGGACAGATCGTCGATTCGCCAGGATCCCGTCAGCACCGTTTCTC
>JAYTQJ010000151.1:0-27201 GCA_043746775.1 Schlesneria sp.
CCTCGCCCTCCCTTGATCACTACAACGCCCGCATCATCGCGACCGGCTACATCGCCCTCGCGCGGCGATTCGGTTCGCGCGTCGATGACTACCCGCAACACTTGACCATTGAGGACACGATCGACAACGTGGGCCGCGCGTTCCTTGGCCTGTCGCTGTCGTGCGCCCGCTGCCACGATCACAAGTTCGACCCGATCAGCGCCGAGGACTACTACGGTCTCTACGGCATCTTCCACAGCACGCGCTATCCGTGGCCGGGGATTGAGTTGGAGAAAAAGCAGCGCGACCTTGTGCCGCTCGTCCCGCAAAAGGAATACGACCGGTTCGTCGCTCAGCGGGCCAGCGATGTCAAACCGCTGACGGTTGAGGTGAAGCGACTGGAAACGGAACTGAAGCAACTCGAAGAACAACAGCCCGTCGAAGCAAAGCGGGTCGCGCAACAGAAGCAGCTCGTGGACGCCGCGAAGAAGAAACGAGACGCCGTCGAAAAGCAGCCGCTCCCGTTTGAGATGGCTTTCGCCGTCGCCGAAGCCAAGACGATTGAGAACGCGCGCGTGCAGATCAAAGGAAACCCCGAGAAGCTCGGTGTCGAGGTCTCGCGCCGGTTCTTGAGCGTCCTCGGTGAGCAAACTGTTCTCGACGAGCAAACGGTCTCGCGCGACGAAGCCGCGTCATCAGTAGTCCAGGCGCCTACGTCCGGACGCAGGCAGCTCGCCAATTGGATCGCCTCGCCCGACAACCCGCTCACCGCGCGCGTCATGGTGAACCGCCTCTGGCTGCATCACTTCGGCCAGGGCTTGGTGCCGACTCCCAACGACTTCGGCAAGCAGGGTCGAGCCGCCACTCATCCCGAATTGCTCGACTGGCTGAGCCGCCGCTTCATCGCCTCGGGCTGGTCGGTGAAAGCGATGCACCGGCTGATGATGAACTCGCGGACGTATCAACTGTCTTCCGTAGGATGGGCTTTCAGCCCGTCCGCTTCTCCTCTTTCTTCTCGCACGCAAGCCGATCAAATCGCGACAGAGAAGCCCGAAGACGGACGGCCTGAGAGGCCATCCTACGAGACCCTCGACCCCAACAACGACCTCCTCACCCACTTCCGCCGTCGTCGTCTCGACGCCGAATCACTGCGAGACACGCTGCTCGCACTGAGCGGCCAGCTTGAAACCGGACCGAGCGGCCCGCATCCCTTCCCGCCTCAACAGGACTGGAACTTCACCCAGCACAACCCCTTCAAGACGGTCTACGACTCGAACCGCCGCAGCGTCTACCTGATGACGCAGCGCATCCAGCGACACCCGTACCTTGCCATCTTCGACGGAGCCGACACCAGCGCGAGTACCTCATCACGCAGCACCAGCACGACCACCCTGCAAGCTCTCTACCTCCTGAACGACACCTTCGTCCACGACCGCGCCGCAGGCTTCGCCGCCCGCCTCGAACAAGCTGCGCCAATGCCATCCGCCCGCCTCGAACTCGCGCATCAACTGGCCCTCGGCCGCCCCATCACCCCCACCGAACGAACCGCCGCCGAAAATTATCTGGTTCAAGCGAAAGAACGCCTCGCCGCCGCCAACGTCCCCGCCGCCCAGCACGATCCCCTCGCCTGGCAAAGCTACGCCCGAGCCATCTTCTGCCTGAACGAGTTCGTGACGATTGAGTAGCCACTTTCGGAGATAAGTTGATGAACGAGAGCAATCTAATTCCCTGCACATGCAACTGGCTGCAACGCGGTGCGAACGATGAGAATTGCCCGATTGAGTTCGATGAGGAACTCAATGAGTACGCGATGGTCCGAGGCGGCCACCGCTGGTGCATTCGCTTTTGCCCAGGTTGTGGCGGCGCGGCCCCAGAGTCGAAGCGAGATTCGCTGTTCAAAGTGCTGACCGAGACGGAGTTGAATCGGGTGTACTCTTTGCTTGAGACCGTCAAAACGCTTGATGATTTGCTCGCCAAGTTCGGTCCGCCTGAAGATGACTTTGGTGCGGGTTCGTTCCGACTTTGGAAGGAAACGGACAAGCACTCCGCGATCTCTCAGCAGTTCCGTCAACTGCGGTACGAGAACCTGTCCGAGACCGCGACCGTGTACGTCGATGTTCACCCCTCGGGGTTGGTCGAGTTTGGTATCGGTGCCAAAGCGCTCGACGAGGACGACCAACGACCATCATCCGCCTGAACGAGTTCGTGTATGCTGAGTAACGTGAGCCAAATGTTTCCAATGACCCCTGTCCCAGCGGGAGCTGATTCGTGACCGCAACAACTCCAATCGTCGCTGCGAAGCCTCAACGCCGCGCCACCGAACCGGCCAGCTACGAGGCGCGACTCTCCAGTGAAAGGGCGTGGGCTATGAACGAAAGCGATGCGTACTTTCAGAAGCAGGGGAAGGTTCACGAGACGCTACGGCGGGTCTCACAACGAATGACGGATCTCGGCATTCCTCACGCAGTCGTGGGGGGACTCGCATTGTTTGAATACGGGTTTCGGCGGTTCACCGAAGATGTCGATTTGCTCGTGACGACCGAGGGACACCAGCGAACCCATGCCGAGCTGGAAGGTCGTGGCTATCTCCCTCCTTTCGATGGCAGCAAGCACCTGCGCGACACCGAGACCAAGGTGAAGATCGAGTTCTTAAAGACCGGACAGTTCCCCGGAGATGGTCTGCCAAAACCGATCGCCTTTCCTGACCCGGAGCAGGTCGCAGTGATGATCGACGGCATCCCATACATCACGCTTGTCACGCTCATCGAACTGAAGTTGGCATCGGGAATGACGAAGCCGGATCGAATGAAAGACCTGACGGACGTGCTGGAACTCATCAAGCTCACCAACTTGCCTGGGAATCTTGTCGAGCAGTTGCACCCGTTCGTCCGCGAGAAGTTTTCGGAACTCTGGCAAATTGCTCATCCGAAAACGAAGCGTTACTTGATGGTTTGGCACGACCCGCGATTGATTGATCGAAACAGCAGCTTTGACGAGATGATCAAGGCACTTCCGGAGAGTGCGAGCATCCTTGAATCAATGAGGGGGGATGGCGTCGTTCTTGAGCTTGGGAAGAGTCTCGCCAACGACACTGCATATCTCTGCACGACCGAATTCGATGTTGCCGCGAAATATGACATGCATCATGAAGATGAGTTCTGGCTTGAATGGAACGAGAGCGGTTCTTGAAGAACCATAACTCCAGTAAAAAGTGCGAATGATGTTGCATACGTCACGTCGTCAAGTCATTCGTTCGCTCGTTGGCGGATCGCTCTTGCTCCCCGGCATCTTATCGGAGTTGCTGGCCGATGAGTCCGCTGGTAGCAAGTCGGCGCATCCGCTTGCGCCCAAGCAGCCGCACTTTGCGCCGAAGGCCAAGCGGGTGATCTTGCTGTTCTCGTCGGGGGGCGTGTCGCACATGGACACGTTTGATCACAAGCCAAAGCTGTTTGAAGCGGACGGAAAGACGGTGGGAGTCGGCGGCGGGTTGTCGAACCAGTCGAAGCCGCTCGTCCGGCCGTTGTGGGAGTTCAAGCCGGGAGGCCGGTGCGGGACGATGGTCAGCGATCTGTTCCCTCACGTGCGCGAGTGCATGGACGACATCTGCCTGATCAAGTCGATGAAGTCCGACGACAACGAGCACTATCAGGCGTCGCTCGCAATGCACACCGGATCGTTCTTCTTCGCAAGGCCGTCGCTCGGATCGTGGCTCAGCTACGGGCTGGGGACGCTGAACCAGAACCTGCCGTCGTTCGTCGTCATCGCGCCACAGCTCCCTTACGCGGGGGCACAGGTCTGGGCGAATGACTTTTTGCCAGCGTACCACCAGGGAACGCGCGTCGTTCCGGGGGCCGATCCCATCCCCAATTTGAAGCGACGCACCGACGTGGCAGGCTTGCAGGAGTTGGAGCTGGGCCTCGCCAACGCCTTCAACCGCGAGCATCTCAAACGGAACGGCGACGACTCGAACCTCGCCGCGCGGATTCAGTCGTTCGAGACCGCCTTCAAGATGCAGACGGAAGCTCCCGAAGCCTTCGATCTCTCACAAGAGACCGAAGCGACACTCAAGCAGTACGGCATGGAGCGCGGCGAGACACAAAGCTTCGGCTGGCAGTGCCTGATCGCGCGGCGATTGGCCGAGCGAGGCGTGAGGTTCATCGAACTGATCGACACCGGCTCGTCGAACAACTGGGATTCGCACGGCGACATGGCCGAACATGCCCCACTCGCGAAGAAGATCGACCAGCCGATCGCGGGCCTGCTGCGAGACCTCAAGCAGCGCGGGATGCTCGACGACACGCTCGTCATCTGGACGACCGAGTTCGGTCGCACGCCGGGCCAAGACGGCACGAAGGGCCGCGGCCACCATTCGGCTTGCTTCTCAAGCTGGCTCGCAGGGGGCGGCGTCAAAGGCGGGATGAGCTACGGCGAAACCGACGACATCGGCGCGACCGTCGCCTCGAACCGAGTCCACGTCCACGACTTCCACGCCACGATTTTGCATCTGCTCGGCTTCGACCACACCAAGCTGACGTACCGCCATGCGGGCCGCGACTATCGCCTGACGGATGTGCATGGAAACGTCGTGACAGATGTCTTGGCCTGACGACTCGGATAGAAAACGCTTTCACGCTGACAGCCGATCGGCCGACTGCTGTCAGCCGAATACATGTTTTTCAATGTTTCCGACCAAAGCCCAATCCGAGTCGTTCAAAGGATGAATGCCATGCTCACCATCGACCTCAGCGGCAAGACAGCCCTCGTCACGGGCGGGAGTCAGGGTTTGGGGCGCTGCACGGCGACGCGGCTCCACGCGGCAGGAGCGACCGTCGGCGTGAACTACTTTCCAGACTCGGAAGGTTTTAATCGCGCGCGGGCCGACGAGACCGTGGCGTCACTCGGCGAGCGAGCCTTCGCGGTGAGCGGCGATGTGCGCGACGCCGTTGATGTCGCGCGGATGTGTGATGAGGTCATCGCTCATACCGGGCGACTCGACATCGTCGTGAACAACGCGGCCATCATCAAAGACCGCACGCTGAAGAAGATGTCCGACGCCGAGTGGCAGGACGTGATCGACACGAATCTCACGGGCGTCTTCCACGTCTGCCGGGCCGCCGCCGAACGGATGGCCGACGGCGGGCGGATCGTCAACATGGCGTCGATCTCGGGCGTCGTCGGGTTCTATGGTCAGGTCAATTACTCGGCAGCCAAGGCGGGAGTCATCGCGATCACGAAGGTACTCAGTAAGGAACTCGCGCGAAGGCGCATCACGGTGAATGCCGTCGCGCCGGGCGTGGTCCTCACCGAGATGGGCAAGACGATCCCGGCCGAAGTTCAGAAAGAGATGCTCAAGGACATCCCACTCGGGCGGTTCGGTGAGCCGGAAGAAATCTCGAACGTGATCGTGTTCCTGTGCAGCGACTTGGCGAGCTACCTCACCGGACAAACGCTACACGCCAACGGCGGCTGGATCGGGTGAGGCCAAGTCTTCCTCAAGTAGCCTTCATCGCTCCGCGTGAAGAAAGCCGAGCGTGAGTTCGGTGCCTGTCGTTCAAGTTGCGGTTGACTCGCAATCGGCCGACTTCACGCGGAGCGATGAAGGCGACTTGGGTTGCAGCAACGCCGCGTCGTTTCACCGCGTGGGCAACGCCCCGCGCGTCGAGCGACGTTGGAACCTGTCTCGTCCAGCGACGCGCGGGGCGTTGACCACGCGGTGAAACGACGACATTGCCACAACACTGTTTTCAGAAGGACGAAGCGAGAGTGACCGACAGCCGATTGAAATCACTGCTCTGTTCCTCCGACGAAGCGGTCGCATTGATTAAGGATGGGATGACCGTCGTCAGCGGCGGCTTTGTCGGAGCGGCTCATCCCGAGGGCTTGTCGATGGCGGTCGAACGCCGCTTCTTGCGCGAGGGACATCCGCGCGGGTTGACGCTCGTTTACGCCGCCGGTCAGGGGGACGCGAAGACGCGCGGGTTGAATCACTTCGGCCACGAAGGGCTGCTCAAACGAGTCATCGGCGGTCATTGGGGGATGCTTCCGAAGCTCGGTCGGTTGGCAATAGACAACAAGATCGAAGCCTACTGCTTTCCTCAAGGAGTCATCTGTCACCTGTTCCGCGACATCGCGGCCGGACGACCGGGATGCCTCACGCATGTGGGCCTCGGCACGTTCATCGACCCGGTCGAACGAGGCGGACGAATGAACGAGGTCTCGCCGGAAGACCTCATCGAACGAGTCGAACTGCTCGGCAAGACATGGCTGCTCTACAAAGCGTTTCCGGTTCACATCGGCCTCATCCGCGCCTCGGCCGCTGACCCGTTCGGCAATCTCGTGATGGACGAAGAGGCGGTGCTGGGCGAAGTCCTGCCGATCGCTCAGGCCGTCCACAACTGCGGCGGCAAGGTCATTGCACAGGTGAAGCGACTGCTCGACAGCCCTGCACCACCGAACACCGTGCGCGTCCCCGGCGTGTTGGTTGATCGCATCGTGGTCTCGAACGAAGGAGAACACGACCTCACGTTCGGTGAAGCGGACAACCGCACGTATTTCACGGCGCGTCCATCCTCGTCTTCCACTCCGAAATCCAAAATTCAAAATCCAAAATCGGAAGAACCCCTCACTCTCACCCTAACCCTCTCCCCGCAAGGCCGGGGCGAGGGTACAAGAGCAGACACCGATCAGGCAAACCTGTTTCTCCAACGGATGCCGCTCGACGAACGGCGGATCATTGCTGCTCGGGCCTGTGATGAGCTGCGTGCCGGTGCGATTGCGAACCTCGGGATCGGGATGCCCGAAGGGATCGCACGCATTGCGGCTGAGCGAGGTCTTCTGGAAGCGGTCACACTGACGGTCGAGAGCGGGCCGATTGGTGGGATGCCAGCGGGCGGCCTCAGTTTTGGAGCGTCCGTCCATCCTCAAGCGATCATCGACCAACCGGCTCAGTTTGACTTCTACGACGGCGGCGGACTCGACTTCGCCGCGCTCGGAGCCGCTCAAGTGGATCGCTTCGGCAACGTCAACGTCTCACGCTTCGGCTCGCGTCTGGCGGGAGTCGGCGGCTTCGTGAACATCTCTCAAAATGCGCGGCGACTCGTCTTCTGCGGCACGTTCACGTCGGATGGCCTCGAAGTGGAAGTGAACTCCGGCCGACTGACCATTCGTCGCGAAGGCCGCGTCCGCAAGTTCGTCGATCACGTCGGCCAAGTCTCCTTCAGCGGCCAGATCGCCAGCCAAAAGGGACAAGATGTCCTCTACGTCACCGAACGCGCCGTCTTCCGACTGAACGCCGACGGCGTGGAACTGATCGAACTCGCGCCGGGCATCGACCTGCAGCGCGATGTCCTCGACCTGATGTCGTTCCGCCCGATCATGCGAGACGTGAAGCCGATGCCAGCGACCGCGTTCGCCTGACTCGCACCTGCTCTCACACTGCTTGTGCATCGGCGTGCGACTGAAAAGCACCGATGTCAGATGGGCCGACTTGTCCGCTCAGTCAGATTCTTCGCCCCAAATTTTTCTGCCTCTCTCTTTCTGTCTCCATCTCCCCACATGTGGACAATACGGGAGACAGAAAGAGAGAGGCAGAAAAATGAGTACCGCGAACACGGGAACGCAGCCGTTGCACAGGCACTACTTCGGGCGGTTCTGCCAGGCTTGTTTGAGTTCGTCGAAGCCGCGCAGTGGGCCACCGGTGGAGTGAGGTGGTGGCGGCGTGTCGGGACTCGACTTCTCGATGCGAGTCTTCTGAGCCGTGGCAGAGGCTGGTGCTGTTACCAACGCGGAGGTGCGAGCAGAAGGTGATGTCGCGCGAGTCGAGGATGCGGCCGAGTCATCGGCGGAATCGGGGGCGATCAGCGTCAGGCCGACGCGCTTGCGCTCGCGATCCACACTGAGCACCCACGCCGTCACGACATCTCCGATCGCCACGACATCTCGCGGTGAGCGGACAAAGTGTGAACCGAGCTGACTGATGTGAATGAGTGCCGTGTCCTTCAAGCCGACATCGACGAACGCGCCGAAATCGACGACGTTCAACACGGTCCCCTGCAACTCCATGCCGACTTCGATGTCGTCGAGCGACAGCACGCCCTTACGAAAGATCGGCAGCGGAAGGTCGGCGCGCGGGTCGCGACCGGGGCGGAGCAACGCGTCCACGATGTCGGTCAGAGTCGGGATGCCGACCGACAACTCTTCGGCCAGTTGCGGGATCGGAATCGCCGTCAGACGTTCTTTCAGTGGTGATCGATCCGCGCCGGGACGAAGCAAGTCTGGCGTGAGACCGCACCGCGCGAGCAGCAACCGCGCGACTTCGTAGCTCTCAGGATGAATCCAAGTGTTGTCGAGTGGCTCGTCACCGTCGAGCTTCAAGAACCCGGCCGCTTGAGTGAACGTGGCTCGCCCGACACCCGCCACATCGAGCAACTGCTTGCGATTGCGGAACCGTCCGCTCTGTTCGCGATGTTCCACGACGCGCCGCGCGATCGACGGACTGAAGCCCGAGACATGCACGAGCAATGACAGGCTGGCCGTATTCAGATCGACACCGACGAAGTTCACGCACGACTCGACGACTTGATCGAGTGCCCCCTTGAGCTGCTTCGCGTTGAGATCGTGTTGGTACATCCCAACGCCAATGTGCTGTGGTTCGATCTTCACCAGTTCACTAAGCGGGTCTTGCAGCCGCCGTCCAATGCTGATCGTCCCGCGTGCGATCGCGTCGAGACTGGCGAACTCCTGCTGAGCGACCGAACTCGTCGAGTAGATGCTCGCCCCGGCCTCGTTGACGACGATGTATTGCGCCTCGGGGCAGTCGGTGGCAATCATCTCGCCGACCAGTTCTTCGGTTTCGCGACACGCGGTGCCGTTGCCAATCGCAATCACCGTGCAACCATGCTCGCGCAGAAACGCGACCAGTTTCGCCCGAGCCTCCGCGCGACGATCGGCCGATCCCACGATGTGCATCACATCCACTGCCAGCACGTTTCCAAACTCATCGAGCGCCGCGAGCTTGCAGCCGGATCGAAAGCCGGGATCGACCGCCAAGATGCGCTGATCCTTCAGCGGAGGTTGCAGCAACAGTTGGCGCAGGTTCTGCGCGAAGACACTGATCGCGTGACGCTCGGCCTTCTCGGTCAGGTCGCGTCGAACTTCGCGGTCGAGCGCCGGATGAATGAACCGCTGCAAAGCATCGGTCGCACACGCGGTGAGGAACTCGCGGCACGAGTGCTTCGCCACTTGCAGATGTTCGCCGGTCGCTCGCAACGCTTGGGCTTCATCCCACTCAAACGCGACGCGCAGCGCTTTCTGCTCTTCACCACGATTGAGCGCGAGAATCCGATGCGGCGGCATCTTGCCAATCGGCTCGGCATAGTCGAAGTAGTCGCGGAATTCGGGATGAGCCTGCTCGGCCGTCTTCGTCGCCAGCGAGGTGACTCGCCCCGTTTGCTTGGCCACGTTGCGGCAGCGCTGACGCAGATCAGCGTCATCCGCAATCCGCTCGGCAATGATGTCGGCCGCTCCCGCGAGCGCCGTCACTACATCAGGCACTTCTAGGTCCGGCTTGATGAACGCCGCCGCCGCCTGATTCAAACCGGCTTGCGTCAGCGACTGATTCCAAATCGAATCGGCCAACGGTTCGAGTCCCCGTTCCTTCGCAATCGTCGCGCGCGAACGTCGCTTCGGACGGAAAGGCAAGTAGAGATCATCGAGCCGCTTCATCGAGTCGGCTCGCTCGATCTCAAGTCGCAATTCGGGAGTCAGTTTCCCCTGACTGTCGATCATGCGAAGAACGTCCGCCGCCCGCTCGGCTAGTTGTCGCAACAATTGGACTCGCTCTTCGATCGCGCGAATCTGCTCTTCGTCCAAGTTGCCCGTGCGTTCTTTGCGATAGCGCGTGATGAACGGAACGGTGTTCCCCTCGTCGAGCAACAGCATCGTCTGCTGGACTTGTTCGAGCCGCAGATGCAGCTCCGCCGCAACGCGTGCGAAGTCGATCTCGGGTGGAAGAGTTTGCTCGGACATCGACCTGGTTCCGCAGCGAAGTGAAGTTCCGTTTGACGGCGGAAGATATCGCATGTTCGTGCAGTGAGGGGAAGCGTTGACCGCACCTCACCGCGATACCATTCGCGTTGGAGCGTATCAACAGGCAATGTTGCCAAGTCTACTCTGAGTTGCCACATTGGCCGCGAGTCATCAAGCCGATAGCGTTGATTGTGACTCACAAGGAACGGTCGAAATCTCATGATCGAACCCAACGCGAACTTCACGCTTCTTGCCACTCACACCTTCGGTCACATCACGCACCACGATCGCTCAAAGGTTTCCCGAACATGAAGAGAAGCCTGCTGATTCTGACTCCGCTCTTCGCAATCGCCACGTTGATCGTGATGTGGCGCATCAATCCGCCGATCACAAAAACAGCGGCCGAGCGATCCTTGGAGAAAGCGTGGACAACACTCGGGACACCACGAGCAGCGGCCTCAGAAAAAGAGGCCGAACGACTGCTGCGAGCCATCCCCGACCTGGACGATGCTCGCCTTTTTTTGGCCCACGCGTCGGCACTGCGGAATCAACTCGATGATGCGGCAGAGATGGTCCAGCCCGTTTCAGACCGATACGTGCGAGAGAACGGAAAGAAGACTCTGGAATTCGCACGGCTGCTCCAGAATCAAGGCGCCGTATCCGATGCCGAGTCCATTCTGCGACGCCTCATCAAAGTCGCGCCCAACACGGAAGCACCACAGCACCAGTTGCTGGGAATCCTGCGCATCACCGGACGGAACCGTGAAGCTATGCCACTGATTCAAACCGCGATGGCCAATGGCCGAGCGACGTTACCGATCCTATTGATGGCGATGGCTCCACGCGGACATTGGGCCAGCGATGTCGATCGCCGTTACCTGCACCAGTTCCAATCACAGAGACAGCGAGACCCGCTCATCGGCATGGCACTCGCCAAGATGGAGATTGTTTCCGGACGCCCCGAACAGGCCGATCCGATCTTGAAGGACGTGGTTCAGCGATGGCCAAACCAGATCGATGCTCAACTGTTGAGAGGCGAAGTGCTGATCGAGTTGGCTCGCGATGACGAGTACCTCGCGTGGGAAACTCAACTGCCGATGAACGCCCAAGATCACCCTGAAGCATGGGTCCTGCGCGGCTTGCGAGAGCGACGCCAGGGCCGCAACGCCACCGCGGCCCGCTGCTTCGTCGAGGCTGTCCAACGAGATCCTCGCAACATGACCGCGCACTACCAGCTCTCACAAGTTTCCAAGTTGCTGGGCCACCTCGAACTGTCTCAAGCGGCCGGAGCCGCCGCCGACCGGATGTCACGCCTGCATGATCTCTGCGTTGGATTCGGCAAGTCGATGAACCCTCTGCTGGCAAAGCAAATCGTCGATTTACTTGAGGACCTAGAATGGTTCGCGGAGGCTCTGGCCTGTTGTCGGCTCTCTGCAGGTACTTGGCCGGAGTTGGACTGGCCCATTCCGCGTCTCGCTGCGTTGGAGCAATCCGACAAAAATCATCGCTTGAATGCCAAACCGCAGTCAGCCCTTGCAAGCCAGTTGGATCCGTCCCTTTGGCCGCTCCCCGAACGAACAATCACGATCCGCCGCACGACGGAGGGACAGTCGCCCTTGGTCCGGAAAACCTCGGCCATTCAATTCAGCGAGGATGCCCGCCAGCTTGGAATCGACTTCACATTCTTCAACGGTGCGCCGAAATCCAAAGAACAGATCGCTTACATGGTCGAGTTCAGCGGTGCCGGTGTCGGAGTCCTCGACTTCGACCGCGACGGATGGCCCGACATCAACCTGACGCAAGGAACGCACTGGCCGGTGCAAGCTTCAGATCACTCGCATCACGATGCCCTGTACCGCAACCTCGGCAACGGATCGTTTGTTGAAGTCGGTGCGCTGGCAGGAATGAATGACACCGGCTACAGCCAAGGTCCCGCTGTTGGCGACTTCGATGGCGACGGGTTTCCAGATGTCTACCTCGGCAACGTCGGCCCGAACCGGTTGTTCCGCAACAACGGCGACGGAACCTTCACCGACACGACTCAAGAATCACAAACTGCGGGCGATGATTGGACGATCAGCGCGGCCATGGTCGATTTGAACGGTGACGCGCTGCCAGACTTATACGTCGTCAACTACCTCGAAGGTGACGACGTCCACAACCGCCTGTGCTTCTCTGGAAACCGCCCCGTGCAATGCGGTCCCGATTTGTTTCCGGCCGCTCCCGACCGCGTCTATCTCAACCTAGGTGATGGACGGTTCCGCGACATCACACAAGAAGCAGGCTTTACCGCCGCCAACGGCAAGGGCATGGGAATCATTGCTGCCGACTTGGATGGCTCTCGCAAACTCAGCGTGTTCGTGGCCAATGACGTGACGCCCAACTTCTTGTTCCAAAACCAAACGTCCACGCCCGAGAAGACTCAGTTTGAAGAACGGGGCATCGCGGCGGGCGTCGCCTTCGATGTCTATGGTCGGGCGCAGTCCTCAATGGGAGTCGCTGTCGCCGATGTGAATGAGGATGGGCTGGGCGATGTGTTTGTGACCAATTTTTTGAACGAATACAACAACCTGTTCCTGCAAGGAGCCGAAGGTCTGTTTGAGGACGGCGCTCGCCGTGCGGGCCTCTACGAAGGTGACTATCAAACGGAAGGCTGGGGCACTCAATTCTTCGATGCCGATGCCGATGGCTTGGTCGATTTGTTCATCGCCAACGGCCATGTGCAAGATCTGTCGATCGACAAGGGACGCATGCCACCGCACCTGTTTCACAACGTAGGACAAGGCCGGTTCGAGCTGTTGCCCACGCAGTCGCTGGGCAAGTACTTCCAAGGGAAATATCTGGGAAGGTCCGTCGCCACTTGGGACTGGAACCGTGACGGGAGAATGGACCTTTGTGTTTCACACGTCGATGAACCTGTCGCCGTTCTGACAAACCAAACTCCCACGCCCCATCACTGGCTGTCGCTGAAACTCGTCGGAGTGGAAAGCTGCCGGGACCCCATCGGAGCCAAGGTCACGGTGACGGCAGGCTCGCAAGTAGTAACTCGCCAACTCACCGCTGGCGACGGCTACGCGGCCTCGAACGAGCGTTGCCTCAGTTTTGGAATTCAAATCGACACATCGACGGCCAACATCACCGTGGATTGGATCAGTGGACGGCAGCAGCATTTCGTGGATGTCCCCGTGGACACCGAGGCCATTCTTGTGGAAGGACGCTCGTACCCAATACGGTTCACGCGGCAACCCCAGTGATTCTTCTCACGGGCAGGAATGAATTGTTTCAGAAGAGCCGTGAGCCAAAACGCTGATGGTTTTCTACGGCAATCAAGAATCAGTAGCCATGTGGTACACGGCTGGCCAATATTTCATCAATGATGGCCAGAGGTCGAGATAGAAACGGATACTCTCAACCAAGTTCGCTGATTACCGACGTGCTTCGGCTCCTCTCACAACTACCAATGGATGGCACCATGCGCCGGACTCTATCGGTCATCGCAATTCTTTCGCTGACCGGTTTCGCCGTTTACGTTTCGCTACGACGCCCCCACAACGTCGCGCCCGTCGCGAGTCAAACGAAGGAAATGCCTCCAGCAGAGATCGAGGCACTGCGTCCGAAGGTGGCCGCGTTTTGCGGGAATTGCCACGCCAATCCCCCCCCGGAATCCTTTCCCAAAGATGCTTGGTTTGCCGAGGTCGAGCAGGGATATCGGTTCTATGTGGACTCCAAGCGAAATGATCTGCATCCACCACCGATGAACGAAGTCGTGGCCTATTTCCGGACACTCGCCCCCAAGGAATTCCCCAAAGCAACCGCCCTTCCCACGATCAGCCACTCGATCCACTTCACTCGATCACAGGTTCCACTTCCGCCCAAGAGCCGACATGCCGCCGTATCACACATTCAATCGAGAATCGACTCCACCAGCTTCGTGGCCTGCGACATGGTCTCGGGCGAGGTCACATCAGCATCGCTGATCGGGACCATCATCGAGCAAACTCACTTGGCATCGCTGAACAATCCCGCACACACCGTGTGGTGCGATCTCAATCGCGACGGTCACAACGATCTCGTGATCGCCGACCTCGGAAGCGCTGCCCCAGGAGACCACACATCAGGTCGAGTGGTCTGGCTCAAAGGGACCGGCAAGACTCCCCCGTATGAGCCGCATGTCCTACTGGACGGTGTGGGCAGAGTGGCCGACGTTCAACCGGCGGACTTCAACGGCGATGGGCACATTGATCTTTTGGTTGCCGAATTCGGCTGGAGAAAGTCCGGCAGAATTCTGCTCCTCTCGCAACAGCACAATGACGAAGCAGTGCCCACGTTCGACCTGCGTATTCTCGACGAGCGCCATGGGGCGATTCACGTCCCCATTGCCGACTTCAACGGGGACGGACGCCCTGACTTTGTGGCGCTTATCAGCCAGGAATTTGAATCCGCTGAGCTATTTCTGAACCAAGCGGACGGCCAGTTTCAACGACATGTTCTATTCGCGGCAGGAGACCCTTCCTTCGGTTCCAGTGGAATCGAACTCGTCGATCTCGACAACGATTCGGACCTCGATGTGCTGTACACCAACGGTGATACCCTCGACAGCTTTTACCTCAAACCCACGCACGGAGTACATTGGTTTGAAAACGAAGGGACTCATCCATTCACTCCGCATCGACTCGCCAATTTGCCCGGAGCCACCCGTGCCACTGCGGTTGATCTGGACGACGACGGTGATCTAGATGTGGTTGCCGCAGCCTATCTTCCCTCGGTGATCCGGCAGCAATCGAATCCTCAATCCACAGAGACACTCATCTGGATCGAACAATTGCCGCACAAATCATTCGCCCGCCACACACTTGAGATTGGTAGCCAAGGTCATATGACGCTGCATGCTCAAGACTGCGATTCCGACGGGAAGCCAGATCTGATTGTGGGCAACTACTCAGACCAAGCCGCTCCGGTCATGAGTTCCGCAACGGTTTGGATGAACCGGGGCGTGAGCGGCATCCCAGAAAAAAAATGAGCCGTGTCACACAGACACGGCTCACAAAAAAGACCAGCGGCCTCAAATCAGAACGACATTTGCGGGTCGCACGAACGGACTACAAACGCGAGTTGGACTGTTCGCAACTTGCGAACGAAGTGACTCAAACACTCGAACTTCACTTCAATTCCACTTTCAAATCCGCCTCGCCTTTGTCGCCGATCGTGTACTTCAACGGCGAGTTCGCAGCGTTACCATAAATCGTTGGAAGAGATATGGAGTTCCCCCCCGGAACTGGCGTCCCCCCGACGACAGGCATCTCTGCCTTTCCAGGAGCGGCTCCTCCGCCCTTGAGCATGGCACTCGGATCCATGACCGCTGGACCAGCAGTTCCATCGCCAACTAAGACGACTGTTACGATATTCGCCCCCGGTGCAACGCCAGCCCCCTTGCCCGCAATCCCCAACTCAAACTGCCCTTGGTCATTGGTCTCGGCGGAGGGATTGATCGAAGCCCCCTTTGCATAAAACGTCACTCTGGCCTTCGATAAAGGCTTGTCACGAAACACGACGGTTCCCTTGACGGGAACGGTCTTCGGCATTGCAGACCCTCCGGTGCAACCAACGGCTGCGAATATGCAACCCAAGGCGAGGGCGGGAAAAGATCGGCACAACATCACATCAGATCGAACGAGGCTGAATTGGACAAACACAATCAATCTCCTTAATTAAAAAAGCACGGCGGGCGCGCGCACTGCACGCCCGCCATGACTGAACCGTGAAAGTCCTCAACCAAACACCAATCAGAACTCACCCACCGTTTCACCATCGCGACGCTCACCTAATTTTTGCAGCGTCAAGTAGTCGATGTTCTGGGACACGAATCTGACGGTGCCATCGCACAGCGTGACGTGTACCCCCCCCGTGTGATCGGACTTGAAGCCTTGCGCAAACGCATGGTCATTCCAATCGTGACAGCCGGGAATACTCTCCTTCACTCGTGGGCGATTCTGGCAGTGAATCGGGAAGTTCAGCGGCGCGGTCGTCGCTGCCCAACCCGCATTGAAGTGAAGCCAGCCACCCCAAGCGTGGTCCGTACATTCGGGAACGGTTTCACCACACATGATCGTGTTGGACGTTCCGTCCGGAATCTCACGGATACTTGCGGACCAAGGCCCTCGGAGGCCAATTCCGGAAGCGTGGGCCGAACGATCACCGTCACCATGGTGACTCACACCCAATCCGAACGAGTTGTACTTGTTCTGACCACAGTCCCCTTGGGTTCCCATGTGAGAGTTCCCGATGCTGATGGCATACGTGGCCTTGGCACGGCCGGAATCAGTGGCTCCTAACGGATTCGTCGGGCACATGAACGCCGGAATCGGCTGAAGATAAAAATACGTACCGCCGGGTGCAGGATTCTTTTGGAATTCAACGCCACAATTTGCTGGACAACCCGATTCCGGTCCGGTCTTGTCGAAATTCATCGTGTTGTACAGAGGCGCTTGATCGATGAAAGGCAGGATCCGCACCATCCAAGACCCGTTGGAACCATTTGTCCAATCGTTTACCCCGCCTGCAATTCGAGGATCCGGTTGCCACGGGTCATACCACACATGCTGAGCAAACCGACCATGAGTGTCATGGTAGTTGTGCATCGCCAACCCAAGCTGCTTCATGTTGTTCTTGCACTGAGTCCGGCGAGCCGACTCACGGGCCTGCTGGACTGCTGGCAAGAGCAGTGCGATCAGGACTGCAATAATCGCGATCACGACCAACAACTCGATCAAAGTGAAGCCCGACTTACCACCGCGCCATTTTTTCATGGCCAAGTCCTCCAAAAAAAGAAACGAACAAGAAGTGACACACCGAACATGGGGGTCGCACGAAAGAACATCGGCGACGACTTACCTGAAGACGCTACCAACCTGAAGTATCAAATGTCAATTCATCAATTTTGAATGTCCAGTCTTAACAAACCCCGTTACCAAACACAGATTTGGACTGAAGTTCACGATTCCAAAATAGCGAGAGGGAGCTTTGGAATTGGCACTTCTGAGCCATCGAAACTGAGTTCGATCCAAGCCACGACGAATTACGGAACGCTTGAAGAAACAATCTAGGGTCGTCATTACAGTCCCCGCCCCTTGAGTCTGGTGTCCTTTCGAGATCGTTTCTCATGACCGCGTTCACGTCCGCATTTCGCTTGACCAAGAATTTCTTGCGAGGCCACATGCGGCTTGGGCTGGTGATCGTTGCGGTTTGCCTTTTGGTTGCCACGGCTTGCTGGCGAGGAGCCTACCCGGTGTACCTCCGATACCGTGGTGAGTCCGAACTCAACTCCCGACGAATTCCGGCCGCCTTGGATTGGCTGGCGCGTGCGGAAGCAGTTCAACCGTCGGATCGCCGGACTCAGTTCTACCTCGCCCGAGCGAACCGCTTGTCAGGACGGTTTGTCGAAATGGGAACGCACCTTCAACAGGCGCGAGACCTCGGCTTTGCAGGGGATCGGCTGAAGCGAGAGCAGCTCTTGGCGATGGCTCAGTCGGGGCGAATTCGCGAGATCGAACCTCAGTTGGCAGAGTTGTTCTCATCGCCGGGAGAAGACGGTCGGGAAATTTGTGAGGCTGTCGTCAGCGGGATGTTCCTGTGCTATCGCCTCCAAGACGCCTTTACGATTCTGGGAGCTTGGCGGCGCGACTACCCCACCGACCCACAGCCGGATGTCGTCGAAGGTCTCTACAACTTTCAAAAGCGTGTTTGGCTTAAGGCGGCCGAGTCGTTCGAGAAAGCGCTTCGTCTGGCCCCCGGTCGCGATGATGTCCGGCTGCACTTGGCTGATTCGTTACGAAATCTCCAGCGACTCGACGAAGCACAGCGTCACTACCTCAAGTGCCTGAAGGCGAACCCCCGCGACCCCAACATCTTGGTCGAGTTGGGAAGGTGTCTGTTTGAGCAAGGTGATCTCAAGCAATCCAAGACGCGACTGACACAAGCCCTCGCCATCGATACCAAGCACCCGAACGGCACGTTGATGATGGCGAAGCTCAATGTGGCGGACGGTGCAGCAACGGAAGCTCTTCCCTTTGCCGAACAGGCCTACGCCCTTAAGCCCTACGATCCCGAAGTGCGGTACGTGCTGGCTCAAGCCCTACAAGGCTGCGGGCGCGAGGAACAAGCTCGCGAGCACTTCGACTTTGTAACCGCTCAGCAAACTGCCCAATCCCAGTTGAGAAACATGCTGGAGGAACTCGAAGCCAACCCGTCGCAGGTCGGGCTGCGTTACAAGATAGGAAACATCCTGTTGGAGTACGGCAACCCCGAAGAAGGGGTCGGC
Organism: Schlesneria sp.; assembly: GCA_043746775.1. Taxonomy (GTDB): domain Bacteria; phylum Planctomycetota; class Planctomycetia; order Planctomycetales; family Planctomycetaceae; genus Schlesneria. The sequence goes on from JAYTQJ010000151.1 coordinate 18,323, forward strand.
TGGTTGCAGAGTGTGTTGGAGTACGTCCCGAATCACCCGGAAGCCTGCCTCGCACTGGCAAAGCACTACCGCCGAAAAGGACGGGAGACCGAAGCCGCTGCCATCGAACGGCGTCTCGAAAAACAAGCGATTCCCTCCAGCGAGTTGTAAGACGATTCAAAGTTGTTTCAGTCGGTACGGTTTCCTCCCCTAGTGGCGACCAGTTGGAATGAACGTCGATGCGCGGAGAATCTCCCCCCAACTCAGAGCCGAACCGCACCACTCTTCGCTCGGCACAAATCGCCGGACTGGCGTCGGTCTTGGTGGCGCTCACGTTCGCCGGAGTTTGGTGGCTGAACAGGCCGAAGCCTCAATCGGCAAGCGAGATCATGACAACAGCCCGCGCGGCATTTCGAGCGGGACGAATGGCGGACGCCGAATCAGCCGTTCGCGCGGTGTTGGCACTTTCACCCGAAGACTCAGCGGCGTGGATGCTGTTGGCCACCGTTGCTGAACGGCAACAACAGTTCCCCATCGCGATCGAAGCCTACGAACACGTCACCGACTCAAAACAGTTCGTGAAGGCGAGACTCGCCGCCGGTCATCTTTGCCTGCGTGAACCGGGATTACTTGCCGCCTCCGAACGCCAGTTTCAAGCGGTCCTCGCGTTCGACGACACCCACATGGACGCCCGCAACGGCCTCGCCAAAGTTCTCGCCGTGAGTGGCCGATCTCGCGAGTTGGCCGCGATCCTCATCGCGATGATTCGCGGCCGCTCGTTCAGCAACTTTCATCTCGACTTGCTCAGCAGCGTCGGCGAATCGACGGTCGATCCGCAACTCATAGGAGACACGGATGACGCACGCACACACGCCGCGCGCGGCTGCCTCTTGCTCAAGCAGGGCCATCCCACAACAGCCCTCGCGGAACTGCGACTCGCCGTGAAAGCCGATCCTGATTGGGAATGGGCGCGGCTCGCGATGGGGCGTGCGTTGCTTGAGTCAGAGTCACCGACAACCGTCCTCATCGAGTGGCATCTCGCATTGCCAGCGACGATCGAAACTCATCCCGAATACTGGCAACTCGCCGCCGCATGGTCCCGGCGGCAAGGCCGGCTTCCGGCGGCGGCACGCTGCGATTGGGAGACCGTGCGGCGCGACCCCTGCAATCTCGCGGCGTGTTTTCAACTCGGGCGTTGGCTGCGTGAATCCGGTGACGAAACTCACGCCGTTTCATTCCTGACGCGCGCCGAGGAATTGCAGCAGTACCGGACGCTTGTCGAGTCCGCTCGCAACGGTGATGACTTGGACGCGCTCAGGCGAACCGTCGAGCTGGCAGAACGATTGGGCCTGATCTGGGAGGCATTCGGCTGGTCTGACCTCGCGAACCAGCGCGATGCCTCCGCAAATTGGCCGCACTCATATCGAGACCGACTCGCGGCACAACTCACTGAGCTGCCGTTGGAGCGAACCGTCCGCGAACGAAACCCCGCCCATCAGATCGACCTCACCGCGTTGCCGCTTCCCCAATTCAACGTGGACTCCACCGACGCCCCTCACCCCGCACTCGCCGACGACGACAAAATCCAACGCCCATCGAGCATTCGCTTTCACGATGATTCCGCGTCCGTTGGCCTCACGTTCCAGTACATCAACGGCGGTGATCCGCTGCATGGCGGCTTGCAGCGGATGTTCGAGTTCACCGGCGGAGGCGTCGTTGTCCTCGACTTTGATCGCGACGAGTGGCCGGACGTGTTCTTCGTCCAAGGCTGTCGTTGGAATGAACGTGGCTCACAGACCGACGATCTCGACCGACTCTTTCGCAACGAGGGCCACGGCCGGTTCACCGATGTCACGCCGCACGTCGGCATCGTCGAGGGACAGTTCGGACAAGGCGCGACGGCGGGCGATGTCGATCAGGATGGCTTCCCCGACATTTTCGTAGCCAACATCGGCGGGAATCGTCTCTTTCGTAATCAAGGGGACGGCACGTTCACCGAAGACACCGCCTTTCGCGAGTCCTCCGGTTCCGCGTGGAGCATCAGCGCGGCGATCGCGGACCTCAACGCGGATGGCATTCCGGACATCTACGTCACGAGTTATCTCGGCGGTGAGGATGTCTTCACGCGTGTCTGTGAAAACCAGCGGCGCGACCGAAAGCAGACCTGCCGACCGACGCACTTCCCCGCCGACGACGATCAACTTCTGCTGGGACGCGGCGACGGTCGTTTCATCGACGTGACCGCAACGGCAGGGATCCTTCAGCCGGAAGGGCGAGGGCTTGGCCTGATCGCCGCCGTTTTTGAAGGCCAATCACAGGTCGGTCTCTTCATTGCGAATGACGGCACCGCCAACTTCCAGTTCGTTCCGACGGAGTCTTCACCGACCACAGACTCGTCAAAACCGAGGCCGCTTTTCGAGGATCAAGCACGACTCGCAGGAACAGCCTTCGATGGCCAAGGTCGCGCGCAGGCTTGCATGGGCGTCGCTTCCGGCGACATCAATGGAGACATGCTCCTCGATCTGTTCGTGACCAATTTTGAAGACGAAACCAACACGCTCTACATCCAGCAGCCGAGCGGAGTCTTTCAGGACCACACACGCGAATTCGGACTGGCTGCTCCGAGTTTGAAGATGCTCGGTTTCGGAACGCAGTGCCTCGACGCGGACTTGGATGGCTGGCTCGATTTGATCGTGGCGAACGGTCACGTCAACGACACGGGAGACGCCGGCTCGGCCTATCAGATGCCGCCGCAGTTCTTCAGCAATCGTTCTGGTCGCCGGTTCGATGAACTCGCCGCATCACAGCTCGGCCCCTACTTCAGCGGCAAGTACCTCGGTCGCGCGGTCGCGACGTGGGACTGGAATCGAGACGGCCTGACAGACATTCTCGTCACGCATCTCGATGCCCCCGCCGCGCTGCTCACCAACAAAACGCCAACCTCCGCACGCTGGCTGAACGTGCGGCTGGTCGGAACCGCTTCCAACCGCGATGCCATCGGCACACAGATCGACATCCAACACGCAGGCCGCACGCTCCGCAGGCAACTCACGGCGGGCGACGGTTACATGGCGAGCAACGAACACCGGTTGACCTTCGGTTTGGACGAGACCACTCTCAACCACATCACGCTCCAAGTGACGTGGCCTTCGGGGCGAGTCGAATCCATTTCCGAAGTGCCACTGAACCGCCACATCGTCGTCATCGAGGGCGCAGGCAAAGCAATTCCATTCACACCACCCCGCGCCACCAACAACCAATGACCATCCGGCCCACCCCGCTCCAGACACGACGTTCACGCACACTCCGTCTCGGAAGCGTTGTCGTGTTCGGACTGCTCGTCGCGTGCCTCGTATGGGGACGATGGCCCGGCTCGGAATCACCTGCCGAACGACGGTTGCGTCAGGCGCGTCGCACCGCGTGGGAAGGTCGTCATGAAGAAGCCTTGAAGCAGACCGAGCAGACATTGCTGGCGTCGCCAAACTTTGCCGCCGCCCACCTCTTCGCCGCTGAGACTGCCATTCGACTACGACAACCCTTGGTCGCACTCGAACACTGCCAGCGTGTTCAAGGTGATCGCCCCGAAACGGCCTCCGCTCGACGAATGGCGGGTGAGATCGAACTGCAACTCGGCCGGGCCTTGGATGCAGAGGCCAGCCTGCGCGAGGCACTTCACGCCGACTCGAATGGCCGCGCGGCGCGACTCAAGCTGATGTTTCTGATGCGAGTCGAGGGTCGCAATCGGGAACTGGCCGATCACGTCCGCGAACTGCTGCGCACCGGAAGTTGCCCGGCCGAGTCCCTCTTCGCGACGGCATGGCCCGACCGCATCTGGATCGACGCCGAGGACCAAGCATTCATCCGTCTCTGCCGCCAAGCGTCTCCTGAAGATGCTCTCGCCGGGATGGGAGCCGCGATTCAATCCGCCCTCACGCCTGAGTCACTCGATGCCGCCGTCCGACTCCTGCACGAAGCGGCATCCGGCACCTTCGTCCCCGAGGAAGTTCACGCCCGCTTGGGGACGTTCCTCGTCGATGCCGGCCGTTGGGATGAGTTCGCCGCTTGGAATGCCGCGCTACCAAAGTCTGCGGAATCTCACCCTCAAGTCTGGTATCTGCGCGGACTGAGCGCCTTGCAAACCGGAAATGCCGATCAAGCCCGACACGATTTCTGCGAGTCATTGCAACGCGCGCCTCACCACGCGGGAGCCGTCCACCAACTGGCCAGCCTGCTTGCGGGATCGCCTCACGCTGAGACCACGCAGCGGCTGATGGAACTGTCACGGCAACTCAATGCCCTCCGTCAACAGGTGGTTGTCGGCAAAGGGCGTGGAGGCAATCCGGACGCCGAGACCCTCGAACAGATCGCAGCTCTGCTCGAAGCACTCGGCCGCGACTGGGAGTCGTTCGGCTGGAGCCAACTCGCCCTCGAACGCGGCAGTTCGACATCGGTTCCTGCAGAACGCATTCGCCGACTGAAGCCGCGTCTGGTCCCGACACATCCGATGATCACCGCTGTCGGCGACGTGACGCAGAGTCTCGAATGGCGTGCGGTCACATCGTCGAAATCATCTCCATCTCCATCTCCATCTCCATCTCCATCTCCATCTCCATCTCCATCTCCATCTCCATCTCCATCTCCATCTCCCATCGCGTCCTCGCATAACGAGGCCCGCGCCGAAACACGTTCGCGCTGCCGCTTCTCCGAGGTCGCGGATGAGTTCGGCCTCACGTTCCGCTTTCATCAGCGCTCCGGTGCATCGCCTCCCGCTGGGTTCATGTTCGAGATCAGTGCGGGCGGGATCGGCGTGCTGGACTACGACCTCGATGGCTGGCCGGACGTGTATCTCAGTCAGGGATGCGATTGGCCACCGAACGGCGGCGGCGACACACCGCTCGATCAGTTGTTCCGCAATCGAGAGGGCCTGACCTTTACCAACGTGACCTCATCGAGCGGGATTCAGGAAGCGGACTACGGACAAGGCGTGGCGGTAGGCGACATCAACAACGACGGCTTCCCCGACCTGTTCGTGACGAACATTGGCCTCAACCGGCTTTGGATCAATCAGGGAGACGGCACGTTTGTGAAAGCCATCGGCACGGAAGAACTCTCTGAAAACGCGTGGTCGATGAGTGCCGCGCTGGCCGACTTCAACGCGGACGGAGTGACCGATATTTTCGTCGTCAACTATCTCGGTGGCGACGCGCTGACAAAAGTCTGCGACCGTGAAGGCCACGCGGTTCAATGCCGACCGACGATGTTCCCCGGCGAACAGAACCGATTGTTCCTCGGCAACGGACAGGGAGGTTTCACCGACGCGACACGGGAATCGGGGGTGATCTTTCCGGACGGCAAAGGAATGGGCGTCGTGGCGGCCGACTTCGACGACTCGGGAAAACTGAGCCTCTTCGTTTCCAACGACACCACGCAGAACAGCCTCTTCCAAAACGTGACGCCGCGCGCCGTCTCATCACGCGCCGCCGAGCCTCCGCGATTTGAAGAGCGCGGCGCACTGGCGGGCGTCGGGTTTGGAGACAACGGCCAACCACAAGCGAGCATGGGGATCGCACTCGATGACGCCAATCGCGATGGGCGGCTGGACCTGCTCGTCACGAACTTCACGAACCAGGCGAGCAACCTGTTCGTGCAGCAAGAAGGCGGCGGCTTTACCGATCTCGCGCGACAGTGGCGGCTCTACGACAAAAGCTTTCATCGCATGGGTTGGGGAGCGCAGTTTCTCGATGCGGACCTGGATGGCGACCCCGACGTGATTGTGGCCAACGGACATCTCGAAGATTACTCGCGCTTCGGGATCGCCTCCCCCATGTCCACGCAGTTCTTTCGCAACGTCCACGGCCAACGATTTGAGGAACAGTCCGCCGCCGATGTGGGACCATACTTCGCCGAACATCACTTCGGTCGCACGGTGGCACGCTGGGACTGGAACCGTGACGGACGAGAAGAGGCGCTCGTGACCCACGTCGATCGCACTGTTGCACTACTCCGCAACGACACACTCGACGCAGGCCACCGCCTCAGCATCCGCCTCGTGGCCACGGCCACAGCCCGCGACGCGATCGGCACCCGAGTCACCGCGATCACGAGTCATCGCCATCTCACCAAACAGCTCGTCGCGGGGGACGGCTTCCAGTGCAGCAACCAGCGTCAACTTGTTATCGGGCTGGGCGAGCATTCGACCAGCGTGTCTCTCCGCGCCGTCTGGCCTTCCGGTCGCGAACAAAAGTTCACCGGCGTCCCCATTGATCGCGAGGTGCTGCTGATCGAAGGCCGCGACAATTTCATACTCGCCCCCCAACACGATGCGCCGCGCAGCGCGGACTGAATCGTTTCACCGCGCAGTCGGTGATGATGCCTCTGAGCGGGGCGGCGTAAGCCCCCTGATTCTTGGGCGTAAGCCCTCTGGGAAGAACCGAGGGCTTACGCCGCCCCGCTCGGAAGCCTCTCACTTTGTGCCGCGTGCGGCACACCTCGCCCCCACAGTCACGGGCCGGGCTTCCGTGATTGCTTGCGCCACTCGGCAATGCGACTGCGAATCTCGGGAAGCATCGCCGGATTGCGGGTCGTCGCGAGCTTCAGCATGGTGCGTGCGGTGGCTTCGGCTTCCGCGAACTGCTCCAACTCGGCGTACGTCTGCGCGAGAGTCGCGAGCATGTCGAGGTTCTCTTCGCGCGTGAGTTCCACCGCGCGAAGAGCGTGCGGCAGTGCCTCCTTCGGACGATGGTTGATCCGCAGCGCTTGGCACAGATTGAAGCGGCCGTCGATGTGATGGGGGTCGATCACCAGCAAACGCTCCAGCCGTGTGATCGCTTCCGGCCAACGTTCGAGCTTCGTCAGGGCGAGTGCCATGTGATAGTTGATCTTGGCGAAGTAAGGCTCGAGGGCCTCCGCCCGCTCGAACGCCGCGAGCGCCTCGGCCGGGCGTCCCTGCGTCAGGTCTCGCCAGCCGAGCATCGACTCGCCGTACTGGTCGTCCGGATCGTGTTCGAGCACCGCCTTCCAATGCTGTGTGGCAAGTTCTTCCTCGCCGCGCAGCGCGTACAAAGTTCCCAACCGTCCATGTGCGACGGCATGGTTCGGCTTGAGCGTCAGGACATGCTGCACGAGATCGAAGGCTTCGTCGTACCGTCCCTCTTTGATCCGGTGAATCGCCCGCGTCAGTTCCTGTTCGACCGTGGTCTGCGCCGCCTCAACCTCACGCAGCTTCTCTTGAACCGCCGGTGTCGCCTCCAATAGTTGAGCCTGCCGGTACGCATCCATCGCCGCGATAAAACGGTACGCCGTGCGACGCGACTCCGCTTCACCGAGCCAATACTCGACCAACGACTTCTTCAGCCGAGTGACTTCGTCGCGGCTGTCGGCTCCCGGTTGAGACTGATGCCACGCGAGCAGCACTTCATCCCGCGCGACAGGATGCACGGCGATGCGATGTTCCCATTTGCCAACGGGAGCCAGATAGGAAACGGCGGCGGTTTCAAACGCGACCTGGATTTTCCGACCGCGAGGCATGTGACAGCCAACGCAGTTGTCTTGCACGCCCACTGGCAGCTTGGCTCGTTCACCGCAATCGGCCGACTGATGGCATTCGAGACACGCACTTTTTCCCACACCACGGTCACTCAGCTTCGTCGCCTCATGCGGGTTGTGGCAGGTGACACAGGTCAACGTGTCGCTCTTCTGAAAGCACTTGCTCTCGCGCAGGTACGTCGTCTGGTTAGCAACGTGATCGTCCTCGGGATTCTTGGTCGTCAGCGTCTTGATGTGCGCGTCGAGCGGTTCGCCCGGTCGATAGCTGAACGCGGGACCGCGATGCCGGAGGGCATTGCTGTGACATTGCGAACAGAGATCCATCAACCTCTCGCGCGAGAGCCGTCCCGGATGAACGACTGACTGACTCGACCGAGCCTCGGGATGAGTCTGATGAAAGGCAACATGCTCCTTGCCGGGACCATGACAGACCTCGCACGTCACACCGAGGATCGCCGTTTCGCGCTTGTACTGATTCAGCGTTCCCGGCGCGTGATCCATCCAAGTGTTATGGCACTCCATGCAGCGCGGAGTCGTCTGGCGCGAGAAGTCCTCACTCCCCTCGCGGTCGAACCCCGCCGTCCCCCACGCGCGCTGCGGATGAAGCCAGCTCATCGGCAGCTCGCTGATCTCATCGCCGCGCCAAGTGAAGTAGACCTCGTCCGTCTGAGCCTGCGAACCAAACACGAGATCGACCGTCGCCGTGGAACGGACTTCGCCCGCCGGAGTGCTGCGAATCGCGGTCTGAAGAAACTTGCCGTTGGCTTCGGTCATCTCGAAGCGAACCGACGCCCCGTTTGGATGGAACGATCCCTTTCCCGGTTGGAACCCCTCGGGCATGTGACCAACGCTCGGAACTACGCACGCGAGGTAATGCCGCGTCGCGCGAAACTCTTCGACTCGCTCGGCATGACAGGCGGCGCAGGCGTCTGGCCCGAGATAGCCGTGCGGATTCGTGAGTGCGTCCTGGGTGAGCGTCTCCCCATTCGCAGAGGACTCGGGACGGGACGAACTCGCGCCATCCTCCGATGGTTCCGAACGAGGCCAACACAGAAACACGGCCACGCCTGCCACAACAACCAACAGGCCAATCACAGCCGAGAAGAGCCGCCCGCGTCCCAACGGCCGACGGCCGGAGGATTCGTCGGCCCGCGTCGATTGAGAGTCTTGATTCCTCATCATCACCCGATCCGCTGAAACTGCCGACGGGACATCAACAAAATGTGCCCGACAAAAGTAGCCCTGTCACTCCGTGACAGGAAGGCCAAGCGGCAGGGCCAATGCCATTTTGAAGTTGGGCAGGATGTAGGGTGGGACCAGCGGCGCTTCGCAGCGCCGGCCCACCAGCAATTCTC
>JAYTQJ010000152.1:0-11616 GCA_043746775.1 Schlesneria sp.
ATCGGCCCACGAGATCAGCTTGTCGTAGCCGGGGGCATGCGCCATGACGTGTTCGAGAAACAGATCGTGAACGCGGTCGCGGGCCGGGGCGAGGTTCTCCCGTTCCAGCACGGGACGCAGGTTCTCGACGATCGACAACGCGCAGACATTCCCCAGCACGTCCTGCACGAGCGCCGCCGCATCGCGATTCCCCGCGTAGATCACCGGCATCTGGTATTGCCCGCCGAACCGGGGCTGTGGCTTGGCGGGAGCGATCAACTCTGCAAGCTGCACGACGTGAGACTTCGTCCCGCCATCGGTTCCCCCCGCGAGCAGGATCATGTCGGGCCGCAGCTCGCGAATCCGCTGAATCTGTTCGAACGGCTTCCGTTTGTCGTTCGAGGCGAGCGTCTCCATCACGATCGCGCCGGCTCCGAGAGCCGCTCGCTCGGCACTGGCGGCGGACATCTGCCTCACCACCCCCGCGACCAGCATTTGCAGGCCGCCCCCCGCGCTGGACGTCGAGATGTAGATGTCGCAGCCCTCCTTGCCGCGCGCAGGCCGGATCAGTTGGCCGCGGTCATCGACCAGCCGCCGCCCGGACAACTCTCCCACTTCAGTCGCCGCGTTGGTGACCCCCACGGTGACATCGGCCGCCGGTTCCTCAACAGTCGTCGGCGCTTCGCCACGGTACGTCTGCCGGTACACGCCCTCGACCTTCTCGATCAGGATGGCCTTCGTGGTCGTGCTGCCACAGTCGGTGGCGAGGATGACGTTGAGCGAATCGGGATCAATCACCTTCTTCGTCTCGCCGTTCAACCGTCCCGATTCGTGGTGCATGAAGAACCTTGAAATGAGAGCCGAGAGGCCGCGGTTTGAGTCGCGAAGCGACGGCAGCTTTGGCAATCAGCCGGAACGCGCTAGCGTCCGGTTTGCGAATTCGCCGAGAACCGGACGCTAGCGCGTTCCGGCTGATTGGTCGTTAGTTTGCGTGCTCATTGCTTCCAGCCGTCTCGCAATGTACTCGACCGCCCCGCGTTTCTCCAAGAAGCCAGCAAACTCGCGCACGCCAGCCGGATCGAGGACTGCACCGAGGAACGGTTCAAAGAACCTCAGCGACTGCCCGGCCAGATAACTGAGCGGCGCGGACGAATCGAGCACCATCTGCGCCGGCAACGTCATCCCCCGCCGCGCGATCTCCCGACAAACCGCATCAATCGCCGCCGCCTGAGCAGCCGATGGCTCAACCGGTCCAGCCGGTTCGACCGCGAAGGCGTGTTTGAGCCAGTTGAACACGACAAGGGCATCCTAAGGGCCATCCCACAAACTATCTTGCGAGAATCATTGGGGAGGTTCTGAATGAGCAATTGCGGGTGCGTCTGGAGCCGAGCCGAATTTGGTCAACTTATAGACGCCATAACCCGCAGCGGCTGCGGCCACGACGGGGGCCGCAGTGACAATTGCAACACCCATTGCCATGCCACCGCCAACGACGCCTCCAATGGCAGCCAGTCCCGATGCAATACCAGCGCCACTCAGTCCTGCCACAGTACCAAAAATGCTAATTGAGGCTATGCCACCAGCGCTCCCGGCGGCTGCACCCGCATAGCTTGCATATCTTCCTACTGTCCGTGAATCCCGCTCGCGTTTCCCAAGTCCTAGACGGTCTTTCAATACTGTGTTGTTAACCAAGGATGCCATTGCCACGCCCTGTACTCCACCGAGAATCGCGACTCCAGCGACAGCACCACCGCCGACAATACCCCCCACGCTGGCAAGACCACTCATAACGCCCGGTCCTGAAAGGCCAACCACTGTACCGCCCGCAGCAACAACAGCTCTCGCAGCCAAACCTGCCGCTGTCGCTCCGATCGGACCTGCGGCAGCGGCACCGTTATTTGCCTGTGCGCTGTTATGGTCCCCATTGATGCACCACTCGCAAAAGTGCTCGCAGTTGTTGGAAAAGACGCAGTAAAGCTGCTCTCCAATCCTCGATTGAGCGCGACCCGCCGCCTGCTCCCCAGTGAACTTGGCACTCGCATGAACTTTGATGGAATAACCTTTACCACATGTAAACTCTTCAAGGGGCCGTTGTTCAACGGGGCCCGCATTCAATCCATCCGCCAAACCAGCGTAATGAACAACGATTCCGTTCCCGACATAGACACCATGATGCGTGTAACCCATGCGAGGAGTGACAAGATGTGCGCCAATTGGGATTGAATCCGAAATGCCGCTCTCCAAAAGGTGACGACCAATTAAATTCTGACAGCCGCACGAAATCACTTGGCGTTCAACGCCGAATACACCGCCGTCGAGATCTTGCCGACATCGGCGTAGCCGCTGTTGGTCATCACGACGACTCCGTGTTTGGCTTTGGGGTAGAGGACCATTCTCGTTGCGACTTCGGGTTGGCTGCCGTTGTGGGAGACCTTGAAGCCCTGCGAGCCGTTTTCGACCGTGAAGCCCAGGCCCCAGGTGGTTGGCTTGCCATCTTTGGTCGGTTGGATCGTCCACATCGCAGCTTCGGTCTGTTGCGAGACGAGGCGGCGGTTGAGCAGGGCCTCTGCCCAGCGGGCGAAGTCGGTGATGCTGGAACGGTACGCACCGGCTCCGTGTTTCCAGTATTGAGGCTCATCGATCGACCTCGCGATGGTCTCGCCCTTCTTCGCGTAACCGACGACGAACTCGGGCTTGTCTCCGCCGGTGTCGGGTGTGAACGAAGTCATCTCCAGCGGCTCTGTGATGCGCGATTGAAGCTGATCACCAAATGGCTGCTCTCCCGCTCGCTCGATCACCGCGCTGAGCAGGATGTAGGCATGGGACGAATACGACACCTTCTCACCTGGCGAAAAGATCAGCGGTGACTGGTTGAACTTGTCGAGAGCCAACACGGGCTGTGAGAACGGATCGGCGACATCGTACTTCCTCATGGTCGGTACGATTTTGCCATTGGCATAGTGCGGGATGCCGCTTTGATGGCAGAGCAGAGACCGCGTCGTGATGACGGTCCCCTTGTCGGGGAACTCGGGGACGTACTTCCTCACGTCGGCATCGAGGTCCAGTTTCTTCTGCTCGGCGAGTTGCATGGCCAGAACGGCAGCCACCGGCTTGGAGTTCGAGGCCCAGTTGAACACGGTCTCGGTCGAGACGGGAACGTTGTCCTCACGATTGGCTGCTCCGTACCCCTTCAGATAGACAATGTGTCCCTGCTGCAAAACGCCGATCGCCACGCCCACCAGCTTCTGATCGGAGATGACTGTCTGCACGGCCTGATCAACCGCTGCCGCCCTGGCTTTTGAAAGTGGGTTCTCGACCACATCGCGAGCATGTGCCGACGCAACCAGCCCGAGCAGAACCAGACTCACTGACACATTACGGAGACAAGGCCACATGTCGATCTCCACGCTCACCGCCGAGACATTCAAAAACTCGACCGTTGCGAGAAAGGAAAGCGGCAACCAATTGCCGCACTCCAAATAGATGGCAAAAGTCGGTCTTATGGCGGGGGAAACTGTTCCGGTGGCAGGACAAAAACAAGTGTCCCGTCTGCCAGCAGGCTCTTGAGCATCCCCAGGCCCGGCTCACTGTCGGGCTGAGCCGGCCCGAGGTGTCGTGCCAACTCCTCCGGCCGTTGAGGAGGCAACTCCCGGATGTGCCGGAACGACAGGACCACCGGCGTTGGCTTCTGCAGAAGTGGGCGAGCCTGATCCACGGTCAGCTTCTTCAACTCCTGCTTCTCAAGACGGAAGATCGAAGCGTCTTTGATCGAGTAGTTCAGCCGCTCGGGCTCGAAGTACTCTGCGTTGAGGCTCGCGACATGTCGCGATCGCGTGCGCAGGATCTGCAGATTTCCCGAATCGTTGATTCCCTCGGTGATGACGAACTCCACGGCAACGCTGGCCCGTGGTGCTGAGGAAACCGCGATGCGCGAGAGAGAACACTCCCGATCTTCTCCCACGGCGAGCTTCAGTGAGTCTGCCTTCACGGCGTATGAGAACTGAGTCACCTCTCCCTGAGATGCGTCGCCGGGTTTGACAGCCGTTGTCAAACGCAGCGTCTTACCCTTGTCATCTCTGGACAGACGGATCGTCCCCGAGCCATCCCCCGTCTGCGGCAGGCCCCACCATTCAACTCGATTTCCGTGGATCGCCAGCTTCGCAGTCACCGGTTGGAAGATGACTCCGTTCCGATTGCCTCCGCCCCAGCTTCCCTCCCACAGTCCTTGAATCGCGGCCAGTTCCACATCCACCGGCTTGGCCTGAGGGTCATCAGCCATGACAACGGAGGCGACACAGATACCGAGCAACATCAACCACGAAGTTTTCCAAGGCATCTCTCACTCCTTCGATCCAGTTGTCCGACGGAAGTTTCGTGCTGCTCCATCCTCCCATAGCCAACTTGAGTAGTCGGGGAAGTCGCCTAACCCGGAAGGTGGCCATGAATCATCCGAACTAAAAGACTTCGCTGGGATAGGCCGTCGTGGAGCGGACGGCTTCGGCGTACTTCACGCCGCACGATTGGCCTCGATAGCGGGCGAGGGCTTCCTTGGCTTGTTGGGCTCCATCAAGCTGCTTCGGATCGTAGGGCTTGTTCGCCTGCATCGCCATCAGTCGGCCGAGCCATTCGATCGCGCGCGGCCAGTCGTCGGTGACATCGACGAACGTGTTCGGCTCGAAGCCGATCGTGTGGCCGGGGCCGTTGTCGTACCAGTAGATTCGCGATGGCGACTTGGTCTTTTGACCGAGGTCCAGCACGCGGTCGCCGTGCCGCAGTGCGATCTTGGAGAGCTGCGACGCCATCTCGTGATCGGTGTGATGATCGTGCGGCCAGAGCTGGAACGCGACATCCGGTTCGATCGCCGCGACCGCTTCGGCCACCTTGCGCTTCGATTCCTCCGTCACGCCGAACCGCATTCCGGCGAAGTCGAGGAATTGCATCTCGATGCCGTACTCCTTGCTGATCTGCACGGTCTTCTCGACGAGTTCCTGCGCGCGATCGGCTCCCGGCTTCCAGTTGCTGTAGTCGCCGACCAGCGTCAGGATCACCACCCGATAGTTCTTCCGCAGCGCCTTGAGCAGGATGCCGGGAATCCCCCACACACAGTCGTCGTTATGAGCACCGATGCCGAGGATCGTCTTGGACATGTTGTGTTCTTTCGTGGGAGGTTCGGCGTGTTCTCTTTCAGGGTCACAAACCTGTAGCGCTGTGATAGGAAAGCCAAATGAAGTGTCCTCAACCAAGCGAACCCCTCCGGGCTGGTCCCATTGGTCTCTGCCCAACTCGTGAAGGCCCGCACAAAGTAGCCGTCATCGCTCCGCGTGACGAGCCTTTCGAGTTCGGCTGGACTGACTCAGACGCTTGTTCTCTGAAGGCTCATCACGCGGAGCGATGATGGCTACTTTAGACGCTTCTTTCGCGATGACTGCAATCGTTGGCGACCGAACCTATAATCCGCCGCACTTCGCGGGAGCGGTTCCTCGGAGATGCCTGATGGATTGTTTGTTTGCCTCGTGATGGTTCACCGATGTCTGACTTGCCCGATCAAGATTCTGCCGCTCTGCCACAACGTCCCGAATTGTCCGACGACTTGCCTCCCGTGCAGCCTCCGTCGGCGGGCTTCATCGTGCAGTTGTTCGTGGTGCCGGGGTTGATCGTGCTAGCGGTCGTCGCGGTGTGGGCCTTGTTCGGACGCATCGCGGCGGGAGAACAGGACTGGCGCAAGCTGGCTCAAGAACTGCAAAGTCCCAACACGCACATCCGCAACCGCGCGATGTACGGCCTCGCCCAAGTCCTCGATCAGGACCGGTTGCGCGGCGAGCAGGGCCAACATCTCGCGAGCAATCCCGAGATCGTGCGGGGGCTGTCCGATCAGTTGGTGAAAGAGCTTCAGACCAGTTCGAGTTCCACCGAGTCGGTCGCGATCCAGCAGTACCTGACGCGCGCGTTGGGACTGCTCAACGCACCCGAATCTGTGCGAGGGTCACTACCCGGTGCGACCTCAGCCACGGAGGCCAACTCGTCCGGTGCGGCGAGTCTCCGCCAAGCCGCGGCCGCGTCGATGAATGCCGCGTTGAAGTCGGCGTTGGAACCAACACGCGACATCGAGATTCGCAAGAGTGCCGCCGCGTCGATCGCCTTCATTGCCAGCCGTGCGCTCGAACGCGGCACGCCGCTCGATGCGCCGGAACTCGTGCAAGCGTTGATCGACGCCTCGTCAGCTCAAGAGCCAATCATGCGTCATGCCGTCGCTTGGACGCTCGGCCAGTTTCGCTCGGCCGACGCGCTGCAGCACTTGCAGGTTTTGCTCGGACATGACGACGTGATGACGCGCATCAACGCGGCGATCTCGCTCTCGCATAGTGGTTCGACGGACGGACTGGCGGTCTTCAAACAGGCTCTGACTGAACCCGCAGCGACCTCACCCGAAGGTCAGGGCGAGCAGGTCATCATCCAGACCAACGTCCTCAGAGCGCTCGCCGACCTCGGCCCCAAGTTGGGACCAAACGACAAGGCCGAGTTCCGCGAACTCGTCGAGAAGCTGCTCAAGACGAACACGAACCCGCGCGTCCACATCGACGCGCGGAATGCGTTCCACGCGATGAAGTAACGGGTTGTGCATCGACTACGTCCGAGAGTTCACTCGGACTTCACCCTGCTCATTTTTCTGCCGCTCTCTTTCTGTCTCCCTGCTTCGTTTTTTGCAAGAAGAATGGAGACAGAAAGAGAGCGGCAGAAAGATGGCAGAGCGAAGAAGCCGAACCCGACGGGCAAGTGGGCTGAACCTGCAAATCACGGTGTTGTTCCTAAAACCGTGCCGTTCTTAAAACGGTGCCACGACTCCCAGTAGGATGGACGCCTCGTCCGTCCGAGTTGCCAAAGTGAGTAGGACGGACGAGGCGTCCATCCTACGGGGAGTGATGCCATGACCAACGAAACTGCTTCCAACGCAACGCCCCTCGATCGCATCCGTCTCGCTTATGACCCCGCTTTGCTGCGAACGACCGGCCAGCGGCTGATCGAGCAGTTGGCGAGTCATCTCGCCCTTGTTGAGGCTTCGTCGGGGAACGTGTTGAATTGGGCGTTACCTCGCGACAACATCGCGCGGGCGGGACGGATCGCCGATGAATGGGATGGCACTGCGGGACCGGGACAACTTGCGGCGCGGTTCGAGTCACTCGTTGGTGAGATGCTGTCGCGCGGGCACAACTTGCACGACCCGCGTTACGTCGGACATCAGGTTCCCCCACCGATCCCGCTGGCCGGGTTGTTCGATGCGGTCGGGTCGGTCACGAACCAAGTCATGGCCATCTACGAAATGGGGCCGTGGGCCACGGCGGTCGAGCAGGCAATGGTGTCCAAACTGGCGGGATACCTCGGCTGGCACGAGGGCGATTATGCGGGGATCGTCACACACGGCGGCACGCTCGCCAACTTGAACGCACTGCTCGTGGCACGGAACGTTGCGTTGGGGGATTGTTGGGAGGAAGGGGTTGTGGAGGTTGAGGGTCGAAGAAGGTTGAGGGTTGATGGTCAAAATGGACTCGCCACCGGCGATACCCCGCTGACCATCAACTCTCGACTCTCGACCCTCAACCCCCCCGTCCTCGTCGTTCAGGCGGACGCTCATTACTGCATCGCGCGGGCGGCGGGCATTCTGGGGCTGGGGACGAAGCACGTCGTGAAGGTGAGTCTCGATGAACGGCGACGCATGGATGTGCGCGTCCTCGACACGACGTTGACCGAACTCAAGGCGAAGGGGCATCCGATCATTGCGGTCGTGGCGTGCGCGTGTTCGACGCCGATCGGGGCTTTCGATCCACTCAATGCCGTTGCCGACGTGTGCGAGCGGCACCAAGTTTGGCTGCACGTCGATGCGGCTCACGGTGGGTCGGCCCTGCTGAGCGAACGGCATCGTCACTTGGTCGCGGGTCTTGAACGAGCCGACTCGGTGGTCTGGGACGCTCACAAAATGATGTTCGTTCCCGCGCTGTGTGCGTTCCTGTTCTTCAAGAACAAGCGGCACAGCTACGAGGCGTTTCGCCAGAACGCGCCGTACTTGTTTGACCCCAGTGCGCCGGGGCTGGGCGAGTACGACATCGGCCTGCGGACGTTTGAATGCACCAAGCGCGCGGCCGTGTATGGACTGTGGGGCGTCTGGTCGCTGTTCGGCCCGCAACTGTTCCGCGACTTGATCGACGTGACCTTCGAGCTGGGCCGCGTCTTCCACGAGAAGTTGCTCGCCGCGCCCGACTTCACCCCGCTGCACGAACCGCAGTGCAACATCGTCACGTTCCGGCATGTCCCGGCCGAGTTGTCTGACGCGACACCCGAACGGCTCGGTGAATTCCAGCGGCAGCTCCGGCGGCGGGTTATCGAGTCGGGTGAGTTCTATCTCGTGGCCACCACGCTGAACGGAGTCGATGCGCTGCGTGTGACGCTCATCAACCCGCTCACAATCTCACAACATCTGGATCAACTCTTGGAGACGCTACGCAGGTACGGTCGTGAGATCCTTGCCGGCGTTGGACACGAATAGGTCTCGCGCGAGGTTCGGTCGCCGATTTGTGGTAGCCCTGTCGCTCCGCGACAGGAAGCGAGAGCGCACGAGTCGCGTTTGCCGCTCATTCGAGTTGACCCGACAGATTGATGTCCCCTGCGGATCGCGCCTTCTGTCGCGGAGCGACAGGGCTACCTTCTCAGAAACTCTTGCCTCGCAGGCTTCGTTGGGAGGTCACTCATTGACGACTACACCCGCTCACGCGGGGAATGTCGCGCCATGGTTGACGCTGTTATCGCGTGGGGGTATCGCACGGTAGTGGACTGCACCTCGTCGAATCGTGTTCTCTCGGTCCTCACGGGCCGCAACTACTTAGCTGAGGAGATTGACTCATGACTGGTCGCTGGAACGTGTTGACTCTGTGGTTCGCGGGCTTGGCGGGTGGGATGAACTTGGCGGCGCTGCAAGCATCCGCGGCGGAGAAGCCCAACGTCGTCATTTTTTATGCGGACGATCTGGGTTGGGGAGAACTCGGCTGTCAGGGGAGCAAAGACATCCCGACGCCGCACATCGACGCGATCGCAAAAAACGGTGTGCGGTGTACTCAAGGCTATGTCGCAGCGACCTATTGCAGTCCGTCGCGAGCGGGCCTGATGACCGGTCGCTATCCGACTCGATTCGGTCACGAATTCAACAGCGTCGCCAGTCGCACGTCCGGGCTGAGTCTCAAAGAGACGACGATGGCTGATCGAATGCGGGGCCTCGGTTACGCGACCGTCTGCATCGGCAAGTGGCATCTCGGTGGAGGTCTCGAACATCGTCCGACCAAGCGGGGGTTCGATGAATTCTTCGGGACACTCGGCAACACGCCGTTCGTACACCCAACGCAATTCGTCGATTCGCGCGTCTCCAACGAAGTCATGCCGATCACCGACGACGCCTTCTACACGACGGATGCCTATGCCGAACGTGCCGTCGATTGGATCGAGAAGAACAAGGCGAAGCCCAAGCTCGTCTACCTGCCGTTCAACGCGCAACACGCACCGCTCCAGGCACCTCAGAAGTACCTCGACAGTTTTCCGAAGATCACAGATGAAAAACGAAAACTGTTTGCGGCGATGATGTCCGCGATGGACGACGCCGTGGGGCGCGTGATGAGCAAGGTGCGCGAGATCGGCCAAGAGGAGAACACGCTGTACTTCTTCATCGGCGACAACGGCGGACCGACGGCCAGCACGACCTCGCAGAACGGCGGGCTGCGCGGTTTCAAGATGAACACGTTTGAAGGTGGCCCGCGCGTGCCGTTCCTCGTGCAGTGGAAGGGGAAGATTCCCGCCGGTCAGACGCACACGGCTCCCGTGATGAACCTCGATGTCTTGCCGACGATCCTCACCGCAGGCGGAGGCACGGTGGACGCGAGCTGGAAGCTGGATGGAGTGGACCTCCTGCCGTACTTCACTGGTGCCAACAGCGGTCGTCCGCACGAATCTCTGTTCTGGCGTTACGGCAATCAATGGGCTGTGCGGCACGGCGACTTGAAGCTCGTCGTCTCGAACGGAGGTAGCGGATCGCCCGAGTTGTACGACCTCGCGAACGATGCGGCCGAATCGAAGAACCTCGCCAGCGACCAACCTGACAAAGTGAAGCAACTGCGCGAACGCTACGACGCTTGGAACGCTCAGCAGATTGAGGCGACCTCTCCCAAGGAAACGCCCAACAAGAACGCGAACCCCAAGGCAAACAAGAAGGGCAAGAAGAAGGCGGCGGCATAGCCGGACCAACGACCGGCTTCAAAAGCTCATCCGTGGAATTGGTGCCGAGCGTTCGTGTTTTCAGCCCGGAGGGCGACAGGTCATAGCCCACGGCGTGAGCCGTGGGTTCAGGTCCACCAAACAACGTCTTCAGCCCTGAAGGGCAACGCCGTTAAGTTTTTTGTAGCAGAATTCGTGAGAATTCTGACGACTCGATGACTCGCCAGAAGTCTGACGACTTCTGCTACGTTCGATGGGCCTAGATTTCTCCACGGCTCACGCCGTGGGCTATGACCTGCCGCCCTCTGGGCTAACAGCCTGTTGAAAAAGGGAATAGAAGCCTGAAGCGCAAGCGAAGCCTGTCGCAAATGCGGACGAATCAGGCTCAGAAATCCTTCGCTCGCGCTTCAGGCTTCTATTTTCAACATTTCCGAGAGTCCGGGGCCTGACGGCACCCGACTCACCAAGACCGAACCGTAGTTGTTGCGACAGTCTCGCCGCGTAACGGACAGAAAATAAAACAACCCGCTGTCGCGAGCGACAGCGGGTTGTTTCGTTTCAGCGGTGACGGTGATGCTGGCTCAATCACTGAGCCGCGTCGATCACTTGTCTTCGGCCTTTGGCTCTTCAGCCTTTTTTTCCTCGGCGGGCTTCTCTTCCGGCTTGGCTTCGGTCTTTTCTTCTGCTGGCTTGGCCTCAACAGCCTTGTCTTCAGCAGGCTTCTCTTCCGGCTTCGTTTCCTCGGGCTTGGCTTCTGGCTTTTCCGTCGTTCCACCAGCCGCAGCGGCTGGGACTTCCGTTCCACCACCGGTCGTCGAACCGGGACCAGCGGGCTTCTTAACACCCTTCGTGGCTGGCTTTGCAGGATCGCAACCAATGCTGACGATCGACAGACCA
Organism: Schlesneria sp.; assembly: GCA_043746775.1. GTDB lineage: Bacteria > Planctomycetota > Planctomycetia > Planctomycetales > Planctomycetaceae > Schlesneria. Next base: position 11,128 of record JAYTQJ010000152.1, read on the forward strand.
AACGCCACCAACAACGAACTGACGATATGAACCTTGCGCATTGAACAACTGACCTTTTGTTCTCAGAACTGTGACGCGAATCGTTCTCGCCCAGACTGAAGAAAGTGCTTCCGTCGCGAGACACCGCCCAGCAGCGATGCCAACCCACACGACGCCTCGACACCCACCGGCCGAGAGATGGCGGGCATTACAGTAGCCGCCGGATCGGATTGCAACCTTGCCCGCTTCCGTCGTTCGGCGAGTCATTCAATCGCCGGTTGAAATGCGAATTGACGAAACTCTGCCGCCCGCCCAATTCGCACAATCGACTCAATCGGAACCTGAAGTCGCCACGAGCGGCCATCGCTGCGAGTCTCCTTCACAGATTCTTCAGAAACTGACGACGTGTGCGAGTTGACGTTTCCGACAAAAGTCGGCGTAGGGTGGGACCAGCTCGCTTCGAGCGCCGGCCCACCAGGTAACACGCCTACACATTCTGGTGGGCCGGCG
>JAYTQJ010000153.1:0-4956 GCA_043746775.1 Schlesneria sp.
CTTGTTCTTACCCACATTTTTGGTTCATTGCGGAGTAGCCACGGATGGCGAGGAGGAGTTTATCGAGGCCGCGCCAGAGGGTGAGCCAGCCGGGGTTACCGTCGCGTTTGCGCATCAGGAAGCCGCCGAGGCCGGCGAGGTGGCGGAAGAAGTCTCGGACTGTCGTCAGCTTTCGTTTGCGGAGCGCGGTGAGCATCTTCAGCCAGATCGCCGGGACGACTCGGGCGGCGGGAAGGTCGGGGTGGGTGGTGGCGACGGTTTTCAGTTGCAGCAGTCGCACGGCCAGCACGCTGGTGAAGCTCGCGACCGCTTCGAGGCGGTGGGCTTCCATGAATTGCCGATCTTCCAAGCGGCAACCGGTTTTGATCGCCTTGTGGAATTCTTCGATGAGCCACCGGCGTTCGTAGTACTCGATGATCTGCCACGCGTCGTCGAAGCGAGTCACGGGGAGTGATGTCCACAGGACCCACTGCAGGGGTTGGACTCCTTTCGGCGGATCGACCTCGCGCGTTTCGACGACCCATTGCGTCAGCTCTTGGAAGTCGATGGCGTGCTGATCTTTCGTCCGTCGCTTGGGGCGACGAATGGTCACGCGCGCGAAGCGGATCTGCATTCGAGCCGTGCGGGCCTCGTGATCTTTCGTCGCGTGGACCGACAGTTCGTACGTGCCGGAGAGCGGCCGTTTCGCCAGCACCGCGCGCAGTGACAGACGCGTCGCGCCGTCACGTTCCGCAGTCTCTATCGCTCCAGCCGCGGCTGTGCCGTTACTAAATGACGTATGTATCTCTGTGACTTTCGGGCTATCGTCGGTGATATATCCGTCAGCCTCTTCGACCACGCGATGCAACTGCGCGGCGCGGATCACCCAGTCGGTGCGCTGTGCGCGGCAGTGACAGAACACATCGAGGTTGTCGGCACCGCGATCGAAGACGTGAACGCAGCGGATTCCTTCGGCCGGCGGTCCGACCAGCTCGACCACGCGGCCCCAGACCTCAGATTCGCGCGAACGTTGCAGCTTCTGGTACGAGTTCTCGGTCTTCGGCACGGGCTGTCGATAGAACAGCTCTTGTCCCGCCAGCCCGAGAATCTCACCGCTGCCCGCATCGACCATCATCGAACTGTGCAGGAAGAAGCCGAGTCCATACCCGTCCCCCGTCGGCCCCAGCCCCTGGACTGACCGGCGAATGCCGAAGTCGGTCTCCGTCGTGTCGCCGATCAACAGCACCGTCCCGCGAGCCAGCGACCGAGTGTGCCGCCAATGTGGAGTCGCCAAGGCGGTGAAGGTCGCCTCATCGGCATCAAACAGCCGATACATCGCCTTCAGGTCCGACCAGTCTTCCGCCTGGTCGGGCGTACTGCCATCGGGATGCTCCGCCATCTGCCGCGCCACCGTCACCGCCACCGCCCTCCGCGTCCGACGAACATCCCCCAACTCACACCCGCCAAAGTTCTCTTCCGCCCACTCGCCGACATCCAACGTGAGAGCACTCACAGCCAGACTCCATCCCGCAGGTCCCCTCCTTGGGCGACAGCCTCCCGCCATCGACGTCCGACCTTCAACGCTCCTTGAAGACCGTCCCAACCTGCTATGCAACCAACGTGCCTCCCCACGACAAGAACCAACACAACACTCGCAAACCCAAGCCGCCAAACAAGTCAGACCCAACCGCCACCGCTGTCCGACACTGGCAAACTTTGTAAAAATGTGGGTAAGTTCAAGCAGTCCAGCCCCGGCCACCCAACCCCGAAATTTAGAACAGACAAGACACTAGTGAGATCGCTCCAAGGCAGCATCTTTAGCACGGATGGCAAAGCCGGGGCACGGATGAAGAGCAGCAAAACAAGCACATCGGAGTTGTGTAGAGACCTATGACACGAGATCGGTGGGGAGCAGCTACAAAACAGCAAAGAGCGCAACTTCAAAACTCACGCTGCGGGTTGGTGTGCAGAGCAGTCTCGATGCGACCGGCTCAATGCTCGACGCGCGGGACATCGCGGCCTTGGAAATAGGCTCCGAACGCGAAGAACGCGGCCGACATGAGCAAGTAGCCGATCGCAACGTTCCAGGCGCGATAGACCAATGCGGTCTCGGCTGATGGCGTTGAGAACACGAACAGAAAATCGACGCCGTTCCCGCTGAGTTGATAAGCGTGCGTCAGGCCGATCGCGGCGCAGGCGGCTCCGACCAACGACCAGACTCCCGCCGTGGCAAATTTTCGATCGATCAGGAATGCCGAGATCGCAGCGAGAATCATGCAGGTGAAGATGTAGCCGCGTTCCAGCGAGATCAGCCCGTGCATCAAGAAGCCGTTCACCTCGACATTCGTGATGCCGCTGGTCGGTTCGCCCGTGGGACTGAGGCCCGTCAGCAGCGTCTGCATCGTCTTGCCTCCCGCCACGAAGAACGCGCCGTTCATGACGGTGCAGCCCCACGCCGCAATCGCCGGGAACAATCCGACTGCCACGGCGGGAGCATGTTCGCGCGAGACGGCCGAGAACGCCTGCGCCGTGATGATGATCCCGATCCACAGGACGATCGCGATCCCCGACTCCATCGGGATGAGGCTGTTCACCAAGCTGACTGCTCCCGTCAGACACAGAGCCGTCACGACGACGCCGTTCAGCGTGGAATAGCCAGCGCGCGCACCGAGCGCCTTCCAGCCCGGATGCCCGATGTAGATCGTCGTTGGAAAGCAGCTTCCGAACAGCGCGGCGCAGACCGTTCCCACACCATTCGCCGCGAGTGACGAACACGTTCCAAACTTGTCGCCGCCCGCTTCGGCCGACTCAATGTTTTGCAGGCTGCCGATCAAGTTGAACAATCCCATCGGCACGATGACCGACAACAGCCCGAGCCACTGCGACGGATCGGCGAGTCGTGCGAGGACGCGCGTTCCCGTGAACGTCGGCAAGTAGAAGCCCAATTGGTCGAGTGACGCCGTGACCGCAGCAGGCTTCATCGCGGACTCAGCCAACCAAGCGGGTGCATCGGGCCAGACGGCCGTCAGTCCGGTGAGCAACCACGCGACGCCCGTCCCCAGCGCGACCGACACGAATCCACCCGGCAGATGAAACGGGAACGGGGCTTGAGCGAAATACGTGATCAGCACGATCGCCAGCGGCAGCATCGCGATGAGTGGCTTCTGAAAAATCTGCAACGCGAACGTCATCGAGATGAACCCAACCGCGATCCCCGCCAGCGTTGAAAGAAGTGCGGCGCGAGGCGTGCGACGACGAACGGATTCCGCGATGAAAGCTCCGCAAAATTCGATCAGCCCGCTCCCGATGCAGGCCACGAGTCCCAGCTCCCACGCCAGTGTGGCAGCAGCGTCGGGAGAAAGTCCCTCGGCGCGCGCCTTCGCAAACGCCGGTGCCATCACGAAGAAGACATAGACCAGCAGCGACGGCGTGTTGATCCCATACGGCAGTGCGGTGACATCACTACGTCCCTCTTTCAGCGCGAGCCGTCGCGCCTGCCACGCATAGAAGAGGTTGCCGATCAGGATGCTGATCGCCGCCCCCGGCAAGACATGTTTGTAGAGGAGGTAGCTGCTGTCGCCGTTCATTCCACACAGCCCCGAACAGAGCGTGAGAATCAGCAGCAGTTGGATCAGGTTGTCCACAAACAACCCGAAGAAGCCATCGAGATCACGGCGGACAAAGTAGGGGTAAATGGAGGTCTGATTCATGTTCTTTTTCTCGTTCCTAATTCTGCTCATAGTCCTAGCGGGGCATCGTTCTGCAACGCGGACTTGGTTGTGATTGTCGCTGGACTGTTTCGTCTTTTCAGCCCGAAGGGCGGCAGAAGGTAGCCCACGGCGTGAGCCGTGGGTTCAGCCCATGCGGCGAGTTAGCCCGGAGGGCGACACTCTTCGATCGACAGTCGAGGTGTCGCCCTCCGGGCTATGGGAGCTGGTTGACGTTTCCCCACGGCTCGCGCCGTGGGCTACCTTCTGCCGCCCTCCGGGCTAATGCACTCTCTGACAACCTCTCCGCAGATCGTATGAAAGTAGAGGACAATGAATCTTGCCGGAGTCCCGTACTCACCGGTCTCTTCAAGACACTCGTTACCACGACGAGCGATTGCCCTGCTGCAATGACGCGATGTTTTGCAGGCACAGCACCGCGAACAACATCACCGGAAACCGATTCTCGGGATCGACCGAAAACAGCCATGCGGCCATTCCGGCTGAGACAGGGATGCTGATCTGAGCCGCCAGTCGCTGCGGGTCGCGCACGCGCAGCAGTTCCAAGATCGACCGGCAGACGTGCCCGCCATCCAGCGGCAAGACCGGCAGTAAATTGATCAGCCCCCAGTAGAGGTTGATCCACCTCAAATTGGAAAACACGAACCACAAGTAGGGCGATGTTGCCAGCACATGTATTGGGAAGAAGGCGTACCGCACTGCTTCGACCAGTGCGAACAGACCGAAGCCCGCGAACGGTCCGGCCAGTGAAACGGCCATCTCCCGCCAAGGCGTTCGCCGTGAGACTCGTTGAGAAAACGCGAGGCCACCGCCCCAGTACAGCACGATTTCGGAAGGCCAATGCAACGCCTCGGCCACCAGCGCATGACCAAGCTCATGCACGAGGATCGACACGAACAGACAGATCATCCAGAGGAACACGAGGTCCAGATGATCGGGGTTCCACGAGAGCAGCACACTCACCACCCAGAACGACGGATGGACTCGAATCGGAATCCGAAACGCCACCAGCCGCACATCGAACGGCGTCGGATCGAGTCCCAGCATGGTGGCCACTTTCAGCGTGAGATTCTGTACTACGTGAGTCCGTTCCAGCGACGCGACTCGGATCAAATTTGTCTCCGTCATCTGTGTTGGATGCTTGGATGAGCGGCACGGCGCTAGCCGCCGGTATAGGCGAAAAAGACCGGCGGCTAGCGCCGTGCCTCACATAACACCATTTTCAACACGAATGGCGGAGAGCCATTTT
>JAYTQJ010000154.1:0-11599 GCA_043746775.1 Schlesneria sp.
GCTCACAACCCACCAACGAGGTCCGACCATGACAAAGCTATTGGTTCTTTACTATTCGATGTACGGTCATGTGGAGACGATGACTCAGGCGGTGGCCGAGGGTGCTCGGGCCGTGGATGGCGTCGAGGTCACGATCAAGCGAGTTCCCGAACTGCTGAGCGCGGACAAGCTCGCTCAAGTTGGCGGCAAGGCGAACCAAGTCGCGCCGGTCGCCGATCCGAAGGAGTTGGCCGACTATGACGCGATCATCTTCGGCACACCGACACGCTTCGGAAACATGGCCGCGCAGATGCGAAACTTTCTCGATCAGACCGGCGGTATGTGGGTGAAGGGAGGACTCATCGGCAAGGTGGCGAGCGTCTTCACCAGCACCGGCACCGGTGGCGGCAACGAGAGCACGATCATCAGCTTTCTGCCGACGCTCATGCACCACGGCATGATTTACGTCGGCTTGCCATACTCGTGTCCGGAACTCGCCGACATCAGCGAAGTGAAGGGTGGCTCGCCGTGGGGCGCGGCTACCATCGCGGGGGCGGATGGCTCGCGGCAGCCGAGTGCGAAAGAACTCGCTCAAGCCCGGTTCCAAGGCCGGCACGTCGCGCAGATCGCTGCGAAGTTGAAGGGATGGCGGACATGAAAGCATTGCGGCAGATTCATCGCAGTTCCGCCACGCACATGGTGGGGGACGGTTTTCCGGTGCGATCGGTGTTTGGCTACAACGATCTCGGCCAGAAGCTGAGTCCGTTTCTGTTGCTCGACTATGCCGAGCCGCACGAGTTCGCTCCGTCCGACAAGCCGCGAGGTGTCGAGTCGCATCCGCATCGCGGCTTCGAGACTGTGACCGTCGTGTATCAAGGGGAAGTGGAGCACCGCGATTCCAGCGGCGGAGGCGGGTTGATCGGTCCCGGTGACGTGCAGTGGATGACCGCCGCGTCGGGACTGGTGCATGAAGAAATGCACTCGCGCGAGTTCACGCGTCTCGGCGGCACGCTGGAGATGGTCCAGCTTTGGGTGAACCTGCCCGCAAAAGAAAAATCCGCGCCACCCGGCTATCAAACGCTGCTCGCCGCCGACATCCCCAACGTCTCGTTGCCCGACAACGGCGGCACAGTGCGAGTCATCGCGGGAGAGTTCCTCGGCACGAAAGGTCCGGCCCGCACGTTCACGCCGATCAATCTCTGGGACATTCAGCTTCTCGCGGGACATGCGGTGGAACTTCCACTGCCGGATGCCACCACCACCGCGCTGCTGGTGCTGCGCGGCCAAGTCACGTTGACCGATGGCCAAATCGCCCACGCCGGTGAATTGGCCATCTTCGATCAAGCGGGACTTGGGATCGCACTCAACGCCGTCGCTGACTCCACGCTGCTGCTGCTTAACGGCGAGCCGATTCCAGAATCGATCGTCGGACACGGCCCGTTCGTAATGAACACTCGCGAAGAAATCGTCCGCGCGTTCGAGGACTTTCAACAAGGCCGCATGGGCACGCTGCGCCCGAGGTGACGTGTCAAGCGGCCCAACATGACAATCAACCAAAACTAGGAGCACAACGATGAAAATGAAGACCAAAGCAATTCTCGCCGTTCTCTGCCTCGCGCTAAGTGCGGCCTTCGCACCAACGGCAGAGTCACAGGAAGTCCTGCCCCGTCCCGATCAGCCATTCAAAGGCAAGATCGGCGAGACCTACAAGGACTCGACGCCAAACTTCCCGATGCCGGTGACGGCCGCGAAGGGGAGTCCGAATGTGCTGCTCATCTTGCTGGATGATGTCGGTTACGGCATGTGTTCGACATACGGCGGGCCTGTGCCAACGCCCCACATGGACCAGCTCGCGAACAACGGGCTGAAGTACACCCGATTCCACACCACTGCCTTGTGCAGCCCGACGCGCGGGGCGCTACTGGCCGGGCGGAACCATCACTCCATCAGCACGGGCGTCATCATCGAGATGGGCACCGGCTACCCCGGCTACACCGGCATCATTCCGAAGAGCACTGCGCTGGTTTCGCAGACGTTGCGGGACAACGGCTACGCCACCGGCATGTTCGGGAAATGGCACAACACGCCGGAGCCGGACATCAGCCCCGCCGGCCCCTTCGACCGTTGGCCCACCGGCCTTGGGTTCGATTACTTCTACGGCTTCAATCAGGGCGAGACGCACCAGTACTATCCGGTTATCTACCGCAACACCACCTGGGTGCCGCAACCGAAGTCACCCGAGCAGGGCTACCACTTCACCGCCGACATGACGGATGAAGCGATCGCCTGGACGCGCAACACTCGGGCCGCCAATCCGGACAAGCCGTGGTTCAACTACTTCAGCACGTCGGGTGTCCACGCGCCACACCATGCCACGAAAGAATGGCGCGACAAATTCGCAGGCAAGTTCGACTACGGTTGGGACAAGCAACGTGAACTGACTCACGCCAAGCAACTCGAATTAGGCATCATCCCCAAGGGAACGAAGCTCACGCCGCGTTCCAAAGATGTCCCCGCGTGGGCCGACCAAAAACCGGAGGCGAAGAAAGTCTATGCCCGGCTGATGGAGAACTACGCCGCGTACATGGCCTACACCGACCACGAAGTTGGTCGGCTGATCGACAGCTTGCAGGCGTCCGGCGAATTGGACAACACGCTCGTCATGTACGTCGTCGGTGACAACGGGGCCAGCGCCGAAGGCGGTCTGGAAGGGACCTTCAGCGAAGTCGCCAGCCTGCTGGGCGTACAACTCGGTTTGGAGAGCACGGCCAAGCGGATCGACGAGATCGGCGAGCCAAGCAGCGAGCCACACGTACCCGTCGGTTGGGCGTGGGCGATGAATGCTCCGTTCCAATGGACCAAACAAGTCGCCAGCCACTTTGGCGGCACGCGCAACCCGTTGGTCGTTCACTGGCCCCAGGGCATCAAGTCAAAGGGCGAAACTCGCAACCAATTCCATCACGTCATCGACGTGGTGCCGACGATCCTGGAAGCCTGCAAGATCCCCGAACCGAAGGTCGTCAACGGCATCGCCCAGAAGCCGATTGAGGGCGTGTCGATGCTCTATTCGTTCGACGGCGCGAAGGCCAAGGACCGGCGGACGACGCAGTACTTTGAACTGGCGACCAACCGCGCGATCTACCACGACGGCTGGGTGGCGTGCAGTCCGTACGGGCTACCTTGGGAAACGGCCGGTCGCGGTGACGGCTTCCTGACAGCACCTTGGGAGCTTTACAACATCAACGAGGACTTCAGCGAGGCCGATGACCTCGCGACGAAGATGCCCGATAAACTCCAAGAACTGAAAGCCAAGTTCCTGGAGGAAGCGACTAAGTACGACGTGTTCCCCCTCGACTCGCGGTTCGCCGAGCGGTTTGATCCCAGCTTGCGGGTCGCTGGCGAACCGAAAACAAGCTGGACTTATTTCGGCAACAACGTTTGGTTGCCGGAACCGATCGGCCCGCAACTCTTCTCACGGGGACACACGACATCCGCCGAGTTGAACATTCCCAAGGGCGGCGCAGAAGGTGTCGTAACCTGTGCCGGGGCTTTTTCGGCCGGCTGGTCGCTCTATGTAAAGGGTGGCAAACCGGTGTTCCGTTACACGTTCTTCGAGGTTGCGGACGTGACCATCAACGGCACGGAATCGCTCCCCGAGGGGAAGGTGACGCTGAAGACCGAGTTCACCCCGGACGGCTCGAAAGCAGGGGGCGGCACGCTCAAACTGTTCGTGAACGGAAAGCCCGCCGGTGAGGGCAAAGTGAAGCGTTCGATCTTCCGCCACGGCTTGGAACCGTTCGAGGTCGGTCGCGACTCAATCACCCCGGTCTCGCCGGATTACAAGTCGCCGTTCGCCTTCACCGGTACGATCGAGAAAATCACGTTCGCGCTGACCAAATGAACTAATACCAGCGATCCAGGGATGTCCCTGACCCGCAATGACACCTTCTCTTTCCCATCGAGACTCACATGAAACGATCAATGATTTGGACCGTCGCGGTACTCGCCGTCGGAGGGATGCTCGGCTGGTGGGAGACATCCGGCCGGTTGGCCGAAACCTTCGCTCAGGACAAGCAGGCCAGTCCGGCACTGGCGGACGGCACGTCCTCGGTGCTTCCGGCCCCGCCCCAACCGTTCAAGGGAATTGTCAACTTGCGGGCGAAGGACTCGAAGAGCGACTTCCCGCAACCCGTGCAGGCACCCAAGGGCGCGCCGAACGTGCTGCTGGTGTTGCTGGACGATGTCGGGTTTGGAGCCACCAGCACGTTCGGCGGGCCGTGTTCGACGCCGACCTTTCAGAAATTGGCTGACAACGGACTGAAGTACAACCACTTCCACACGACCGCCCTGTGTAGTCCGACGCGGGCCGCGCTGATCACCGGCCGCAACCACCATTCGGCGCACACGGGAGTGATCACCGAAGCTGCCACTGGTTTTCCGGGCTACGACTCGGTGATGCAGAAGGACACGGCTACGGTTGCCGAAGTGCTCAAGCAAAATGGTTTCGGCACCGCATGGTTCGGCAAGAACCACAACGTTCCCGACTGGCAGACCAGTCAGGCCGGTCCGTTCGACCTGTGGCCGACCGGCCTCGGGTTCGACCACTTCTACGGGTTCCTCGGCGGCGACACGAGCCAGTGGCGACCGGCCGTGACCGAGGGGACCAAGCCGATCGAGCCGTACCTCGGCAAGCCCGATTACAACTTTGACTACGACATGGCCGACAAGGCCATTCAGTGGATCGGCATGCAGAAGGCCGTCGCTCCCGACAAGCCGTTCTTCTGCTACTACGCTCCGGGTGCCACGCACGCCCCGCACCATCCAAAGAAGGAATGGGTCGAGAAGTACAAGGGCAAGTTCGATCAGGGCTGGGACAAGGTTCGCGAGGAGACGTTCGCGCGGCAGAAGCAGCTCGGCGTGATTCCGGCGGATGCCAAGCTGACTCCCCGCGCGCCCGGCATCCAGGCGTGGGACGCCTGCACGCCGGAAGAGAAGAAAGTTTACGCCCGCTTCATGGAGGTCTACGCTGGCTACATGGAACAGACTGACCATAACGTCGGCCGAGTCATCGAGTCGATCCGCCAGACGGGCCAACTCGACAACACAATGGTCATCTTCATCGCCGGTGACAACGGGGCCAGCGCCGAGGGCAGCCTGCAAGGGTTGCTCAACGAGATGACCTTCTTCAACGGCGTGAAGGAGGATCTCAAACAGGTTCTACAACGGGTTGATGAGATCGGGACGTGGAAGACCTACAACCATTACCCCGTCGGCTGGGCGCATGCGATGTGTACCCCGTTCCAGTGGACGAAGCAGGTCGCCAGCCACTTCGGCGGCACCCGCAACGGCATGGTCATCTCGTGGCCGAAGGGGATCGCGGCCAAGGGTGAGTTGCGGAGCCAGTTCCACCACTGCATCGACATCGTGCCGACCATTCTCGAAGTGTGCGGTGTGACGGCCCCGGCGTCGGTCAACGGCGTGACACAGAAGCCGATCGAAGGGGGCAGCATGGCGTACACGTTTGCGGACTCCAAGGCGAAGAGCCGGCGAACGAAGCAGTACTTCGAACTGCTCGCCAATCGGGCGATCTACTCGGACGGCTGGGTCGCCTGTACCACACCCGTCGGTGCGCCGTGGGATTCGGCCGGTGCGACTGTGGACGAAATCACCGGTTACAAGTGGGAGCTGTACGACACGAGCAAGGACTTCTCCCAGGCCGAAGACCTCGCGGCCAAGATGCCCGACAAGCTCAAGGATCTGCAACTGCTCTTCTACGCCGAGGCGGCCAAGTACAACGTGCTGCCGATCGACAACAGCAAGACCTCCCGGCTCGACCCGGCCATTCGCCCGAGCCTGACTCGCGGTCGCACGTCGTTCACTTACACCGAAGGGATGACTCGCATCCCGGAGGGAGCCAGCCCCGACATCAAGAACAAATCGTGGTCGATCACCGCCGAGGTGGACGTGAAAGCAGACACCACGGGGATGATCATCACGGCGGGCGGTCTGTTCGGAGGATGGGCCTTGTACTTGGACAAGGGCAAGCCGGTGTTCCACTACAACTTCGTCGATGTGGCCCACTATGAAGTTGCCGGGAAGGACGCACTCGCGCCGGGCAAGCACACCATCAAGATGGACTTCACCTACGACGGCGGCGGCATTGGAAAGGGCGGAGCGGCGGCAGTCAGCGTCGATGGCAAGGAGGTCGCGAAGGGGCGTGTCGAGCGAACGATTCCAATCCGCATCGCTCTCGATGAGACATTGGACGTAGGCGAGGACTGCGGCACGCCGGTGAATCTGTCCTACGACGTGCCGTTCAAATTCTCTGGCAAGATTGAGAAGGTGAACGTCAACCTGAAGTGATTTTGTTCCTCGCGGGCCGGGAGTTTCCCGGCCCGCTTTCCCTTGCCTTCTGGAAATGACCCGATGACGAATTCCCATTGCTTTCGATTCATGATGTTTGCGGTAGCGTGGTGTGGTCCGACCGCACACCCGTCAACAGCGGCCGACAAACCCAACATCGTCTTCGTCCTGATGGACAACCTGGGCTACGGCGAAGTCGGCTGTTATGGCGGCGGAATTCTTCGAGGCGCGGCGACGCCGCGCATTGACAAGCTCGCCACCGAGGGCACGCGGCTGCTCAACTTCAACGTCGAGGCACAATGTACGCCGAGCCGCTCGGCCATCCTGACCGGACGCTACGCCATTCGCAGCGGCACGCACTCCGTGCCGTTCCCCGGCGAGCTTGACGGATTGACGCAGTGGGAAGTCACCATCGCCGAGCTCCTCTCCGGCCAGGGCTACGCTACCGCTCACTTCGGCAAGTGGCATCTGGGCAGCGACCAGAGCCGGTTGCCCACCAGCCAGGGGTTCGACGAGTGGTTCGGCATCCCGCGCACCACCGATGAAGCCCTCTATCCGTCGGCGGTCGGGTTCAAAGAATCGGGCGTCGAGCCGGAACACATCATGGAAGGCAGGAAAGGCGAGCAGAGCCGCCATCTTGAAGTTTACGACCTCAAGCAGCGCCGCCTCATTGACGCAGAAGTCACGCGCCGCACGGTGGACTTCATGAAGCGCAGCGTGAAGGCCGGGACGCCCTTCTACACTTGTGTCTGCATGACCCAACCGCACCTCCCGGTGCTGCCGCATCCAGACTTCGAGGGCAAGACCGGCTTCGGCAATTTCCCTGATGTCCTGGCCGAAATGGACTTTCGCGTCGGCCAACTCCTTGATGCCGTGGACGAATTGGGCGTGCGCGACGACACCATCTTTGTCTTCACCTCCGACAATGGTCCTGACCCGACGTTTCCGCATCAGGGCAGTTCCGGCCCGTGGCGCGGCTACTATTTCACGCACATGGAAGGCTCATCTCGGACGCCGTTCATCATCCGCTGGCCGGGGAAGATCCCCGTTGGCCGGGTGAGCAATGAAATCGTTCACGAGATGGACACCTTCACGACGTTTGCCAAGCTCGCTGGCGCTGCCGTGCCGCAAGACCGCCCGATCGACGGAGTGGATCAGACCGATTTTCTGTTGGGCAAGCAGGAGAAGTCGAACCGCGAAGGCATTCTGCTGTTCCTTGCGGACCGCCTGCAGGCGGTGAAGTGGCGCAACTGGAAACTGCACCTCTACGACGAGATGCACAACTGGTTCACGCCCCCGTTGAAACTCGGCACGCCGAAGCTGTTCAATCTCATTCTCGATCCCAAGGAAGAATTTCCGGTGACCGTCGAAAACACCTGGGCCGTCGAACCGATGACCAAAATGATTGCGGCGTTCGAGCTGAGCACGCGGAAGCACCCGCTCATCGCGCCCGGCACGCCCGATCCGTACACGCCACCGAAGTGACAGTTGGCTCAAGTTCGTGGTCGTGGCCGACGCAGCTTGCGTCGGTGACGCTTTCTGAGTGAGCACAAACGCGGACGCTGGCAGCGTCCGCCACTGGGAGACTGCGAATGCGAATTGACGGAGCCACGCTGCGGGCGGATTTGGTTTCCGGCGTGACGGTCTTCACCGTGCTCGTGCCGTCGGCGATGGCTTACGGACAACTTGCGGGCGTGACGCCGGAGGCGGGAATGTATGCCGGTCTCGTCGCGATGATTGTGTACGCAATCCTCGGCAGTTCGCGGCACCTGATCGTCGGGCCGGAAGCGACATCCGCGTTGTTGGCCGCCATGATCGTCGGCCCGATCGCGGGGGCTGGCGCGGAACCGGAGCGGTTTGCGTTTCTTGTCGCAGCGCTGGCGGCGATGGTCGGCGTAATTCTGATTGCGGGCGGACTGGCTCGCATCGGATTTCTGGCGGACTTCCTGCCGCGCGCCGTGCTGACGGGCTACATCACCGGCGCGGCGCTGCTGGTGATTCAGAGTCAGTTGGGCAAGCTGTTTCGCATCAAGTTTGAATCGGACGGCTTGATCCGCTCACTCTGGGAACTCATCTCGCGGTTGGGCGAGACGCATTTGCCCACGCTGCTGCTTGGTGTTGTAACGATTGCGACATTGCTGGCTCTGAAGCAATTCGTTCCCAAGGTTCCGTCCTCGTTGGTCGTGCTGGCGACGAGCATCGTGCTGTCCGCCGTGTTCCGCTGGCAGGATCACGGAATCAAAATCGTCGGCGAGGTCCAAGGGGGGTTGCCGAAATTCGGATTGCCTCGTGTCAGCCTCGCTGACTTGAACGCTCTGCTGCCGGGAGCCGCCTCGATGGCCTTGTTGGCGTTTTCCGACGCCGTGCTGACGGGGCGCTCCTTTGCGGCGCGGCACGGTTACCCCATCAACGCCAACCGCGAATTGTTCGCGCTGGGTGCGGCCAATCTCGGAACTGCGGTCGCGGGCGCGTTTCCCGTGGCAGCCAGCGGTTCACGCACTGCGGTGAACGACAGTACCGGTGCGAAGAGCAAACTCTCTGGTGCCATCGCGGCCATGATGATGCTTGTGTTCCTGCTGTTTTTCACGCCGGTACTAGCCTCCCTGCCGCTCGTCGTGCTCGGAGCGATCATCATCGTGTCCACGCTGGGGATGATCGAGATCGGCGAACTGATCCGCATGTATCATTTCCGGTGGGAGACGTTCGCGGTCGCGATGATCACGCTGCTGGGCGTAGTCTTCGTGGGGATCGTTCCGGGAATTCTCGTCGCAGTCACGATGTCGCTGTTTGTGGTCATCGCCCACATCTCCCGGCCGAGCGACTCGCATTTGGTCCGAGACGGCGAAGCACTCGAATTCCACCGCATCGGTAACGGCCCACTCGCCCAAATCGAGCCGGGCTTGGCCGTGTACCGTGTGAACGGCCTCCTGATGTTCGCCAACTGTGGCCAAATGAAAAGCCGCGTGACGGAGTTGATCGAAAAGTCCGGTGACAGCGTGCGCGGACTGATCCTCGACCTTGGGATGAGCAGCAGCATCGACCTGACGGCCCTCACCACCATCGAGGAACTGCACGACGAGTTGAGCAAGCGGGGCGTGCGCCTGATGGCCGTCGATTTGAATTCCGAAGTCCGAGAGTTGTTTCGTCGCGCCGGAACCGATGAGAAACTGGGTGCCGAGAACATCCATCCCGACGCGGCATCGGCCGTGTCCACATTCCATCGCATGTAGCCACGCTCGCCAGAGCGTGGGCCTTCGATTCGCGACCCGTCGATTCACTACCCCCACGCTCTGGCGAGCGTGGCTACCGGCTGTCTCTAGCGGAGCCAATCACCTTGCCCACAGACAACACCGTGGCCCCGCTCGATCAAACACAAATGGCGTTGCAGCGCACGCACCTCGCCTACGAGCGGACGCTGATGGCCTGGATCAGGACATCGGCCGCACTGATTACCAGTGGCTTCACGATCTACAAATTCTTCGAGTTCCTGCGCGAGCCAAGCCACCAAGCACAGCACGTCTTGGGATCTCGCAGCTATGGGATGTGCTTGATCGTGATCGGCGTTGTCACGCTCACTCTGGCCACTTGGCAGCATCGGCAGAACATGAAGAAACTGCGAGTGCAATATCCCGAAGCGCCTTCCTCACTGGCGATGTTGGCCGCCGCAATGATTTCGGGGCTGGGTGTCCTAGCGCTGATTGCCGTGGCTTGCCGCGCGTAGAGCACAACCATCTGCCTCGCCACCGTCAGAAGTCGATCTTCGCCCGCAGGCCGACAAGCAGCGATGTGTCGGCCCGGTCGCGGAACGGGGAGATCACTTGGAGGTCCGGCGTGATCTGGCACCACGGGGTCACTTGGACGTTGTAGTACAACTCAATTCCATGCTCGTCTCTAAGCGGCAGAAGGATTGGGGCGAGGTCTTTCAAATCCGTGCTGACACCCAAGAAGAAGTAACCGATCCCGAACGTGTCCCGACTGCGGCTAGCGATCGGGCTGGCTCCGCTGATTCCGGTGCTCGCAAACCAGCCGATCGGACTGGGGTTGTTGTCCGCTATGCCGAGGTTGCCGAACACCCCCCACTTCCGTTGCGGGTTGTCCGGCGAAACGTACAGGGCCTGATCGAAGTTGTAAGCCAGACACCACGAGCCGGTTTTCGGGGTGGACAGGATCACCAACCCGTCAATCGGATCAAAATATGCCGAGGGCGAAAGGTTGGTGTAGGTTCCGCTGCTGTACGTTCCCGAAATGCCCTGATGACCGGGCCGGTCGAAAAAGTGGGTTTGCAGATTCACCTGTGCGAAGATCGTCGCCCCGTTGTCGAAGAAGGTGTCGAACCCACTCACGGTCGGCGTGTTGTTGGTGTCGAACACCGCAGCCACGAACACCGGCTCCATGTTTTGGAGGTAGGCAAACCCGGCTCCAAACGTCGAGTACGGAACAGTCCTGGCATAGACGGGATTGAGAATCATCGCAGTGTTTTGAAATCCCGTCAGACCACCGGCACCAGTGATCGGCTGCTTGAAGTCGTCGAGCGTGTTGATCTTCCCGCCGTACACCAGCATGTCTTCGGACAAGAACTGAGTGAACTTCACACCGGACAAGGCACTGACCGTCCCGTTCGGCTTAGGAAACGCCGACATCAGGTTCACCGGCATTAACGCCCCGGTGAGCGAGTTGGCCGATTCGCCGTATCGAGTCTCGCCGTGCAGCGTGACGAACAGTCCCTTCCAGAGGCCGACCTTTTCGCCGTTCAGGTTCAGGAAGTAGTCATTCCGCCCGCTGTACTGAAACGACTGCTCCAGCCCTCCGCTGGTCACACCTTGGTAATACTGAGTGTTGCTGACATCGAGCGTCACGCCCTCTTCCGCAAGCTCGGTCCGAGTGCCGAACCAATCACCGGTCAGCTTCGATCGTTCGAGCAGCGGCCCATCGAACGGCAAAGCAGGCGGCAGCTGGGCGAACGCTGTCGCGCCGACCATACTCATCGCAAGTGCGAGCAACATGCAGACGGTTGAATGTGCCAATCGAAATCGCGATCCCATGAAGGTGGCTCCGGGCCATGTTCCAACACACGTCCTAGATAACAGTTGTTCAAACTCATTCGGTTGTTCCCCGTAGTTCGGATGAACGAGCCTTGTCGATCAAGCTCGGCGCATGGAGCAAAAGTCGCTGTTGGTGGCAGTCGTACCGGATGCGCAGCCGATCAGAGGACTTGGCAAATTTTGTGGCCGACGCTGCTAGCAGCCTGTTGAAAATC
>JAYTQJ010000155.1:0-11575 GCA_043746775.1 Schlesneria sp.
AGCGGCAAGGCGCTAGCCGCCGGTTCTTGTGCGACGACCGGCGGCTAGCGCCTTGCCGCTCACAAGACGGAGGTCGGCAGTTCGGGAAGTGATTGCGTCCCCGTTCCTTAGTTAGCCCAGGGCAAGCGACCATCGGGAGCGCCACCCTGGGTTTAAAACGACACCGAATTTGAAGTCCCGAAGGGGCAACCCTAATGGGTTGGCAAGAGTAGTGCCGCCCCTTCAGGGCTTGAGATTCACGGACAATCGCCAACCCAGGGCGTTGCCCTGGGCTAACATAGAGTCGCCCCTTTGGGGCTGAAAACCCAAAGTGCGCAACTTCAAAACTCGCAAGCGAAGGTTCCGTTGCTCAGCATCCTTCGCTTGCGCATCAGGCTTCCCCCCGTAATCCAACAACGCTTGCGGCTCGCCTGATGAGTGAGCCGCAACACGTCGGTCACTGGCCGACAACTACTTGGCAGACGCCTTGGGATCGGCCTGTGGCTTGAGTGGTTCGAGAACGATTGGCTTGACGCCTGTCCCTTCGTAACCGGCCATCGGTTTGCCATCGTCAGTCAGCTTGCCGACCGACCAGAGGAGACCGCGTGAGACGAGATCGAGGTAGCGGGCATCGGCGACGGTGTCGGTGTTGTGACCGAGCGTCGTGCTGAAGACGCGCGACTTGCCGTACTCGTTCGTCCACGCGACGACGAAATCATCGACCTTTTTGCCCGTGTCTTGGCGACCGCGTGCGAGGGGCTTCGAGGTCTCAAACAGCTTGACGTTGTTGTAAAGCTCTTCGTTGACCGTCGTCCAATTCTCCAGCCCCTTGGTCACGCCGTGATTGCGTTCGACAAACGTGACATCAATCGGCTTCTGTGGCCCGTGGCCGGTCGAATGAATCCCGACGAACTGAAACCATTCGTCCGTCCCGACGCGGTAGCAGTGCATCGCGCAGTGCAGGTTGACCGCCGCGACGCCGTTTTTGTGAGCGTTCAGAATGTTGTCCACATACGGACGCTCGGTCACGTCGGACGTGCATTCGTCGTGAATGACGATGTCGTAGCCCTTGGCCCAGTCGGCGCTCTCGTACATCTCGAACCGCGCCTTCGTCGTCTTGTCGTCGGTGTGAACCAACTTGACCTCGACGTTCGCCCGCTGCTCGATCCCCTGCTTAAGGACCTCCTTTTGCCGCCCATAGTCGTGGCAGCAGCCACCGGTAATGAGCAGTGCCTTGAGCGGCTTGGGCTTGGCCGCATCGGCCGCCCAACTCACTGATGAACCGACAAACAACGCGGTCAGAACCCACACAGTCGATCGAACAGACATGTCGCAATCCTTGGTAATGAAGACAAAAGGTTGAGGAGCCTGGTAGTTAAACCGGCGGGGATTCTAACCACGACGCCTTCGAGTCGAAACTCGCTCGCGTTCGTGGTGGGACCGGAGCTGTCACTTCCCACTGATCGCGTCGCAGCGGACGAGAATCGTCTTACCGTCGTTGGAGAAGGCCATCGCGCGGACGTAGCCCAAGCTGTTGTAGCGGAAGGGAGTGGCCTCGGCGACGAGTTGGCCGGTGGCGACATCCCAGACTCGAATGTGCGCGGCACTGTCTCCGCCCGAACGAATGTCGCCACTGAGCGAGACCGCCACTCGTTTGCCATCGGGACTGAAGGCCCAACGTGTTTCTTGTTTGTGCATTCTGGAGAGCGGTCGGTGAGGGATCGCCTCACCGACGGGCTTGTTCCCTTCGACCTCGACGAATTGCACCTTGTCGAAAGTCTTGGCCTCGATCGTCAGTTTGCCGTCGGGACTCTTCAACAATGCTTCGGGGACTTTGGTGCCCGTTCCGATTTGAAAGGCGACGGCGGGCTTCTTCTCCGCTTCGAGATCATTCTGTGCCAGGCAGCAAGGATTCAGGATCACCACGAAGCAACTACCGAGAATGATTCGCACGCTGAGGCAAGATGACATGAGCGGTCTCCGGCAATGTTTGATGCGTCCGCCCAAAGTAGCCTTCATCGCTCCGCGTGAAGAGAGCCGAACGCGGAATGACGCTGTTTCCCGCGTCTTCGGGTCGCTGGTGACTCGGCTGACTTCACGCGGAGCGATGAAGGCTACTTTTGGCGGGCACGTCATGTTTACGTCACTCAACTCTCTGTCACGGCAGCAACGTCAGTGTGATGCGGCGCACGTCCATGACCGACTTGCCGGGGATCTCCAACGCACGCAGAGTGAGCGGTCCAAGACCCCGTTCTAACGTGATCTCACCGAGCTTCAGCGGGCGGAACTCTTTCATCTGCGATTCGCCGTGGGGGCGAGGAAGCGTGTCTTGGTTCGCGTAGAGCGGCGGGTTCCAGCCGGGGGTGACTTGGCCGGTGAGGCGACTGTCGCGGAAGGACAATTCCACCCGTGAGCCAACGTCTGGCTCGGGACAGGTGTAGTCAATGACCACTTCGTAGCGGCCGGTCGTGTGGACATCGAGCAGCCAGACCAGGCTGTCGTCCGTTGAGGTCCAGTTCACAAAGTACGAGCAGTTCGGCGCGGGGCTGCTGCGCTTCACAGTGCCGCGCGGTTCGCCGTCGCGAGCGGGGAGCATCGTGATGGGAAACTCGCGATATCCGACGGGGATCGGACGGGGATCGACGGCGTTACCCGCCACGGCTTTCTTCAGCCCTTGAAGATTCGGAACTGTCGTCGTGTCCGTTTCACGACCCGCATTCAACACCTCCTGCCGCCACGCGGTCACGGCCGCTTTCAGTCGCGCGGTGATCTCGGGTTCGCGATCCGTGATCGGCTTGGTCTGGCCCGGATCGGCCGTCATGTCGAAGAGCTGTCCCTGATCGTCGAGCCGGTGCTGTTGAGTCCTCACGCTGACCTTTCCCGCCCATGTCGAAAAGAGCATTCGATCGGTCCAGTTGACCTGTTGCTTGAGCAGCAGCGGCGAGAGGTCTCGCCCATCGAGCGGCTTGTCACCCACGCGCGACACGTCGGCCAACGCGATCAGCGTCGGCAGCAGGTCGATCGCGCCAGCGATCTGCGTTACGGTGTGATTGACGGGCAATCGCGCAGGCCAGCGAAGGAAGCACGTCGAGCGAACGCCCCCTTCATCGGTGCTCCCTTTGCGCCCCTTCATGCCGCCATTCCAACGGGCACTGTTCGGGCCGTTGTCCGAGAAATAGAGCACGATCGTGTTGTCAGCCAGCTTCAGTTCATCGAGCTTGGCCAGCACACGCCCGACGTTCGCGTCTTGGTTCTCGACCATGGCGAGGGCGCAGCGGGTCTCATCGAGAACCTCTTTTTCGGCGTCCGTCGCGCGTTGAGTGATCGGCTTGTTTTGAAATCGCTGCCAGTCTTGTTCGGGCGCGGCCCACGGTGAGTGCGGCGTGGTGAACGGAACGTAACAAAGGAAGGGCTTCGCGGCGTTGCGGTCGATGAAATTGAGTGCCCGGTCGGTGCAAAGGTCCACGATGTAGCCTGGCTCGCGCACCATCCGACCGTTTCGTTCGAGCGGTGGATCGAAGTACTCGCCCCAATGCCCCGAGCTGTGCCCGAAGTACTCGTCGAACCCGCGTGCCATCGGGTGGTACGGCCACTGGCTGCCGTTGTGCCATTTGCCGAACGCTCCCGTCGCATAGCCCGCCGCGTGGAAAGCATCCGCGACCGTCCGTTCACCTAGGTCGAGTCGCTCCTGTCCGGTCGAGACACCGCGCACGCCGCCTCGTGGATGATAGCGCCCGGTCAGAAGCTCACCCCGCGTCGGAGCGCAGACGGGACAGACGAAGAACCGGTCGAGCGTCACGCCGCCGCGCGCGATCGAGTCAATGTTTGGCGTGCTGACCTGAGTATTGCCGTTGCGACTGTAGTCGCCCCATCCGGCGTCATCGGCCAGAAAGATCACGACATTCGGCCGCGAGGCGGCTTCGCAGAGTTGGCACGGAAGCACTGACACAACGAATGCCAACACCGGCCACAGGTGGCGAGACAACTCCCGCGAGACGCAATGAGTCCACAAACCACAATGCTGGGGGATCGGCTTCATTCTCGGTCTACTCCTGTTGTTTTGTACCTCGCGCGGTCATGCGTGAGATGTTCGAGGCGAGCCGTGTGCCGTAAGGCCACGGGTTTCTGCGACATGAAATTCAGAACCCGCAGCCTTAGGGGCTGTGCATTGACTACGTCCGAGAGTCCTTCGTTTGCGACCGCTGTCCAGAATGAGTCACGTTTGGGGATTGCCTTCAAAGTAGCCATCATCGCTCCGCGTGATGAGCCTTGTGAGATCAGGCATCGACTTGCGAAAGGCTCATCACGCGGAGCGATGATGGCTACATTGAAGGCAATCCCCAAACGTGACTCATTCTGGACAGCGTTCGCAAACGAAAGACTCTCGGACGTAGTAAATGCACAGCCCCTAAGACTTCGGGGAAGAGGTGCGGTCAGGATTCGAGGAAGAGGTGCGGTCAGGATTCGAGGAAGAGGTGCGGTCAGGAAGTGGTAAGAAAACTAACCACGGATTGCACTGAGAACACGGATCAGACAAGAGAAAATTTCTTGGCCTATGCCTGATCCGTGCCTTCCGTGAAATCCGTGGTCAATACTCTTCTGCTCAGCGGTCCCCGCCTCACGTCTCGTCGAACAGGGCATCGACGAAGCGATCCGGGTTGAAGAGTTCGAGGTCGTCGATCTGCTCACCGACGCCGACGTATTTGACGGGGATCCCCATCCGTTGGCGGATGGCCACCGTCACGCCTCCCTTGGCCGTGCCATCGAGCTTCGCCAAGACGATCCCTGTGCAGTTCGCCGCCTTGCCAAAGTGCTCAGCTTGGTTGAGGCCGTTCTGTCCGGTGGTCGCGTCGATCACGAGCAGGCACTCGTGCGGAGCGCCGGGAATTTTCTTCCCGATCACATTGCGAATCTTCTCCAGCTCCTTCATCAGATTCGCTTGGTTATGTAGCCGCCCCGCCGTATCGATGATGAGGACATCCACGCCGGCCTTCAGTGCTTCGTCGCATCCCGAAAACGCGACGCTCGCCGGGTCCGTGCCGCTCGGTCGCGTCACAATCGCGCAACCCAACCTCTGGCTCCAGAGCGTGAGCTGTTCGACCGCCGCCGCGCGAAACGTGTCGCCCGCCGCCAGCATCACACTCTTTCCCTGAGACGTGAGCAGTTTGGAAATCTTCGCAATCGAAGTCGTCTTCCCCGTCCCATTGACTCCCGTCACGAGGATCACCGTCGGCTTGCCCTCGGAAAACTTGAGCGGTGAGAGCGGCCGATCCGGATCCCACGTCACGTCATCGTTGCCGCGCAGGATCGTCTTCAGCGTCTCTTTCACGGTGGACCACACGTCGGTGACAACCAACGTCCGACCGAGGTACTTCGTCCGCAGTTCACCCACGATTTGCGAGGAAGCCGCGACACCCATATCTGTCCGAATCAAACGCGATTCAAACTCTTCGAGCTTCGCTTCGTCGAGGATCTCGCCCGTCTTGAACAAGTCGCGGATGTCGGTCTGCAGGAGCTGCTTCGTACGCTGCAACCCTTGCTTGAGCTTCGCAAAAAATCCCATCGGAATCAGACCTCAACTTGAAAAACAGACATTTCTCACTGCGGGGGCGAATGATAGAGGCGGCTGGAACAGCGGGCAATCAGCCGTCGAAAACGGCTCGAAAATCGGTCTGGCTGCATTCAGGGCCTTCCACTAGATTCCGCCCCCCTCAACCGTCCTTTGGCCCTCGGCCGAGTGCGGTTTGCGTGCGGTTCATGGAAGACCCACATGCCTCCGATCAGGATGATCCGTCTCATCATGCGCGCTCCCCTTCGACACTTCGCCGTCCCGTGCGGTCTGCTCGCACTCTCGGCTCTCGCCACGAGCCTGTTCGCCCAACAACCCGCCAGTAAAGCGATGTCGCGTCCGGGACAAGCTCCTCCCACCGCGCAGAAAAACGGCCCGGCACCACGGCCCGGCCCGGTCACGCAAACAGCGGCCCAAGCCAACATTCCTGAGACCCCGAAACAGCCGCGTCCCGATGCCAATCCGATGGTCATCGAACCGCTTTCTCCTGAATTGAAAAGTGTCCTCAACGAATGGGAACAGAAGTCAGGCCTGATCAAATCGCTCCACGGCAAACACACACGATCCGTCTTTAATCACACGTTCTATTTGGAGAAAAGATCGACAGGAGAGTTCTACGTCGAAACGCCCGACAAAGGGCGAATCGATCTTGTCGGCAGGCTTCCGAAGAAGGATGTCTCCATGAAGATTTCAAAAGAGTCGGGCAAGCCCTACAAGCTGACTGCGGATAGTGCTGAAATGTGGATCTGTAGCGGCGAAGAAATCATCATGGTCAACGGCGACGAAAAGACCTACGAAATCGTACCCGTTCCGAAACATCTGCGTGGGACGAACATCATTGATGGGCCGCTGCCATTTCTGTTTGGCATGAAAGCCGATAAAGCCCACGAACGATTTCAAATCACGCTCTTAGGTAAGAACCAATCGGCGTTGTTCCTTCGGATCGTCCCTCGACGTAAGTCCGACCAAGACAACTATGAGATGGCCGAAATCAAGCTCGACAGAAAGTCGTACCTCCCCATCGCAGTCAAATTGCACGATCCGACTGGCAATTTGGAGACGCTGTACGAGTTCGAGATTCTCGACATGAACAAAAGCAGTTTGCGAGCCAAGTTGGCCGGAGTCTTTGGCGACAGCGATCCGTTCCAACCCGACTTGCGCAAGAAGGGCTACAAGCTGGTGCTGCCCTCTCAGGAAGAGGGGGCCGCTCGGCCACCTGCTTCTGGAGCCAAGGGAACGAACGGCACGGCTGCACCGCGGAGCGCTGCCGCTGGCCCTTCCTCGAATGGCGGACAGCAGGCACCGCGCCAAAACAACCCCGCACCGGCAGGTCGCGCGAAGTGACGCCGCTCGTTAAGGGGCTGTGCATCTATTACGTCCGAGAATTTCGGAAGTGATCGTGTCGTTGCCAGGGGTGCCGCTCCACGGAGGCTCTGTGCTGAGCCATCTTTCTACCACACATTTTTCTGCCGACTTCTTTGAGGAAGCGGCAGAAAAATGTGTGGTAGAAAGATGAGAATTCGTGCCGTCCTGCGGTTTGGAGCCTGATCGTCATCGGCGAACATTCGGAGATTGATTCTGCACAGCCCCTTAGCCTCGCGCGGCGGAGATTGAGAGATTTCTGAGCGGGGCGGCGTCAGCCCCCTGATTCTTGGGCGTTAGCCCGTTTTCAAATACACCTCACGCGGCACAAAGTGAGATGTCTCCGAGCGGGCGGCGTCAGCCCCCTGGCTCTTCCCAAGCGGGCTTACGCCCAAGAACCGGGGGGCTGACGCCCAATGGCACTCACTTTGAGCGAATTTCAAATGGACGTTCTGATTGATGTAGCTGAATTCGTGAGAATTCAGCCGACTTTGATAATCGTCTGAAGTCTTACGACTTCAGCTACATCCCAAAGTGAGTGCCATTGGGCTGACGCCACCCCGCTCAGAGGTCTCATCAAGGACTGCGCGAGGGATAAGGCGAATGCCCCACGGAAGAGCCGCCTGTTCGTCGTGGCAGCTCACTTTGGTCTGGCGAACGGCTCCGCTATCTTCGCCGCCCGTCCGAGCATGTCGCTCGTGACGAATGAGGCGACCCCGACGATGCCCGAGCCTGCTGAACAGTCCGACATTGTCGAGCCACCGAACTCTGCGGAACGGCCCGGTGTTGCAGCAGCCTCAGCTCTTGCGGACTCAACCTTGAAGATGGCTCTTGCGGAACCGGGTACTCGCGTCGCTTCAGAAAGCCGCGCTGACAAACCTGATTCGCCGGACATCGCCGCGACGCTCTGGCTGCGGCGCAGCGATCAACTGTTTGTCGGCACATTGCTCGTCGTGCTGCTCGCATTGCTCACCGCTCACTGGCTGAAGCTGTCTCGTTGGGGGACCGCGCCGGTCGAGATCACCAGCCTCAAACCGCGCGAGTACTTCTATTCCCTCGACATCAACACGGCGTCGTGGGTCGAGTGGGCACAACTCGACGGGATCGGTGAGAAGCTGGCCAAGCGGATCGTCGCCGATCGCGTCGAACGCGGCCCGTTTCGAGACGCGAGCGATGTCGGTCGTGTGCGAGGCATCTTCCCGAAGCAGCTCGAAACCATGAAACCATTCCTGCGCGGCGGCACCGCGAACGAGGTCTCTCAGCCATGACTGTGTCCCCTGCTCTGTCGTCCTCTGATTCGCTCGAACTGCGTGACTTGCCGCAACCGATGACCGATCCCCCCGCCGAACTCCCCGCGATCCCCGGCGGTTGGGCCGAGCGGGAATGGATCATCGAAGGGCATTCGTTTCGGCTCGTCCTGCCCGCGTCACCCGATGCGTTTTTGGAGGACACCGAAGTTCACGCCGCCTTCGATCGCGATGAGTACATGCCGTACTGGGCCTATCTCTGGCCCGCCTCCATCAAAATGGTCGCGACCATTTTGCGAACCGACTGGCAGCGCGACACCGAGGTTCTCGAACTCGGTGCCGGGATCGGATTGCCCGGCTTGGCGGGACTTCGTCGCGGCTTGAAGGTGACGTTCAGCGACTACGAACCGAAGGCGGTGGACCTCGCGCTGTTCAACGCGCGGCGTGCCGGGTTCGGTCACACCGAGGGACTTGTGATCGACTGGCGTCAGCCCCCTGAAAAACAATTCCCGCTCATCTGGGGCTGCGAGCTGCTCTACGAAGATCGCAATCACGAGCCGTTACTCAGTCTCATCAAAACGATGCTCGCTCCCGGCGGAACGGCGTGGTTCGTGGATGGTGGACGAATGCGAGCCGAACGATTCTGGAAGCTGATCCCCGACCACGGACTGACCTGCCGACTGTTCGATGAAAACTTGGAACCACTCCCCGCCCCGCGCGTCGGTCGTTATCAGTTGATCGAAGTCCGCCACGCCTGAACTGATCATCCGAGCGGTAATGAAAACCAAAAGAGTTCAACCACGGATTTCACAGCGCGGGCTTTGCCCGCAACCCAAGCCGTCCCGCGCCGGGAAATCCGTGGTTAGTTTTTCTTCCTCACTCTTACACACCGAAGGCACCCCGCGATGAAAGCGTATGAACTCCAAGCGACCGGAAGTCTGGATGGACTGAGACTGGTTGACCGCCCGGAACCGCAGGCCGCTTGCGGTGAGATCGTCGTGCGTGTTAAGGCCGCGTCGCTGAACTATCGCGACCTGCTAATGATGCAGGGGGCGTATGGTCGAGCCACGCTGCCGCTCACCCCGCTGTCGGATGGAGCGGGTGAAGTCGTCGCGGTGGGCGACGGCGTGACGTGCTGGCAACCGGGCGACCGTGTGGCGGGAACGTTCTTTCCGAACTGGCACTCGGGTCCAATCGACGCTGACGTGATGCAGGCGGCTCGTGGGGGAGGCTCCACTCACGGGATGCTCGCCGAGTTCGTCGTCCTCTCAGAACACGGGGCCGTTCGTGTTCCCGAGCATCTCTCGTTGGAAGAGGCTGCGACTCTGCCATGCGCCGCGCTGACCGCATGGAACGCGCTTGTCGAGCAAGGCGGCTTGAAAGCGGGTGAGACCGTCGTGTTACTCGGCACGGGAGGCGTCTCACTGTTCGGCCTTCAGATCGCCAAGCTGCACGGCGCGCGCACCATCATCACGTCGAGCAGCGACGAAAAACTCGCGCGAGCGACCGCACTCGGAGCCGACGCCACGATCAACTACCGGACAACTCCCGATTGGGAAAAGAAGGTTCTCGAACTGACCGGCGGTCGCGGCGCGGACCACATTCTCGAAGTGGGCGGAGCGGGAACGTTCGCCAAGTCATTGCGAGCCACCCGCGTCGGTGGACACGTCGCGCTGATCGGAGTCCTCGCAGGCGTCAGCAGTGAACTACGTGTGACCGACATCCTGATGAAAAGCCTCCGTGTGACCGGCATCTACGTCGGCAGCCGCGCGATGTTCGAGTCCCTCAACTGCGCAGTGGCTCAACACCAACTGAAACCGGTCATCGACCGAGTCTTCCCGTTCACCGAAGCCACCGCCGCCTACGAACACCTTCAAAGCGGCACGCACTTCGGCAAGGTCGTGATCTCCAACACGTAGCACAGGCGGTTCGCCTGTGTCTTCAGAGGGGAAACGGTGTTTTCAGAGGGGAAAATTGAGCAGGCGAGCCGCCTACTCTACGTTTTTCAACAGGCTGTGAATCCCGAGAAGGTTGCGACAAGCTCGTTGGGCTTCACTCGAACCGGAACGGGTCGGGGGTCATCTCGTAGCCAGGTCTCAGGCCGATGTTCATCAGCAGGCCGAGAGCGATCGCCGTGGTGAGCAGGCTGGACCCGCCGTAGCTCATCAGCGGGAGCGTGATCCCGACGACCGGCAACAGGCCAACGGTCATGCCGGTATTGATGACCGTTTGCGTGGCCAGCAGCGTCACGATGCCGACCGCGATCAATCGGCCAAACGGTTCGCGGGTCGCTCCCGCGATCATCAGCCCGAACGCGAACAGAGCGAGGTACGCGGCCAACGTCACCAGTCCACCGACCAAGCCCCAGCGTTCGCCCACCATGCAGAAGACGAAGTCGGTCTGAGCCGCAAACAGTCGATAGGCATCGGGATCATCGAGCGTCTCGCCGCCCGATTCACTTCCCCACACTCCGCCAAGTGACATGACCAACTTGGACTGATGTTGATGCCAGCG
This sequence comes from Schlesneria sp., assembly GCA_043746775.1. Classification (GTDB taxonomy): domain Bacteria; phylum Planctomycetota; class Planctomycetia; order Planctomycetales; family Planctomycetaceae; genus Schlesneria. The sequence goes on from JAYTQJ010000155.1 coordinate 10,672, forward strand.
GTCGCCTCCCGGATTCGGACCGCCATCAACCTGTGAGAAGAGGGCCGTCACGCGCGACTTCTGTTCGATGCTCATCTTCATCCAGAAGACGGGACTGAGTGCCACGCCGAGCAACGCGACACACGCCAGATGACGCGGCCTCGCCCCCGCCGCGAACAACATCGCAAACAGCACCGGCACGAACAGCATTGCTGAACCGAGATCAGGCTCAATCAGGATCAAGCCGAGCGGGACGAGCGTGATCAGAAACGGAGCGATCAGCCCCGTCAGACGGCGATGGTTCTCGCGGTACATCAGGTACTGAGCCAGCGCCAAAATGAACGTCAGCTTGACGATCTCCGACGGTTGGAGATCGAAGACACCGAGCGGAATCCAGCACCGCGCCCCGCCGCGCTTTGCCATGAACAGCACGACGACGAGCAACGGCAACGACGCGGCGAACAGCCAATACCCGACTGGCTTCCAAAACCGATACGGCACCGCCAGCGAAGCGACAACCACTGGCAACGACATCAACACCCACGTCACTTGTTTCGAGAAGTAGTCCGGCCCGTCATTGAGTTCATCCGCACGCGCGATCCCTGTCAGACCGAGTGCCACCAGCGCTCCCGCGCAGCACACGATCCCCCACGGCAATCGAACGAGTGAAATTCCCGAACCCATCACGCCTCCTGGCAACTCTTCCACATGGGCTGCAACCCGTACTGCTAACTTAGGGGCTGTGCAGAATCAATCTCCGAAAGTTCGCAGTTGACGATCAGGCCCCAAACCGCAGGACGGCACGAACTCTCCATCTTTCTGCCACACATCTTTCTGCCGCTTCCTCAAAGAAGTCGGCAGAAAGATGTGTGGTAGAAAGATGGCTCAGCACAGAGCCTCAGTGTCGCGGCACCCCTTGGGGACG
>JAYTQJ010000156.1:0-11569 GCA_043746775.1 Schlesneria sp.
GATCTATTTGATGTAGCTGAATTCGTGAGAATTCAGCCGTCTTTGATGATCGTCTGAAGTCTTACGACTTCAGCTACATTCCAAAGTGAGTGCCATTGGGCTGACGCCGCCCCGCTCAGAAAACTCTCACTCTCCGCCCGCGAGGGGTACACGAGGCGGGTCATCAATCCACGAACAAGAACTCGGACGAATTCCACAGCGCGCGGCAGAAGGCGGGCAGTCCGCGACGCTTTACGAACTCGACGCTCAACACAACTTCATCGGCTTCAGGCGTGCGACCGTAAAGTTGCCGATAGGCCGCGCGGACTTGTTGCTCGGGTGACTCACCGACTGATGTTTTCAAGTGGCTCGCGAACTGATCGGCCATGCGCAGGACGAATGAATGGTTCATGAGTGACAGCGCCTGCAGCGGCGTCACGGTGGACGAGCGTTTCGGCGTGGTGGTGCTCGGGTCGGGGCAGTCGAACGTGTCGAGGAACGGGCTGCGACCACCTCGGGCCGACATGCGATAGATCGTGCGACGTTGGTTCGGGAAACCGGTCGGGTCGATCGGATCGTAGAACTGAGTCCCCTTGAAAAAGTACGAGTTCACGTCGGAGTAGCCTTTGCCGCCGAGTTCGTCGTTCAGCTCACCCGCCACGCTCAGCATCGCGTCGCGCACCGACTCGGCCTCCAACCGATGCGGGTTCATCCGCCAGAGCAGCCGGTTCCCCGCATCGACCTGCGCGGCGGACTCGTTGAACGTCGAGGCTTGTCGATACGTGGCCGAGGTGACGAGGAGACGGTGCAGGCGCTTGAGGGAGAATTTTGGGTTTTGGATTTTGGATTTTGGATTGGATGACGAACCAGAAAACGAAGAACTCGATGAGTCCTGCTCGTTCTTCAATCCAAAATCCGCAATCCAAAATCCAAAATCACTCGCCAGCCATTCCAACAACTCCGGATGACTCGGCCTGCCGCTGTGGAAGCCGAGATCGTTGGGTGTCTCCACGAGGCCCGCGCCGAAGTGGTGATGCCAGACGCGGTTCGCCATCACGCGTGCAAAGAGCGGGTTGCGGGCATCGGTGATCCAGTTCGCAAGACGAACGCGACGATGCGACTCGATGGCGTCGGGCTTGAGACCGAAGCTGGGGTCGAGGCCCTGGATCGACGCGAGGCCAGCAGGTGCGACCTCTTCTCCGAGTGACGTGACACTGCCTCGCTGATGGACCTTCATCGGGGGCGGTTGCGTGGCGATGGCCGTGTAAATTGTGACTGGCCCGTTCTTCGCGAGGTCGGCGTACTGGAGTCCCAGTTTGCTCATTTCAGTCTGATGTGCGGCTCGTGTCGCGCGGTCCTCGGCCGACAGCTTGGCGACGATCTCAGCTTCGGTGACAAAGGTATTCGCCGATCCTGCTGTGATTGCGACCTCTTCCGCCGACAACGCCTTGTCGTACAGGCGGGCCGACGCGATCAGGCCGTTCAGCATTCGATTGCCTCCCGCTTCTGTGCCGTGCCTAAGACCGAAGACGATCTGCGACTTCCCGGCCTCGTACTTCAACGCGGCTTCCTTGCGGATCGGTTTGCCATACGGTTGGCCATTGCGATAGCCAATGATCGTCCCGTCAGCGTGATAGACCTGCGCGAGGACGACGAACTCTTTGTCGGCCTGATCTTCGTCTGTCCCGGCAAACGGCAGCGTTCGGGCGAAGCCTTCGCTTCCGGCCATCCAGCGACGAGGTTCGTTCTCACCGAACACGATCGCATCGAACTGATGCCCTTGGGTCGTCTGCAAACTGATCGCCCCGCCGCCGCGCTGTTCGAGCGACTTCAAACGGATTCGAACTTCGAGCGTCTTCTCCAACAGATCGCGTCCGAGCGGCGCGGTGCTAGCGAACGCCGTCGTTCCATCCACAAGCAGCCCGCCCTCATCGAGCTTCGCCGAACCGTGCAGCGTCGCGTGCATCGTTCCCAGTTGGTCCTTGAGGTTCTTCGCCGCGAAGTCCCACGCGGCGAGAGGCGTCGGTGCCGTCTTGCCTTGCTCCCCTCGCCCCGGCCTTGCGGGGAGTGGGGCCGGGGGTGAGGGGGCTTCGCTTTTGTCTTTCGCGTCGCCTGCACCAGACCGTGACCTCTCCAGCAGCACCGCCTTGCGAATTGGAACTTCCTGTCCACGAAGCAGCAATTTGAGTCCGTACATCCCCGTCTTCATATCTTCTAGTCGTTGAGTCACCTCGGGCGTAACAAACTCCTTTTCTCCGTGATCGACGCCCGCCAGAGCCGCCGCGATCTGGTAGTACTCACGCGCCGAGATCGGGTCGAACTTGTGATCGTGACAGCGGGCGCAGTTGACGGTCAGGCCGAGGAACGTCTGACTGACGGTGCCGACGGTGTCCTCAAGCTCGTCCTGCCGCATCATCGCGCGCATTCGATCGACGACCGGGACGACAGTGTCATGTGCGCCGGCGACGAGAAACCCAACCGCCTTCAACGCCTCGACATCTCCCGGAGCAATCACGTCCCCCGCGAGTTGCCAGCGGACGAACTCGTCATACGGCACGTCGCGGTTGAGGGCGCCGATCACCCAGTTGCGGTAATGCCACGCATTGGGCCGAGGCAGGTCACGCTCGAAACCGTTGCTCTCACCAAACCGCACCACGTCGAGCCAGTGCCGCGCCCAGCGCTCACCGTAATGAGGCGACGCGAGCAGCCGATCGACCAACCGCTCAAACGCATCCGGCGCGAGGTCACTCACAAACGCATCGACCTCCTCGGGACTCGGCGGCAACCCGAGCAGATCGAACGAAACGCGACGAATCAGCGTGCGGCGGTCGGCTTCCGGCGCGGGCTTCAATCCGCGCGTGATCAGCGTCGCACGCACAAACGCATCGAGCGGCTGACGCGCCGGTCCCACTTCTCGCGCGAATGCGGCGGGTGGCACGACCGGCATCGTCGGTCGAGCAATCGGCTGGAGCGACCACCAATCGCGCCCGGCCCGATGCTCGGACGAAACGGCGAGCGGATCGAGAGGCCCGCCCGACCAAACTGCTCCGGCCTCGATCCACCGCTTCAATAGACGCTTCTCATCCGCGTTGAGCGGATGCTTGGGAGGCATCTCATCAGCCGAGACGCGTTGCCAAATCAGACTCTGCGCCGTGTCACCTGGAATCAACGCGGGGCCACTCTCACCGCCAACCAACAGCTTCTCGCGCGTGGAGAGATCGAGCTTCCCTTTCAGTTCCTCACCCGCATGACAGCTCGTACAGCGACGAGCCAAGAGCGGCGCAACGAACTTCTCGAACTCGTTGACCGTCGCGGATGAAGCGGGAGACGTTGGCGGAGCCGCTGCTGGTGATTGCCGTTCGGAATCCGGTCTCTCTTGAGACTGAGCAATCAAAATCTGAAAGCACAGGAAGCACACCAGCGCCAGCCACCCCTGAGCGAAGCGGTGCCAAGCCGACATCATTCGCGGTCGATCAATCATTCCGATGCTCCTCAGTGGCTGGAGCGGCATTGGGCACCGCTTGGAGCGGCCAAGCTAGCGGTCAAACACGAGACTCGCAACGCGACCGCATTGCTGATGAGCGACCTCAGCGAGCCACGCCATTCAGCACGACATCCATGAGCAAGGTCATCGTGATCGCCGCCCGTCGAAAGGAAACCGCCGACTCGGCGAAACACCCGGTCACGAGTGATCAGACGGCTCTGGGTTGCTGCCGCTTTATCTTCGATTCGTCGCGAGCATCGCGGCCGTGCGGACGGCTTCAATAAAACCGTCGGCTCGTGCCTGGCCCTGCCAGGCGATGTCAAACGCCGTGCCATGACTCGGGCTGGTGCGGATGATGGGGAGGCCCAGCGTCACGTTCACCGCCCGTTCAAAGCCGATCAATTTGAGGGCGATGTGACCCTGATCGTGATACATCGCGGCGACGCCATCGAACTCGCCGTGGACCGCACGACGGAGCAGTGCGTCGGCGGGAATCGGCCCCGTGGCAAGAACCCCCGCGCGGCGCGCGGCATTGACGGCGGGAGCAATCAGCGTGGTTTCCTCATCGCCAAACAAGCCCTCTTCGCCCGCGTGGGGATTCAGGGCGCAGACACCGATCCGAGGGGACTCGCAGCCGACGCGCTTCAAGAAACGGTCGATCAGATGGATCGTCTCTTCGATGTGCGGCGTCGTCAGTAATCCGGGAACGCTTTTAATCGACGTGTGCAGCGTGACGTGGGCGACTCCCAAACCGAACGGGCCGCGCAACGGTTCGCCAGGCGGGAGGTAGAGCATCATCGCGAACTCGCGCACGCCAGATTCTTCTGCCAGGATTTCCGTGTGGCCGGGATAATCGAGTCCCGCCGCGTGGAGCGCCGCCTTGTTGAGCGGCGCGGTCGTGATCGCATCAATCTCGCCGCGCAGGGCCGCTCGCGTGGCTGCGACCAAGTAGTCGTAAGCCGCTCGTCCCGCACGGGCATCAGTGCGACCGGCGGGGACGGTCGCTGCGTCGTCGTTGGACGGATTCCAACAGGCGATGCTGCTTGCCGAAGAATGGACATCGGTGAGAGATGTCACGTCACACACCGTCACGTTTGAACCGATCAAAGCCAGGGCGCGGCGCAGCACGTCGGGATGGCCGACGACGATCGGCTGGCAGCAAGCTGTGAGCCGTTCATCGAGCAACGACCGCGCGACAACTTCCGGGCCGATCCCGGCCACGTCTCCCAGCGTGAGGGCGATGCGGGGGAGCGAGGCTGTCACGGATAGACCTCGGCGTTGCTCAACGGGATGCCGCGTTGGTCCTTCTCGGACAGGATGCGAGGTTCAATGTCGGGCCATTCGATCTTCAATGCCGGGTCATTCCAGAGGAGCGTCCGTTCGTCAGTCGGCAAGTAGTAGTCGGTGCATTTGTAAACGAAGTCGGCCGAGTCACTCGTCACGCAGAAGCCGTGGGCGAAGCCGGGCGGAACGTAAAGCTGGCGGTGATTGGTCTCATTCAAAACGGCAACGTACGAGCGACCGAACGTCGGTGAACCACGTCGCAAATCGACGGCCACGTCCACGACTTCACCGCGCGTGACGAAGACCAGCTTTCCCTGTGGCCGCGTCAGTTGATAGTGCAGCCCGCGCAGTGTTCCCCGGCACGAACGCGAAACGTTGTCCTGCACAAAGTCAGCGGTGATGCCCGCAGTGAGGTATCGCTCACGCTGGTAACTCTCGAAAAAGAAGCCGCGTGCGTCGCCGAACGCCTTCGGTTCGATCAGCAGCAGTCCGGCGAGTTCAGTGGGGATGATGTTCATGGTGGAATGCGAGGCAAAGCGGAGAAGGAAAGCCCCTCACCCTAGCCCTCTCCCCGCATAGCCGGGGCGAGGGGACAAGGCAAGAAAGTAGAATACAAACAAGAGCGTAGACGACAACAGCGTAGCGACGGAGCTACGAATCCTGCTGCTGGTCATGGGCGACATCGTAGCGGAGCGGTTCCATCGTGAATGAGGCTCGGCCTTGAGAGAGGCTGCGGACAGCGGTCGAGTAGCCGAACATTTTCGCCAGAGGGACTTCGGCGATGATGACGACCAAGTGACCGCGTAGTTCCGTGTTGACGATGATTGCGTGGCGTGCGTTCAAGTCGGCGGAGATGTTGCCCACGAAGTCGCTTGGCGTGACGACCTCCAGCTTCATGATCGGTTCGAGCAACGTGGTGCCGACGGCTTGCAGGGCCTGACGGACGGCATCGGCCACCGACGCGCGGATCGCGGTTTCGGTCGTCTCGCCCTCGACGTAATGGGCATCGACCGCGACGGCCTTCACGTTGATCAGTGGATAGCCGATAAGGCCACCTCCCTTGAGTTCGTCGCGCAGGGCCTGTTGAAAAATCTCTGCCAGTTCGATCGGCATGACGTTCGGTTTCAGCTTGCTCGTGACGGTGATCCCGGCATCGCTGGAATCGGGGTCGAGCAGGATCGTCACTTTCGCGAACTGCCGGACACCGGCGTGTTGGCGATCGAACGTCCCTTCCTGTTGGACTTTGGCCGAGATCGTTTCGCGATACGTCACGCGAGGTTTGTGAGTCCGCATCTTGATGTGGAAGTCTCGCTCCATTCGCTTGCTGATGATTTCGAGATGCAACTCACCCATGCCGCTGATGATCGTCTGCCCGGTCTCTTCGCTGATCTTGGCCGAGAACGTCGGGTCCTGTTTGACCATCACTTTCAGAGTCTCTTCGAGTTTCTTGCGGTCGGCCGAAGTCTCAGGCTCGATGGCCATCGAGATCACCGACTCGGGGAAACGGATCGATTCGAGAACGATGCCGTTCTGTTGGTCGCACAACGTGTCGCCTGTCACCGCGTCTTTCGGACCGACCACACCGACGATGTCTCCGGCCGACGCTTCGTCCAGTTTTTCGCGCGAGTCGGCTTCCATCCGCCAGAGCTGGCTGATCATTTCCTTGTCGCCCGTGCGCGGGTTGAGGACTCGCGAACGGCTCTTCATCACGCCCGAATAGATGCGGACGAAGTACAGTTCGGAATGCTCATCGGCATGAATCTTGAAGACCAGTCCACAGAACGGCTCCTTGTCGGACGGCTGGCGGACTTCGGTCTTGTCGGCCTTCTTGGGGCTGGGGTTCTTCCCTTCAACTGGGGGAACATCCAGCGGACTTGGGAGGTAGCGCACGATCGCATCCAAGATCGGTTGCACGCCGATGTGGTCGAGCGACGAGCCGCACAGCACCGGTTGAAGCTGGTACGACACGACCGCCTTGCGCAGCACGCGGATGATCTGGTCTTCGGGGAGATCGCCGGTTTCGTCGTAGATTGCGAAAGCCTCGTCGTCGATGAGAGCAATCGCGTCGATGAGCTTGCCGTGCCATTCTTCGGCTCGCAGTTGCTCATCTTCGGGGATCGGCTGCACGTCGATCACCTTCCCCTGCTCGGCCGAGTTGAAGTAGAGGGCTTTCATCTGAATCAGGTCGATGATCCCGCGAAAGCCGTTCGGGTTGGTGATCGGTCCCTCGCCGATCGGGATCGAAATCGCAATCGGGTTCGCCTTGAGCCGCTCGGACAACTGGCCAAACACGCGGTCAAAGCCCGCACCGATCCGGTCCATCTTGTTGATGAAGCAGACGCGCGGGACGTGGTACTTGTCCGCCTGACGCCACACCGTTTCGCTCTGAGCTTCCACTCCTTCGACCGCGCTGAACACCACGACTCCACCGTCGAGGACTCGCAGGCTGCGCTCGACCTCCGCCGTGAAGTCCACATGTCCCGGCGTGTCGATGATGTTGATCGTGTGTCCCAGCCACTTGCACGAAACGGACGCCGAGTAAATCGTGATCCCCCGCTTGGCCTCTTCGGGGTCGAAGTCCGTGACGGTCGTGCCGTCGTCCACGTTCCCCATGCGATGGGTCACGCCCGCATAAAACAGAATGCGTTCGGTGGTTGTCGTCTTCCCGGCATCAATGTGAGCGATGATGCCGATGTTGCGAATCTGTTCGATGGGGGAGGTCATGGGTGGTGGATGGTCGATAGTTGAGGGTTGATGGTGAAAACGTCGATGGCCGAACAGCAAAGGTCGTGGCTTGGAAAAGAGGCTGCCGAGACTTCCTCTGACCATCAACCTTCGACACTCAACCCTCAACCATTGGCATACCGCCCGACCTTGTTGATCCGCCCGTGAATATCATTGAGGATCCAGTGGAAGGCAACGAGATGAACGGACTCGACCAGTCCCATGTCGTCGAGCGGGACGTGGAGGTTTTTCTGGCCGAGCGACTTTAACTTGCCGCCGCCATAGCCGGTGATGCCCCATGTCATGAGGTCGTGTTGGTTGGCCCATTCGACCGCGTTGAGGATGTTGGGGCTGTTGCCGCTGCCGCTGATCGCGATCAGGACATCGCCGGGCGACGCGAAGTTCTTGAGCTGCTGTACGAAGACCTGATCGAAGCCCTCGTCGTTGCCCCACGCCAAGATGTACGGCGTGTTGTCGGTGAGACTCAGCACTTTCAATCGCTTCACGCCATCCTTCATGAAGTCCTTGCGATCGAGCGTGCTCTTGCCGAGGTCTTCGCAGAAGTGCGAACAGTTCGAGCCGCTGCCGCCGTTCCCGATCAGGAAGACAAACTTCCCGTTCTCGTAGGCCGAGTAGATGGCGTCGGCCAGTCCCTCAATCTGTGAGACATCAAGCGTGTCGAAGACTTCAGCACAGCGCTTGAGGTATTGGGACGGAGTGAGTTGTGTACCGAGCATGTGTGAGCCTTGATGGTTTGTAGGATGGGCACTCTTGCCCGTCCGGCTGTTGGTTTCCGTTTTTGATCGCGGCCTGTTTGAGAAGAGCGGACGGGCAAGAGTGCCCATCCTACAAATCAACCGGCTATCTTCGCGGCGATGACCTTGTCAAGTTCGTCCTTCAGTCGCGGCAGAATGGCGTCGTAGGGGAAGGCACCCAATTCGAGCGGCCCCTTCTTGAGGTTCACGAAGTTGGGGCCGCACCACAGTCCGAGGTCCGCGTCATCCGTTTCGCCGGGGCCATTCACACGACAGCCCATCACGGCGATGGTGATCGCGTGATCCTTGGCGTAGGCGGTCATCTCTTTCACCTGCTGGGCGAGGTCGATGAAGGCTTCGTTCTCAACGCGCGAGCAGCTCGGGCAGCTAATGATGTTCAGCGTTGGCAGGCCGTAATCGACGAACGACCTCACGCGACCTGCGGCGATGTCGGCGAGAATCTTTCGTCCTGCGTCGATCTCTTCTGACTTGCGCGAGTTCGGGACCGTCAGCGACACGCGGATGGTGTCGCCGATCCCCTGCGAAATCAGTTGTTCAAACGCGATCCGCGTCTTGAGAATTCCATCGGGCGGCATCCCTGCTTCAGTCACGCCGAGATGCAGCGGCACGTCGGGGCGCTTCTCGGCGAAGCGTCGGTTCCCCTCGATCACCTTCATCGGGTCCGAGTCCTTCATCGAAACGCAGTACCGCGTGAAGCCGAGCGAATCGAGGAAGTCGCAGTGTTCCCACGCGCTCTCGAGCATCGGTGTGATCGAGTCGGCGGGGTCGTATTTTTCCTTCTTGGCCGGATCGACCGAGCCGCAGTTCACGCCGACGCGCATCGCACAGTCATGCTCGCGAGCGATATTGGCCAGATACTTCACCTTCTCTTGCCACGGCTTCTCACGCTCGTGGTGATAGAGGTGCCCGGGGTTGTACCGCAGCTTGTCAACGTGCGGCGCGACGACCTCGGCCAGTCGGTAGTTCTCTTGCAGATCGACGACCAGATTCGCCTTCGTCTGCTTCCGAATCTCAACCAGCGCGGCGGCGTCCTTGGTGCTGTCCACAGCCACGCGAACGACATCGGCACCCGCGCGATACAGGTCTTCAATCTGAGCGACCGTTGCGTCGATGTCCTGCGTATGAGTCGCCGTCATGCTCTGCACGGCAATCGGGTTCCCAGCCCCAATCGTGGCCGAACCAATCTTCACCGACCGAGTCGGATTACGTCGCAGCTCCACAGTTTCCTCCCTGACATTGCCCCGCCGATTGGCAACGACGAACAACGGTCCGCCTTCAACTGCCGGTTCCGTCCGGATTGTAGAACACCCCCCAAGGCCGTTCGCGGACGGGCGGCATTGTCGAAAGGAGCCTTCCGTTTGGCAAGCCGCTGCCGCAGGTCTCCAAGGCTAGCTCCTGTTTCAGTTTGGGGTGCCACGGTCACGGAGCTGCGACGTGGCCGTGTGAGAATGTGAAGGCGTTTTCCTCATTTCACGGCCACGTCGCAGCTCCGTGACCGTGGCACCCAATCCCCCCGGTTTCAACAAGGCGATGGTCTTGGCAGGTCGAAGCGAGGCTGATGCAAGGGAACTTCCGATGCCCGAACGAGCGCGGATGAGAGATCAAAACAGAGGACCTTTCCCAACATCTTGGCTCCGGCCGTTGAAGCCTTCGGCCGGGCGTTTGCATTGCCGGGAGACCCACGCCGAGCCGGCGCGTTGATCTCGTCAGGACCGGTGCGACTGGAACAGGCGTTCGACACGAATGACGTGTTTCTTTTTTGCATCCTGCCGAACGTGACCTAGGTTTGGCGGGAGAGGCTGGACTGTTCCGGTTGTCGGAGAGTTTTGCTTCGTCCTCGTTGTTCACCCCGGACAACGATTCTGCCAGATGACGATCCCCCCGTTCGGAGTTCACACCAAAATGGCCGCAGTCAGTTCCGCTCCTCCTCGTGGTCGTGGCCCTTCCGCCGAGTTGGACTTTGAAAGTCTGAAGCGACTCATTCACGGCAAGCTGGTCGAGAAGCTCGATCTCTCGCGTTTGGGTGACTTGCAGGGCGACACGTTGCGTCGCGAGATTCGCCTCGTCGTCGAACATCTGTGTGACACCGAGAACCCCGCGCTAAACCGTTCGGAACGCGAACGACTCATTGAAGAAGTCCTCGACGATACCTTCGGTTACGGCCCGCTGGAGATTCTGCTCAAGGAGCAGGGCGTCGCCGACATCATGATTAACGGCCCGAAGAACGTCTTCATCGAAAAGAACGGTCGCATTCAACGGTCGGACGTGACCTTCCGCGACAACGCTCACCTGATGCAGATTCTCGACCGCATCGTCTCGCGCATTGGTCGCCGGTGCGATGAAACGTCGCCGATGGTTGATGCTCGACTGGCGGACGGCTCCCGCGTGAACGCGATCATTCCGCCACTGGCGCTCGACGGCCCTTCGTTGACGATTCGGCGTTTCGGATCAAAGCCGCTCGGCTTGGAAGACCTGATGAAATTCGGGGCCTTCACGCCCGAGATGGCTTTGCTGTTGGAAGGAGCGATCAAGGCTCGACTGAACATCATCATCAGCGGCGGAACGGGTTCCGGAAAAACGACGCTGCTCAACACGTTGTCGAGCTTCATTCAGAACGATCAGCGCGTCATCACGATTGAGGATGCGGCCGAACTCCAACTGCAACAAGACCACGTCCTGAGACTGGAGACGCGACCATCGAATATCGAAGGGAAGGGCCGCGTCACCGCGACCGACCTCGTGAAGAACGCCCTGCGAATGCGACCCGACCGGATCATCATCGGTGAGTGCCGCGGTCCCGAATCGCTCGACATGCTGCAAGCCATGAATACAGGCCACGAAGGCTCGATGACGACGATCCACGCGAACACCCCGCGCGACGCCATGTCGCGACTCGAAACGATGATCGCGATGGGTGGCGTGGAATTGCCGATCCGCGCCTTGCGCCAGCAGTTCGCCGCCGCCGTCGATCTCATTGTGCAGGTGCAACGGTTGCAGGGCGGTCCGCGCAAGCTGACCTACGTCACTGAAGTGCTGAACATGGAGCAAGACCAGATCGTGATGCAGGACATCTTCTTGTTCAAACAAGACGGCATCGACGAGAACAACCGTGCGTTCGGTCACTTTGAAGCGACCGGCGTGCGACCACAGTTCATGAGTCGCCTCGAAGGTGCGGGAGTCAAGCTGCCGTCGAACCTGTTCGCGGCGAGGCCCTTGGGCAAGTAAGGACCTGTCCAAAACAATGTCGTCTTTCGCTCCGCGAAAGAACGCCCTTTCGCGGAGCGAAAGGCGACAAATGCAAATCGTAAAGTGTCCCGGACGC
>JAYTQJ010000157.1:0-27006 GCA_043746775.1 Schlesneria sp.
GTGGCGAGGACATGGCGAGGACTCCCGGTGACGTTTTCTACCTCGCGCGGTTCTTGATGAGACCTCTGAGCGGGGCGGCGTTAGCCCCATGGCACTCACGTTGGGGGGTAGCTGAAGTCGTAAGACTTCAGAGGATCGTCAAAGCCGGCTGAATTCTCACGAATTCAGCTACGTTGCATCGATCGTCCATTTTAAATTCGCTCAAAGTCAGTGCCATTGGGCTGACGCCGCCCCGCTCAGAAACCTCTCACTCTCCGCCGCGCGAGTTACAAGTGCTGATCGAACAGTTGGAGCGTAGTCCGGTCTCTATCGCCGAGCAACGACCGCCATGCCAACCCGAAGCAGGGTGAGTCACCCAAAACACGCAGCCTCGCTCACGCTTCGGGTTGGTGTGGCTTCATGCCGAATCTCTCTACCGCTGGGCGATCACTTCGCAGACGCGCACGCCGAATTTCCCTTCGACCACGATCACTTCGCCGCGTGCGACCAAGCGACCGTTGGCGAGGATGTCGATCGGTTCGCCCGCTTCTTTGTCGAGCGAAACGACCGAGCCTTCTCGCAATTGGAGCAGTTCTTCGATCGTCACTTCCGCCCGCCCGAGTTCGAGCGAGACATCGAGTTCGATGTCACCGAGCGATTCCAACGACACGCCGCTCGCCACGGAAGTGGAGGGAGCCGCATCGAACGCCGCGAAGGGAAAGGGCTGACCGATGGTGCTAGTCGCGGCATCGGTCGTCGCAAACGAGTCGTCGTGCGACGAGAGCACATCCGCCAACTGTTGTTCCGCTTGTTGCAGTCGCTGGTCGGCATCGAGCGAATCGCGAGGCCAAACAAACTCGGCCAGCGCGTCCGCGTCCTCCGACTCGTCCATCGCCCCCTCAGCCAACGCCGTGTTCTGCAAATACTGCACGTCACCGGGGCCGAGCGGTTCTCGCGAGACCACATCCGAGCGAACCGAGTGTTGCCGTTCACGCGCGGCGCGCAGCAGCGTTTCGATCTCGTCGGTGGTGAGCGGTTTTTGAGTCGGCTGGCTCACTAGGGAACTCGGAAATAGAGGGGCAACGGGTGATGAGTGCGGCGGAGGATATATGTCGCCATCGAACCTTCCGTCAATGCGTCCGCGAGCGACTCCACGTATACTCCCGCCCGCCAAAGTCCCAATCCGCCGAAGTCCGGCTTAGCTTTGTCAGCCGGACTTCTCATCGAGTACCACGCGCCGCAGCGACGAGAGAAGTCCGGCTTTCAGAAAAGCCTGACTTCAAGATTTCACTGCCACAACTCCCGCTCTTTGGAAGAGAACATGGCCAAGCAATACATCCTGACCGTGCTGGCATCGAACCGAACCGGCATCCTCGCCGCGCTGGCGAATGCGCTGGATGAGCTCGGCGGCAACACGCTCGATGTCAGCCAGGCAGTGATTCGGCAGTTCTTCACGATGATCGTGGCGGCCGAGTTCCCCGAGAATCGCGATCCCGATGTCATCGTCGATCACATTCGCGCGGTCTGCCGCCCGTACGGGGCCGAGGTCTCATTGAAAGACCCCTCGGCCGAAGAGGTCTTCGAGTCGGAGGACGACCCCGTGGACAAGCAGCGTTACGTGCTGACGATCGCGGGACCGGATCGGCCCGGCGTGCTGCGGTTCATCGCGCACCGGTTGGCTCAGCACGGCATTGATCTCGTCGATTTGCAGGGACAGCGGCGCGAAGCGGATCGGACGTTTCTGTTCTCGATGGAACTGAACGCCCCGCTCGGGATCGACTCCCTGCAACTGCGGCGCGAGCTGGAGGTCGAGTTCTTGAGCGACAGCATCACCGTGTCACTTCAACACCGGCGAGTCCTCGCCGCACTGGCTCACCCGGAACCGATGGGCTTCAACGTCGCTTCGCCGAGGTGAAGGCGCGGCGTTGCGAACATGCCGATTAAAACCCACTGAAAAGGGAGGGCGAGGCTCCTGCCAAGCCGCTTTCGCTGGGATAATCACTCGACACCTGTGGCTCGGCAGGAGCCTCGCCCTCCCGACAAACGTTTTTCAACAGGCGGTAAAACGACAGACTCAGGACGGCATTGAAAGACTGACATCGCCCGATCCACCTTCTTGTGAGGCACGCGCTCCCATCATGGAACACAGCACCAGTTTCTTCTCGGCCCTGCAACAACTGCGACAGTTGCCGCTCGATGTCCGGACGATCACGCTCGGGATCAATGTTGCCGACTGTCACGACCGCAGCCTGCATGTGCTGTGCGAGTCGCTCTATCAGCGCATCGTCACCAAAGGGGCGAAGTTGGCGGCGGTCTGTGGCGAGGTCTCGTCGCTGTTCGGCGTGCCAATCTTGCAGCGACGACTGTGCGTCACGCCGATCGACCGCGTGGCTCAGGGAATGAATGCGGACGATCTCGTGAACATCGCCCGCACGCTGGATGGAGCCGCCGCCAACCTGCACATCGACCGCATCGGCGGCTTCGCGGCGGACGTGCAACACGGCATGACTTCCAGTTCCAAACAGTTGATCGCCAGCCTGCCCGCCGCGCTGTCGCAGACCGAACGAGTCAGAGCGGCCGTGCATGTCGGCACGACCGAGAGCGGCGTCAACATGGAGGCCATTTCCCTGTTGGCGCACACGCTGCTGGCAACATCGGCTGCGACCGCGCACCGCAACGGAGACGCTTCCGCCAAGCTGGCCATCCTCGCCAACGACTCGACCGGGCATCCGCATCTCACGGGCGCGTGCCTCGGCGACGGTTGGGGTGATCTGGTGGTTCACGTCGGTGTGGGAGCGGCCGCGATCATTCAACATGCGCTCGAGCAACAGCGGATCGAGAATCCGAACGCGCCGCTGCACGAATTGGCGGCGACGATTCAGACCGCCGCGTTTCAAGCGACGCGCACGGCCGAACTGGTCGGACGCGAAGTCGCCACGCGACTGGGAGCCGACTTCGGCAGCGTCGATGTGACGCTCGCACCCACGCTGCGACCGCACGATAGCGTGGTCGATCTGCTCCCATTGATGGGGATCGAACGAGTCGGAGCACCCGGCACGGCCACGGCTCTCGTCCTGCTGCTCAACGCGATCCGAGCCGGTTCCGCGTTCGCGTCGTGTGCGGCGGGAGCCTACTCGCGCATCATGCTGTCGGTCTTGGAAGACGCCGGGCTGTCCGAGGCCACTCAGTCCGGAACGCTCACGTTCGACCAACTCTGCATGGCCGCGAACGCCGGTTCGAGCGGCCTCGACCTGATCTGCCTGGCGGGCGACACCGACGCCGCCACGCTCGCCGCGATCATCTCCGATCAGGTCTCATTCGCCGTCCTCAACCGCCGCCCGTGCGCGGTGCGATTGATCCCCGTCCCCGGCAAACAGGCGGGCGACGCCGTGAGCTACAGCGGCATGAAAAACGACGCCGTGATCCTCCCCGTCCGCGGCGCGGGCCTCGCGACAAAGTTCATCGAACGGGGCGGACGGTTGCCACCGGTGCGGTGACTGTAGGATGGGCACTCCTGCCGGTCCGGTTTTGGTGATGAAGAGCGGACGGGCAGGAGTGCCCATCCTACGAGTCAATATTCACCGAAAGAACACGAACGTCACGACCACAAAGAGCGGCACCAGGATGCCGCACGAGTAGGCCATGTAGCCGAAGAAGCCGGGCATCTTGACGTTGTTCTCTTCGGCGATCGCTTTGACCATGAAGTTGGGGCCGTTGCCGATGTAGGTGTTGGCTCCCATGAAGACCGCGCCGCAACTGATGGCCGCGAGAATCTGAACCGCGCCTGATGCGGCAGGCAGTGCGAGGAACTCGGCGAGGTATTTTCCATCTTCCGTGTTGACGTTGTGAATGCCACAGGCCGTCACGGCGAACGTCAGGTAGGTCGGAGCATTGTCGAGAAAGCTTGAGAGGATGCCCGTCCACCAGAAGAACTGCGCGGGGGACTCAATCCCGAGACTCTTCCCATGCACGTTCAGCAGCGCCAGCGCGGGAATCATCGTGGTGAAGATGCCCGCAAACAGCACGGCCACTTCAATGATCGGGCCGAACCCGAACCGGTTCCGCTCGCGAATCGTCTTCGGAGTGAGGCCGTAGCACACGCCCGCAATCAACGCCATCAGTCCCTCCTGCACGCCGTAGGGCCACTCGCCCGGATGGCCCCACGACAGCACGCTGTTCAGCGCCTCCGCTCCATAAGCCTGACCCCCGCAGTAGATCACCGCCACGATTCCGGCGAGGCCCAGAAAGTTGTGGAGGCCATCGATTCCGAATGGCTCGGGTGACGTGGGCGTCTCCAGCGCGATCGCCTCAACAGAGGAGCAAGCTTCACGGCGAATGGCGATCGAATCCCAGAGGAAGAACACCACCAGCAACAACCCGTTGACGAAGGCCCACTCCTTCCACAGTCGCATCGTCCACTCGAACGGCACGCCCTTCAAAAAACCGAGGAACAGTGGCGGATCACCGAGCGGCGTGAGCAGCCCACCGCAGTTCGACACGATGAAGATGAAGAAGACGACCACATGTGCGACGCGGCTCCGCTTTTCGTTGGCTCGCAGCAACGGACGGATTAGCAGCATCGAGGCTCCCGTCGTTCCGACAAAACTCGCCACACAGGCCCCCAGCGCGAGGAACATCGTGTTGACCAACGGCGAACCGTGGAACGCACCGCGCACATAAACACCGCCACTGACGACAAACAACGAGCCGAGCAGCATCAGAAACGAACCGTATTCCTTCGCGACGTGCTCCAGTGCATGCGTCCCCGCTCCACCAAACTGCAACAGGTACAGCACGACCGGAACTCCGAGTCCCGCCGCAACAATCCCTTTGTTGCGGTTGTGCTCCCACCAGTGTGAATTCAACAGCGGAAAGAGGGCGATGCAGAGGAGCAGCAGCGCAAACGGAGCAACCGACAACGGCGAGATCTGCTCGCCCAGCTTCGGCCCGTGCCCGTGAGCGACAGCCGCAGGTGGCACATCAGCAACGGAAATCACCGGCGGCGACGGCATCGAGTCCTGAGCCACTCCGTCAGACGCGACCACGAACAGGCCCAGAGCAAAGACGAGCAAGAGCATCACGGTCGGCAGTCGATTCACAAAGATATCCCTTTGCAACGGGTGCGAATTCACTCGCCGCACTTCACGAGCTTACGATAGACGATCAAGTCATCGCCGCGCGGGACGACGACGATCAACAGAGCATGAGACGTATCTGTCGGATCGTAGATTGGCAAGTCGTCGAGATCGGGGCCACCCTTCGGCGCGATTCCCGAGACCAGCCCAAACAGTCCGCGCGGTACGGCGACCGAATTCTGATAGAGCCAGCGGAACAGTCCTGCTTGCTGCTGAATGTCGTCCGGAAGCTGAGCCGTGGTGTAATTTTGAATGGCCCCGGCCTGCATTCGCGCCAGTTGAACCTGCTGTTGCCGAATCGCCGCCAACTGCTGCTGTTGCTGGAATGAAAGCGAGGGATCGACAAACGCTTGGCCATTCGTCTGCCAAAGTGCGGCTCGGTCGAAGGCCCAGCTCCCGCGCGGACCCAAACACGCAACAGCCGCTGCGTTTCCAAACTCCTTGCGAACCCTGCCGAGCAGTTCATGCGAGATCGCATGGCCATCCAACAACCCGCGCGTGATCTGTCCCTCGGCGAGTCCCTTCCAATCAACACGCGGTTCATCGGTCGCACCGGTATTCGAGGACGGGGTATTCGAGGACGGGGGGAGCGAGAACATCCGGTTCAGTTGGGGAGTCCACTTCGCCAACTGTTGCGTCGCGGTGTATTCGATCGGGATGCGACCGGTCAGATGCGGCGGAGACCGATGGACTCCCGGCGCATCGATCCCTGATCGCAACCCGCGCTGTGTGACGGCCACTCCGTACTGACCGTACTGCTGGTACAAGGCATCCATCGCCGTCGTCGTGGCCAATGGTGAGAACAGCCCCCGTTTCACATCCGTCTGCACGGCGCGCGAGGCCGAGAGGAACAGCAGCTCGAACCGGTTCGTCCTGACGACCGAGTCGTCGTCACCAATGTCGCTCAGCACCAGTCCGCGTCGAGCCTCCGCCGCCGACATGTACGAGTTCGAGACCCACACGGTGAGCGCCGTCACGAGAATCGTGGCCGCTGGAAACGTGGCCCACGTGTACTTGCGAGCCTTCAGCATCCCGAGGCCGAAGTAATCGACCGGCCCGATCACCACGACGAAGCTCAACAGAATGAAGCCCAGCAACCACAGCGGCACCATCCGCACGCCGTTGGGCATGAGCCGTTCGAGCAGCTCACTGGTCGAAGTCAGCAGCTTCAATCCCAACGCATTGCCACCAGCACCGCCCGCCTGAACCATGCCTGCGTTGACCACGATCTTTTGGTCGCCAAGGCCATCTTCATTCGTGTCGATGCTGACCACTGCGGTCCCCGTCAAACTCCCCTCGACTCCCAAGATCGTTCCCTTCGGCAGGCCACCCGTGTCCTGCATCAACTTCAACTGCGGAGAAATCACCGACGCGAGCTTCCCGTTCTCGACCAACGCCTCGACCTGTTCCCCTCGCAGATGCCACAACGACGCGACCGCACGTCGCCACGTTTCGGTCTCGAAGTCCGGCTCAGACTCAGACTCTTCCTCCTCCACACGAATGACCACGCAACCCAAACTGACCTTGGTGGTGAAGACACGGTCGTCTTCCCAGATCGTGCCGGGAATCAGCCGCCCCTTCGAGTCCGCTTGAAACAGAAGACCTCGTTCATCCTTCGCCGTCAGCACGCGCAGGAAGTCGATGTGATACGGCTCCAACACGCCAGTCGGTTCGACGTACAGGCTTCCCCCCGCGCGGACCCAAGTCGTCAGCGCTTCGAGGTGCGGTTTCTTGAGTGCGCGAAACTCGGGGCCGAACAGCACGACCAAGTCATACGCACAGTAGGCGAGCGGTTCCTGCGGCAGATCGTGTGGTTCCAGCGCCGCGTAGACCGTCTTCACTTTTTCGTCGAGGTCCGCAGAGGAGAGCGATTCAAACGTCAGTCGCTTCAAGACCTGATCGCGCTCCTTCGACCGCTTCGGAGTCAACCGCGAAGTCGAGGTCAGCGCGACGAACGTGCGCGAGGCGACCTGCGCCACACGCACCACATGCCGCCCGAGATTCTCGGTGAACCGCCTGCCGCGAAACACCCCGTCCACCTGCAACTGGTCCACTCCAATCGGATCGTCCACCGGCGGCAGCACCACGCGAATCCGTTGCTGAGGCCCCGTCAGTGCCAGTTCCTCCGTGGTGAGCGTGGCCAGCACATTCCCATCGTGCCGCACCACGAACTCGAACCGCCCTTCCACGAGAGCCGTCCCTTTGAACCTCACATCCCACCACGTCGGAATCGGCCGCCCCACTCCCACCGGCGGCTGAATCGTGGACTGTTCGATCTCCATCAACCGCTCGGCAGCAGGCTTCTGCTGAGCAAAGGCGGAACCGACGGAGAACATCCAAACCACAAGCCACACCAACAGCACGAAACCAATGCGTGACTCTTGGGCGTCAGCCCTCTGCTGCCTTTCTGAGCGGGGTGGCGTCAGCCCCCTGGCTCTCGCGGTGGAATGCGAATGCGACGTTTGTCGCCTTTCGCTCCGCGAAAGAGCGTGCTTTCGCGGAGCGAAAGACGACACTGGCCGACCGAGAACCTGAACGTAAGTTCCATTGAGCGGATGCACCACAGAAGACGGGCTGACGCCCAAGAACCAGGGGGCTGACGCCACCCCGCTCAGAAGTCCCTCGCGACTGTCGGTTACACACGACGCAATGACTCGCCCCTTCATCCCGGCACCCCGCTCGGCTTCTTCTGGAAGTACCACCATTCCAGCATCAGAAACGCGAGGCCCGCCAGCGCGAACCAGCCCCACAACGGTTGGTCGCCCTTCACCGTGGTCTCGGTCGCCGCGACGGCCACTTCGGGGAATTGCAGCTTCTCCACCGAGACCAGCGACGATTCGCGCGAGGCCATCAGGCTGATCCCGACTTGAACCGGCTCTGCTCCGCCACTCACTTCGTACAGTCCGACGAACGGTGCTTCGATGCCACTCAAGAAACCGTTGTCGTCGCTCTTCGCGCTCAGACTGAACCCATGCGGTCCCGTCACGGTGTAGTCCGTGTCGGCAAGCAGCTTCTGCGTCGGCAGCGATCCCGTGGGATTTCCCTTCGCCTCCGACAGAGCCGCGCGTTGCAGGGCGACTTGCGTCGCGTTCTGGATCAGGATCGGAAAGCCGACACGGTAGACGAGCGACGAGCGATCGGGATGGAAGACGAACTGAAACTCGGTCCCCGCTTCGCTCGGCTTCTCCAAAATCAGCGGACCAGTGCGCGACTGAGCGAGGATCTCGTAGCCCGCCAATTCAAAGTCGCGTTCGCTCGCTCCCTTCGTCAGCTTGGGCTGGTCGCCAATCTGCACGTCGAGCAGTTGAACGTGTTGCAGCAGCGGAGCCGTCCGCTGCCAATCGACGATCTCGGCCAGACCCGGCTCGACCTCCAACAACGACGCGATCGCTTCCGGCACGTAGCCCACATTGAACGACACACGCGCCGGCGGTCCCGTTGAGATCGGTCCATCAGCAAACTTCAGATCGACAGCGGATGGCGTGGACTCGCCACTCGGGTAGAGATTGAGGTCTGGGATCGTGGCCAGTGCGTTGCGGAACGACTCCATATTTTCGGGACAGTACACCGCGAGCGGCCTCGGTTTCGGCAGGTCGAGAAACGCGACGTTGTCCGCTTCCAGCGAATCGAAACTGTCGGGCTTCACGCGCAGCTCCAACGACACGGCAATGTCCGTCGAGATTTTGAAGACCAACCGCTCGGCCTGGCCATTGTCGATCGAGACCGACTCCTGCTTGATCGACTGCCCGTTCTGAAACAATTGGTACTCGCAGAGCGTCTTCGCAGTCGGTGGCCCCTTCTCACCTTCGGGCTGCTTCGTCCCTTCAATCCGCGCGAAGACATCCCAACCGCTCTTCGACCGCCGCGCGTTGAAGTCCACGATCCCGACGTTCGCTCCGCCATAATCGAGCCGCTGATAGTTCAGCTTGAACGGCAACTCGAACTCGACATCCGCCGGGACGTTGCCATCCGACAAGAGCATCACCGACTCGATCGGAAACGCCCGCGACAGCGCCTGCGCCAGACGGAACCCGTCTTCGAGACGACTCGGCACATGCGACACCTCAAGCTGCGAGAGCGCTTCGCGCAGCATCCGCTTGTTGTCGGTGAAGTCGGTCAATTTGCGAGCCGTCGAATTGACCGCAATCAAACAGAGACGCTGGTCTGGCAAGAGGTCGTCGATCAGCTTGCCGATCTTTCTCTTCGCCTCATCGAGCCGCGTCGAGCCTCCCGCGACATCGAGCGCCGCCATGCTGGCGGACGTGTCGATGAGGACTGGCAAATACTTCGCCCGCTGCGCCCCGCTCGACAAGTACGGCTGCATCGCTCCCAGCACGAGACAGCACAACAACAGAATCTGCAGCAGCAGTAAGAGATTTCGTTTGAACTTTTGAAACGGCGAGTTGACCCGCTGATCGCTGATGACCTGCCGCCACAACGCGAGCGACGGCATATCGACTCGCGGCCGACGCAGCTTCAAAAAGTAGAAGACGATCAGCGGGATCAGCAGCAGAAACCACCACGCGTTGAGCAGCGCGGAGAAACCGGGCAGCGTCATTGCGAGACTCCTTTTTGATCGGAGCGTCGCACTCGTTGCGCGGCTCTTCGCTCTGTCCCCTCGCCCCGGCCTTGCGGGGAGAGGGCTAGGGTGAGGGGGCCTTTCAACGGCTGAAGACCAGTGCGAAGTGAAAAGTGATCAGTGCAAAGTGAAAAGTGGAAGACAAGACACCCTTGCCGCAACGCTGCTCTGCTCGCTTCACTTTGCACTTTGCACTTCCTCCCCCTCATCATTGCACCCACCCTTTCCGCTTCAACACATCAAACATGATCGTGTCGATCGGCGTCGCTGCATCAAGGCACGTGAACCGGCCGCTCCGTTGGCGGCAGAGCGTCGAGAGATGTTCCTGCAACCCGTTCAGATGCTCGTGATAGAACCCGAGCAGATCGCCGACCGACGAGACATCCAACGTCATCCCGTTCTCGGCATCGACGAACCGCAGGTCGCCGGTCAGTTCCGGATTGAGTTCGATGCTGCTGAGAAGCTGCACGCCGAAGACTTCGAGTCCTGCGCTGAACAGCATGTTCATCGGACGCTCCAGCGCCCCGAACGTCAGGAAGTCCGACAGCAACACCGCGATCCCTCGCCCTCGATGTTGCCGCAACACCGCTTCCACGGCCTCTTCAATTGGGAAGTCGCCCCCCGGTGGGATCGACTCCAAAAACGAGAAGACCCGCTTCATGCTCATCCGTCCCGTACACGGCGGCGAGATCAGCGGAGTCTGCCCCGCGTGCTGGCACGCGAACAAACTGACCTTCTCAATGTTCATCAAGCCCATCACGGCGAAGCAGCCTGCGATTTGCTTGGCCCGCTCGAACTTGTCGGCGAACTGCATCGAGGCCGAAGCATCGATGAGGACGACCACGTGCATCTCTTCCTCATGGCGGTACTGCTTCACGTAAGGCCGGTTCAGCCGAGCAAAAATGTTCCAATCGACGTTCCGCATGTCATCGCCCGCCACGTAGTCGCGGTAGTCGTTGAACTCGGTACTCGTCCCCCCTTTGCCCGCGAGATGCTCGCCCCGACTCCGATTCGTTCGCCGCCGCATGGGCAGCATCCGCATCCGCTCCACGCGACCAAGCGTCGCGTTGTCGAGAAGCGTGGTGAAGTTCTTGGTGGTGTCCATGTTGTCCGTTGTGTCAAAAGTGTGAGATTCATCGCGCCGATGGACTCGTTTAACCGCGTGGGCAACGCCCCGCGCGTCCAGCGACGTGGAATCGTGTCTCGTCGCACGACGCGCGGGGCGTTGCCCACGCGGTTAAACGAAGAATGCCTCACTTGTGCGCCGAGGCGACTCGTTCCAGATATTTGCGCGAGGCAGTGCGGAAGATCGCTTCGCCGATGCGCGGGAACAGCGAGCAGAGTGTGAACAGGCCCCTCAGCGAGGGAACGTTCACGATCAGATCGGCTCGGTCGGACTTGATCGCCTTCAGAACGGCGCGGGCCACTGCTTCCGACGACGTGCTGCCGACATACCACGGGACGCTCTTGCCAGTTCGCTCGCGCAGCTCTTCATAGATGCCGCCGTCTGTCGCGAAGCCGGGGCAGATCGCCGACGCACTGATGCCGGTGCCGTGGTATTCCGAACGGAGCGACTGCGTGAACGCGATCTGTCCCGCTTTACTCGCCCCGTAGATGGCTGCAAACGCTGGCCCCTGCTTCCCCGCGATCGAGGCCATGTTCACGATGTGGCCTCGTCCCGCCTGCTTCATGTGCGGGATGACATAGCGCGTCAGCAGTAACGTCGCGGTGAGATTCACATCAATCGTGCGCCGGATGTCAGCGGGAGGAAGCTCTTCAAACTTCCGGAACGCTTCGACACCCGCATTGTTGACGAGGACATCAATCGCACCGAGTTCACTCATCGTCCGTTCGACCAAGTTTTGAAGCTGCCCTTCGTCGGCGACATCGGTCGGAATCGCCACCGCCTTCACACCGAGACCGCGCATCTCTGCCGCGACCTGTTCCAATTCGATCGGTCGTCGAGCGGCCAGCGCGAGATTCATCCCCTGCTTTGCCAAGGCTCGCGCCACATGCACGCCGATCCCCGCTGAAGCCCCCGTAATCAAAGCCACTCGTCCCTTAAGGTCTCTCATCGTCGTTTACTCTCCGGTTGATTTCGCCGTGTTTTGAACAACACCAACCCGAAGCGTGAGCGAGGACGGATGTCGGTCGACTCTCGTCCTCGCTCATGCTTCGGGTTGGTATTGAGTTCTTCATCATCGATTTTGCCTTGGTCACTCGCCGCAGCACGGACAGACATTCGGCACGAAGACCGTCAGCGTCGCCGAATACTTGGTCGAGTCGTAGCCCGCGCCCTTCTCGTCCGTCGAGTGATGCGCCACGACAAGATAGTAGTTGCCCTCCTTGGGCGTGAAGAAACAGCGACCGTTTTCGTTGGTCTTCCGTTCGTGGGTCGAGTCGAATCCCTCGGCCAGCGTCTCGCCGCGCGGGATGAAGCTGACGCGAGCCTCCTTCAGCGGCTGGCCGTTGAAGAGCACCTTCACACGGATCGGCACATCCGGTCCCATCGGCGTGACGGTGTTCGCATCGGCCACGATCTCCAGCGGATGCCCCAGCACTTTGTCGTAACCGGGATGCTCGTGCGGAATCTTGTCCATCGACTTCGTGACGACGAAGAACGTCTTCCCGCTCTTCACGCTGCGAGTCGGAGTGCCGTGATTCACGATGGCATCGACCGTGTGATCGACCAAGTACAGGCCGGGTTCTGTCGCGGCAAACTTTGTCGTCCAGAAACCCTCCTTCGGCGTGTAGCCGACATCCACCAGCCGGTCCTTCACGTCGAACGGCTTGCCCGTCGGAGCATGAATCTTCAGCGAGGCGTTCGTCAGCGAAGTCTTGCTCGCCAGCTTGAAGTCCCGGTGATCGTTGCCGTGATTCCCCAGCATCAGATCGACATGCACGGAGTCTCCCGTCCGGATCACGTTCGTGTTCGTCTGCACCCACGTATCGTGAGCCTTCGCCATCGCAGCCTGTCCCAGCAGCACCACCAGACACAGCAGTCGTCGTTGCATCGCAGATCTCCAAGGTTGAAAACTGTTTGAGGAGCCGTCGCCGTTTCAGTGCCGATGGCTCCCGCTACATTGTTGATTCGGCGACGAACATTTACGATCACCAGCCCTGATTTCCGAGTCAAATCGCAAAGGATCGTTATGCGTCGCCGAGCCGGATTCACCTTGATCGAACTGTTGGTTGTGATTGCCATCATCGCGGTGCTCATTGCGTTGCTACTGCCCGCCGTGCAGCAGGCTCGTGAGACCGCGCGTCGTGCGCAGTGCAAGAACAATCTGCATCAGATCGGCATCGCGCTGCACAACTACGCCGACGCTCACCGTGTGTTGCCTCCCGGTTACGTCTTCAAACCGAGTCCGCCGGGAAATGCCTGCGGATTCGGCTGGCAGGCAATGATCCTGCCCTATGTCGATCAGGCACCGCTGTACGGCGAGTTCAATTGGAACGAGCCACTCTGGAGCGGCTCGAACACCACGCCGCGCATGCGACGATTGCAGATGTTCCTCTGTCCGTCGGACCCGGTCTCGGGAAACAAGTTCGTTGAAATGGGAGTACCGACCGAACAGTACGCGATGGCCTGCTATGTCGGCAGCTTCGGTCCACCCGATCTCGACGACACGCAGGAGGCGCGCTGGGGCATGTTCAGCCGGAACAGCTCGACGAGATTTGGCGATGTTTCCGACGGGTTGTCCAACACGCTGATGGCGGGTGAGCGGCAAAACGGTCCTTTTCGATTGGCCGGTGCGCATGGTGTCCACTTCAGTTACGAGACAACTTGGGCGGGGGCCGTCCGGGAATGGACCGACCCCACTGACGATCACGGCCACATGGTCCTCTTTCAAACGGGACATCCGCCCAACAACTATCAGAGTGACGATCGCGATGTCTCAACGGCACACGTTGGAAGTTCCAACTTCCTGATGGGCGACGGCTCTGTTCGAGCCATCGGTGACAACGTGGACTTCGCCGTCTATCAGGCAACCAGCACCATCGCTGGCGGCGATCTCGTCGGCGAATTCTGACATCCTTCACCGAGCTTGAGCCTCGATGGAGAACTCGGCCGCCGGAACGTGATGGGGATATTCCCAGCGGCCGACGTTGTCGCGGACCCAGTCGTAGTAGAAGCGGATGCCGCGGTCGGTCGGGCCGGTGCCGTAGCCGCCCATTTCTCCGTGGGGAGCCGTGCCGCTGTAGTTTGTGATCCCCTGCACGAAGCCCGAGTGAAACATGAACACCGCGTTCGGCGCGTCGAGATAGTTGCGGCAGTTGGTGAAGACGGCTTCGATGTTCGTGGCGTTGAAGATGCCGTCGTTGTTGAAGTAGTCCTCGCGGATCGGCTCGACATTCACGACGAAACCCTCCTTCGGAATCGGTATTCCCTTCTGGATGATCCGCACGTTCATCGTCGGGTAATGGTCGGCGGTGTCGGTTTTCCAGTGAGGCCCGATTCCGATCTCAATCTCCGGCGCGATCGCCTTGAACCACGCGGTGAGTTGGTCCTTCTTACGGAAGCCGTCCGGCTCACGGAGCAGCAGCTTGTCGGCGTTGAGCGGATGGTTGAACTCATCGCACAGGTTGACGAAGACGTTGCGGAGTTTCTTGGCCTTCAGAAATCGAGCGGTCTCTTCGACGGCGGTCTGGATGTCCTCGTCGGCGTAAAAGTCCTGATCCTTGCGCGGAGTCAGCACGCCGATCATGACGACCATCCCGCGCTTGTCGGCTTCTCGCACCAGCCATTCGATTCGCCGAGCCACCTCGGGAAGTAACTTGCCGTGACGAGTGAAGCCATTCAGTCCCGCATCGCCATTCGGGTGGCCCGCGTTGACTCCCTGAATGTAGGCACCGACGAGGTTGATGCCGTGTGCGTTCATGTTGTCGAAGTTGCGGATGTAGCGTTCCGTCACCGCATCGCTGACGAAGGCGTTGCCGCAGCGGAGGCCCCACAAATCGACTTCGTGTCCGCCGAGATACGGCCGGTCGCGCTTGATCTCGAACTCTTTGGTTTCGGCCGGTGGAGACGGTGGGGTCACGGTGATGACTTCGCCTGTCGCGGTCAGGTCATCGAAGTACGACTGGGCGTCCGCCTTCGACCACAAGCCGATGCGGCCAGGCCCCCGAATCGAAGTGTCCTCGACATCCAATCGAATTTTCTCGTCGATCGAACAGCCGATCTTGCTTCCCTTCATGGAGACACGCAGCGTGTGCCATTCGGTGTCTCCCGGAGCCTTCACGCTGCCAAGCTGTGATCGCTTGCCATCCACGACCTTGTAAACGCGGAACGAGTCTTCGAGCGGATTGAACCGGGCGACGTAGTACGTCTGCGCATTCTTGGCCCGCCAGACGAGACCGCCCCCCTGATCGACGACTCCCTTCACGGCCTTGAGTCGCACGCTCACATCCACGTCAGCGAACAGCACGTCCGTCCGTAGGACAACGTTGAAGACGGCATCCGCGTTCTGAGCCGTCTGTGCTAAGACTAGGCTCGATCCGTCCTTCGCGACGATCCAGTTCCCAACCGCCGTGCGAAAGCCGGACGACTCGCCACCTGTCGAGTCGTCTTCAAAGTCCCACTTGTGGATTGACGAGTGAACGATCGTAGGAGTGTCCGCCGCGTGAGCTGGCTCCGCCACCAAAGACACGAACAGAATGACAGTCAAGAGTCGTTGCACGAGAGTCACCTTCAAGGATGGCTTGATGGGAAGGAAGTGTTGGAGCCGTCATTCAATACGAACCATCGGTGACGACTTCGCCTCCGGCCACGGTGCCAAGTCCACGCCAGACGCGGCCGTCGATGGAAGTCGAGACGAACTTCACAGCCCCGTCACCGAACAGTGAATGCACGCCACCGACGTGATGGCTGCGCGAGGTGACAGCGGCGAATGTCGGCCCGCCGATCCGCTCGCGCTGGCTGTTCAGATCGACATCGGGGTAGCCGTAGCCCGGCCCGCCGGGGGTGATCTTGTTGGGTGTCCACGCCGTGGTGAAGCCATTGTGATGAACGGTCAACTCGGCCCACTGAGAATGGGCGTTGAGAAAGAACCCGCAGCCTCCCGCTCCATATTCAGGAGCCACCGTTTGCGGATTGGCATCCGGCGGCGGGACGTTGTTCGGATCGTTGATGTTCGCCAGCGAACCACAGTCGCGCACATAAGGCTGATAGTTTTTTACTTCGGACATCAGCAGCGTTTGACTCAACCCGTCACTGAAGTCGCCCAGTCTGCGACTCAGGTTGACCCCGAAGGCCGAGCGGGTTGTCGGCCCGCCGTTTGGTCCGGCCCAGACGAACCAGTCACCCATGCAGAATCCATAGTTCACGCCGCCGATGTTGCCGAACGTGGCGTGAAGTTGCGGCTGGCGATTCGGCTCGCTCGGACAGAGGAAGGTCTCGGTGATTCGCCCGACCGCCACCGAATTGATGACATCGCCATACGCGGCGTCCACATTCATCCCCCGGTACGTGTTGCCCTGTTCGAGGTAAGGCAACAGTCGCGCATGCGGCCCGAGGTAACTGGTCCAGAGTGAACCATTCGCCAACCGCACGACAACGGCCGTCGGTGGCAGGCAACTCATCGTCGATTCGTAGTTGTGAATCGCGAGGCCAAGCTGCTTGAGGTTGTTCTTGCACTGCACCCTCCGCGCCGCCTCGCGCGCTTGTTGAACGGCGGGCAACAGCAGCGCAATCAACACGGCGATGATGGCGATCACGACCAGCAATTCGATCAAGGTAAAGGCCGAGGGTCGCCGTGCCGTGCCGATCAGTCTCATGCGATGTTCCTCAACGTACTGTCAGTCTTCCCGTCTGACCACGGACGGGAAGACTTGTAAACGCTCGCCGGACGATGTTCAACTTGACCGAGAGGTACGGCTGTCAAGCGGCTGAAGACATACCGTTCATGATTCCAATGCCAACAACCAACGACCGCCTACTTCTCCGGTTTGGCTTCCAATTTCGAGGCGGGACTCAAGACCATCAGTCCGTGCTGACGGGCGATGACTGTCAGCAGTGTTTGATTGTCGAGGAATGGCTTGTTGCCCGTGTTGGCCCAAAGGACGGTGCCGTCGGTGTCGATGACGAAGGTGCCGTGCAGCAGCAGTTCCGGTTGGCCTTCGGACTCGGGGCGGAAGGTGCCGAATTGCTGAGCCGCGCGATTGTCCTTGTCTGACAGCACCGGGAAATAAAACCGGCCGTACTCGGCGAACCGCTTGGCGGTCAGCTCAACCGGATCGCCGCTGATCGCAACGACGCGCGTTCCCATCTCGACAAACCGAGGCAAGTCCTCATTCAGTCCAAACAGTTGGCCGACGCAATGATTGCAGTGGTAGCCGTAGTAGAAGACGAGGACCACGGGGCCTTCGTCCAGCAGGGCTTTGAGTGAGACGAGGTTGCCACCGTCATCCGGCAGTTCAAAATCGGGGGCCGTCTTTCCGAGTAGCTCATGCGGTTGCGATTCCTTGGGAACGAACTTCGCGTCCGACAGAACTTCGTGTAGCGGTTCGACGAGCGGCCTTGGTTTCTCAGACCTCAGATACGCCTTGGCATCGTTGGCGAGATGCCCGGTCGGGACGAGGCCATACGCCAGACACAACTCGCGACACTGGTCGAGCAAACTCGCGCGGGGAGCATTCGCTTCCGTGGCTGCTCGCCGTGGCACAAGCATGTGATACCCCAAGATCACTCCATAGAAGATGGTGACGAACCCGAGAAACATCAGTAACAGTTGCCGTCCAATTCGCGCGGGCTGTCGGCGACGAAGTTCGCTCTTGGGGGGATGCGGTTCATTCGACATAAGCTTTCCTTTGCTGAACGTCTCGACACAGTTTTCCGAGTGACTGCCGGATGATTGCAGGCGGGCGTGATTTCAACGAGTCGAGGTTGGGGCGGGGCCTTCCAGTGTCAGTTCGCGGTTGTTTGCCGACCAGACTGCTTTGAGCGGCGTTGACTCAGGCTGGCCGAATTCCTGCGGGAACTGGATCGGTGCGCCGATCGACTCGATAGTGAAACGGTATTCGCCCGGTGTCAGCCACAAGGCTCCGCTCGCTCCGGTCTTCAGCAACTCGAACGAACCGTCGGCGGTGGTCACCGCGAATCCGACGGGCTTCGTGGAACCACCTTCGACCTGATGGACCGTCAGTTGGATTTCGCTGATCGCCTCGCCGCCGACTTTCAGAACGCCCTTGGTCCCACCCGCGACCGATTGACTACCGCCGCAGCCCGGCAACGCGGCCACGCACACCCAACCCATTGCGATCACAACCCGTCTTGGCAACACCGCAGCCTCCTCGAACGAAATGAATGGGCCAACAACAACGAACTACGAAGAAGGGGCATCGCCTTTTTCACTGTAGGGTGGGACAAGCTCGCTTCGAGCGCCGGCCCACCATCTGGAAACGTCGAGAAATCATGGTGGGCCGGCGCGACGAAGCGCCGCTGGTCCCACCCTACATCCTGCCCAACTTCAAAAATGTATTAGCCCTGACTACGAAGCGGAAACTTCCTCCGGGAAACTTGGATGCGGCTCATGCAGGCCCAGCCAATGACGCACTCCCGGAATGCGGCGGAGGATCAACCGTTCGATGAGGAGCATCGCGATCAACGACGTGCCGAATAGCGGCAGATAGACACCGAACAGAACGATGAGCGTGATCAGGCTCCAGGAAAATCGCGGGCTGAGCGCGATCTTCGGTGCTCCGAGAACGCCCTGCTCTCTCCGTTTCCACCACAGGATGACGCCGCTGACACTCATCAAGATCAGACCACCGGCTGTGATGAGTCCGAGCAACTGGTTGGGCCAGCCGAAGAGCTGTCCTTCGTGAGCCGCGATGCCGGTGCTGACGATCCGGTCGATGAGATGTTTGTCTTTGAACTCGTCACGGCTCACGATGTCGCCGGTCGCTCCATCGACGACAAGGTTCACGCGCCACGGTCGGTTGGGAGTCATCGACTTCGCCGTCCAATGGGTCGCACCGCGCGCCGGTGGGGCAATCAACACGGGAGGCAACAGACCCAGTGGACGCACGGTCGCGGCGATGCGGTCGAAGGCGGCGAGATCCTTGGGTAACGGTGTGGAGCCACGATCACGTCGGCGGCCGGAACTTGAACCCGATCCGTGACCGCCGTGCTCTCCCGAATCGGCCTCTTTCTTCGATGTTGCTGCACGTTCGCTGCCGTTCGTCCAATCCTGTTGAGCCACCGCAGTGCCGGTCACTCGACGGACGGCCTTGAGGTAGTTGCCCCACGATTTCGCCCACGGCAGCCCGCTGAGCAACAAGAACAGCGCGAAGGCCGAGATCCAGACGCCCGTCACGCTGTGAATGTCTCGCCAGAAAATGCGCGACCCTGAACGCAGCCGCGGATAAACGATCCCTCCCATTCCCTTCGACTGGCGAGGCCACCAGAGATACAAGCCGGTGACGATCATGATGATCGTCCATGACGCGGCGAGCTCCACCAGCATCGAGCCTCGGTCGCCCATGAGCAGTTCGCCGTGTGCCCGAAAGAGCCACCGCATGAAACGCTGGTTCTCGGGGAACGTGTGCAAGACCTCCAGCGTTTCGGGGTGAAGGTAGACACGGATCGCCTCACCGTTTTGCCGGACGATCACCCGGGCGGCGGCGTTTGGTGACTTCGGCAACTCATACGCATTCAGCGACGATTCGGGTACGGCGGCCAGCGCGGCACGAACCTGATCGGCGGCGCTAGCGGGAGTTCCCTTCAGTTGCAGGTGGTCGTACGGGCTGTCGTTCCAAGCCTCAATCTGCGGCTTGAACAGATAGATGCCGCCGGTGATCGACAGGACGATGACGAACGGGATGCAAAAGAGGCTGGCATAGAAATGCCAGCGCCACACGGCCCGATAATCGGGCCAGGATTTTTGAGCAGTCGGTTGTGGAGTCTCAGTCATTATCAATTCCAATTGGCTTGGGTGGGAATGCGATCACAGCCGAATGGCTCTGAACCGGCGCATCAATCACAGTTAAATTCGAGGTGAGCCGGGTGCTGTAAGGCCCCGGAATTCTTGAGCGAGAAGTCTAGGGCTGACACAGCCCGGCTCATCCTCGTCGGTTTGACGCGGAGCCTCGTTGGACTCCATCAAGTTCAAAATCACGACTTTTTGAGTCGTCTTCGTGTTTCGCTTAAAGTAGCCATCATCGCTCCGCGTGATGAGCCTCCAGGGAGTAGGCGTCTACTTGTGAAAGGCTCATCACGCGGAGCGATGATGGCTACTTTGGCCCGAGGCGGTGCCCTCGTCGTCGGGTGCCGATATCCAATGGATTCGGCGTTCGACACGAAGCCGATCAGACCCCACTCCGCGAAATTTCGGGAGTGGGGATCAAAGGAGAGGCCGAACGCTGAGCATGACGTACCGAATCAACGTCACGTCGCCAGCCTAGAACTCACCAACTCGCTCACCACCGGCGCGGCTGTGGATGTTTCGGTGTGTGGTGGCGTCGATGTTGTCACTTAAGAATCGCACGGTGCCGTCACCGAGGAGTACGTGAGCACCACCGACGTGGTAACTGCGCGGCCCGAAGAAGCCGGTGAAGTGAGTCACCAGATCGGGAATGCGACTGTTCGGCGTGGTGTAACCGTTGGTGAGCGTACAGAGCGCACCCGACGCAGCCCACGAAACGCCGCGGCCGCGCAGTGCCGCGCTCGATGATCCCCGCCAGTTCGACATCGTGGGCCACACCGTGTTCAGGTCCGGGTTCTGAATCACTCCGCCGACACTGAACGCTGACCAGGCACCGCCGCTGGGTGCCAATCCCTGAACGGCTTGCAAAGTGGCGCTCACACCCGACGAGCCGTTCATCGTGAGTTGATACGGAAACTTGGGGAGCGTGCCAGCGGGAATGGTGACATCGGCCCCGACGCTGCGCACCGACTCGCTCATAAAGACCGTGTTGGAAGTTCCGTCCGTGATGTCGCCGAACGTAGCGTTGGAGTTCTCGTACACGATCCCGTCCGTCCTCCAACGCAGGTCGTAATTGGCACCTGTTCCGCTCCCGTAGCTCACCATGTAGTTGTTTCCACCGTAGACGGCCCCACCCGCACCCGCAGTCTGACTGGGCGCGGGATCGCTCGGGCAGAGCATCATCTGTAGTGGTTTGGCGAACACCTGTAGAAACAGCGGGTTCGGAACGAGGTTGTTAAAGGGGCCGGTGAAGGCCGGTTGTTCAAAGTCGAGCAATCCTTGCAGACTCGCTTGGTCCATATAGGGCAGCAGTCGAGCTTGTGGCGAAAAGCCCTGCACGTTGGGCTGATAGTTCTGAGCGTTAGTCATCGGAAAGCGGGTAAACGTACTCTCGTAGTTGTGCAGCGCCAGCCCGAGTTGTTTGAGGTTGTTCTTGCACTGAGTCTTTCGTGCAGACTCGCGGGCCTGCTGGACGGCGGGCAGCAGCAGCGCAATCAGGATCGCGATGATCGCGATCACGACGAGCAGTTCGATCAAGGTAAACCCGCGAGATCGGCGGGTGCGATGGGAACAGGTGAAATTGGAAACAGTCATGACATCCCCCTCAGGATGGAATTGATAAAAACGGAGTGCCGCCACGCTCAACCAGAACGCGGCAAGGCCCCTGCGTTGGACCGCGCGAGGCGACTCAGCACCAAGCCAAGTTGAACCAAGGGTCAGGCAACGCAGAATTCAGAATGGGCGGAGCCGAACATCTCAACACGATGCCCGGACTCTCAGCCCATCATCAACCGAGGAGAGAGAACTCGGGTGGGGGAACAGTCGGTTCGGTGCGGAGGCCGATCACCAACACAATCAACTCGTCAAACAATTCATCCGCGCGAGTGAAGAGACTCCAGACGCGGCGTTCTGCGACCAGCTTCGGGCTGTGATCGACGAGAACACCCGGTTCATCATTCGGCCCGCAGGAACAAAGTGCGGTCCATGAGGGGGGCTCTTTTGAGGAGGGCTTTTCCGAAGTACCCGCTTTCGCCGCTGTCTT
The DNA here is from genome assembly GCA_043746775.1 of Schlesneria sp. Lineage (GTDB taxonomy): Bacteria > Planctomycetota > Planctomycetia > Planctomycetales > Planctomycetaceae > Schlesneria. Next base: position 21,661 of record JAYTQJ010000157.1, read on the forward strand.
TTGAGAACAGCATCCGCCCACCCTGGGCTTCGCGGCGTCCGACTTCTTCAATTCGCAAGTCGCTTTCGACGCACGAGCCGCACAGCAACCGCCCGGCTTCAAACTGGCTGCCGTCGCGCCTGTCGGACTTTTTGCACAGCAACAACTTCCCGCCCGCTGTGTACTCGTCGAACAACGGCACGAGGGAGTCGGGGCCGAGAGGTCTGATTCGACCATCCGACTCCAGTTGCCGACCGGGACGCCGATGCTGGTTGAGACAAACGCGACCAAGAGACACAGCCTCATTCCGCGCGACACGATCTCGCTCGCCCGCAGCACACGGCGCGGATGGCACAAGATCGCTGATGTCGGTCGGATGAAACGCATGAGTGAGCGACGGCAAGATCAGGAGGCGGGTGACAACCAGCGGAATGACCGGCGGGATCGTAACGCAGCATGGGAGCGGTTCAATCGACCTCGCCAATCTTTCCTGAAGGTGGGAACAGCTTCAGATTGCGATCAGTGTGCGAGCACTTCAGCGAAATCCGGCTTTCCGAACGGTTGGACTTCGGGCGTTCAGAGGCGTGCGTCCCGTCACAGGACGTTGAGGTTCTCAATGCCGGTCCACGTCGCGGAGGATTCTGCGGCGGCGGTCTCAGCGGGCGTGAGCGCTGTCGTGGAGGTCGCGATCGAGCCGCGAGCAGACGCAGCGGAAGTGTCACTCTCAGAGGCAGGTGATACGGGTTCAGAGTCGATCACGGCCGCCGCCCGAGCCTGCTCAACGTCCTCTTCCGTGAGTCGCATCTCCGTGCGAGAGGCGGTTGTCAATTCGAGCAGCCAGTCGCGGGAGGGCGCACGATACGGGCGGAACTTTTCGAGCGTGCCGAGATCGCCGCGAGACAATAGCGCCCGGTTCGGTCCCAGCTTGGATGCGGCCGGAGTGTCGATCAGATTGCTGGAATCATTCGCGTTCATGGCGAAGAGGACGCGCGTCTCGAAGCGATTCAATAACTCACGACCCAGCCAGCGCTGAGCCGTCTGGAAACCGTCGCACCAGACGAGCGGGAAGATCCCCGCTGCGGGACCGTCCTTCACGATCTCGGCCCACAGTGCGGAGGGATTCACGGTCGGCGTCTTGTCGAAACCGCCGTAGCCGCCGAAGTCATCCTCGGCCTTCTTCAGATCGCGGAACCGGGCGAGGTCGTACACGACGACAAACACCGGAGCCGCCGCATCGCTGTTGCGTGTGTGAAGTGCTTTCACGAGTGCGGTCAGCGTGTCAGTCGTCTCGCGCGGTGAGACAACGGTCACCAGCGCGGACTGGCCCCCGATCTGACCGGCGGCACTCGCCTCCTCCGCGATGGAGAGCCACGTCCGATGAGCCGCGCTCTCGTGCAGGCTGCCGTCCATGATGACGAACTGCGGGTAAGTCGGTCTTGAGGATGAAGCTCTCCCCTGCCCCGCAGCTTGTCCCGCCAGAGCCATCACGCTGGTCGCCAAGACGCCGAGAGCCGCTTCGTCATCGCGACCAATCACGAGGACCGGGCCACCTTCACGCGGTCCGAAACGCAATTCGAGCGGCCCCGTGAGCGACACCGAATCGCCCAGCCAACAACGCCGCGTGGTGGATGCTTTGGTGAGACCCTCAACACCAACCCGAAGCGTGAGCGAGGACGAGTGCGAGGACGATTCCACGCCAAGCTTTCCGGCTCGCTCACCGTCTTGGTCCTGTTTCAGATCGTTCGCTGCCATGAACCCGTCCTCGCTCACGCTTCGGGTTGGTGTTCGCTGCGCGAACACTCGCACGGACTCCAGCCACAACGGGTTGGCCAGGGGATCGGCCGGAATATTCCCTTCAAACACGATGGCGTCGGGCCAGCGTGAGCCTGTCTCAGCAGTCGCCGCTACATCACTCGCCGCAGTATCACTCGTCGCTCGTTGCGAGAACTCAGCCGCCCATTCACGCAGCCAGCCGAGATACGTTTCGCGTTGTGAATCATCGAGCCAGACCACTTGAAACGGATGGTTTCCTTCGACCAAGCCGTTCGCGTCGTTGTAGATCGCTTCGCCGGGCCGAGACAGCAGCCGCGCGGCGGAGTTCTCCTCACTGAGGATCAAGTGGGCATCGGTCTCACTGCATTGCAGCGCGATGCGGACGGCGATCTGACCGAGCGTGCTGCGAGCCAGTGAATAAGCTCCCGCGAGAGTCTGGCTACCAAGCAGCACATGCACACCGAACGCACGGCCTTGTCGGATGAGTCGGTCCAAGAGCAGAGCCGCCTGCTGTGACAGCACGTCCTCTTCAATGAAGAACTCTTGGAACTCGTCGATCACCAGCATGACGCGCGGCAGTGATTCGTCGGGTCGGGCGTCGCGATAGCCCGCCAAATCTTGAACCCCCGCGCGGCGATACAAGTCGCCGCGCTGCTTGAGCAACTCGTCAAGCCGTTGCAGCACGCTGACGCCAAACTCGCGGTCGCTCTCGATCGCGATGACGCGCGCGTGAGGCAGCCCCTGCGTGGCATACGTCTTGAACTCGACCCCCTTCTTGAAGTCGATCAGATAGAACTCGACCTCATCCGGCGTGTAGTGGAGCGCGGCGTTCGTGATGAGTGCGTGCAGCAGCGACGACTTGCCCGAGCCAGTCTTTCCCGCGATGAGAACGTGCTGAGACGTTCCCTTGCCGAGCCGCAGATGCTGCAACTTCGTCGCCCCGGCGCGACCAACGGGGATGTCGAGTCCCGCGCGGGAACTCGATGTCCAATACGCTTCCGGCGCAGGCATGACTCGCTCGAACGGCACTTCCACCCGACGCACCGATCGCGCCATCTCACCCGCCAATCGCACGATCCGACCGAACTCGTCGGCGGCGGGAGGCGAGTCGATTTGCAGAGGCCACCGATTGAGATCGGCATCGTCGAGCCGAAACGTCGAGCGGGTTGACTCGTCGCTCGCCAGTTGTGTGGCTGGGGTCGCCGCTTCGCCGCCCCCAGCCTGCGACGAGATTCCGTTCGATGCTGCAATCGAGTTCTCTGGGGGCTGCGAAGCGCGGACCCCAGCCACACGGACGCTGTTTGTCGATGACGAAGGCGAATTCGAGGCCGCTCCCGAATCGCTCGTCGCACCCATCAACTCTTGCAACAAGCTCCCCTGTGTCGAAGCGTTCGTCGCGACCGCTGGTAGCCGCAACACGATCGCGTGACGCTCCAGGTCCGTCAGTGAGAACCCGCGTGGCAGTGGCTGCGATTCATCGACACTCACTAACAGAAACACGCCGCAGCGGACGCCGCCGTCGGCGATGCTCAGTAACCGACGCAGCGAGACCTCGGTGAAGTTTGTCGGGAAGTTGGCGACGACCAGCACGCGATACGGTTCGGCCACTTCGCCCGCTTCGCGGTTGTAGTCGTCGAGCGTCGGGTACTCGTTCCGCAGATAGGCTTGCAGCACGGTCTCTATGTGTTCGGTTAGATCGGCCAGCCGCTTCTCAATGTGAGGCGGCTCGGTCCAGATGCGGCTCGTGACGAGTTGCTCGTCGATGTCGGCGAGGTGCATGAACGACGCGAAGTTGGCTCCCAGTCCGACCGGATCGAGGATCGTGAACCGAACCTTTCCCGCCGGGAGTGACGTGAGAAACCGGAGCATCGCCGTCTGCAACACGGCGGTGGCTTCCACGCGCGTGGCCGCGTTCGTGCGTACGACGAGCGACGGCTGCTTCGCGAGCGGCACGAGGATCGGCAGATCGAACCGTGTTCGATCTGTCTTCAAACGCGGATCTAGTGACGTGCCGGATTCAAGCTGTTCGAGGTCCGCGACGATGCGACCGAGTGACAGCAGACCGATGTCGTTCGTCGGTGACTCCGCGACGGGCGACTCCAGCTTGCGAATGACCTCAGTCCAATCGGGGCAAACTTGGCGCAGCACTGTTTGCAGCGCATCAGACTCGGCACCGAGTTCGTCCAACGTCGCCCGCCACGCGCGCATCAACTCGATCCAGCTCTGTTGGTAGACCTGACGACTGACGGCGACACGCTTGTCGAACTCACCCTGCAAGTTGCGAAAGTCCTGTTCGCGACGGAGCAGACTGTCGCGCCAGGCACCTTCGAATTGGCTCTCCGCCTGCTGACGGTCCTGCTGGCGCGACCGTTGAATTTCGGCGAGCCGGGCGGGGAAGTGACTCTTCGCGGCACGCTGTTCTGTGGTGTGACGTTCCTCGGCCACTTGCCGTCGCGTCCGTTGCCGTTCCTCAGCGCGAGCCAACGCTGCGTCGCGTTTGTGTTGCCGGACATCGTGTTGATGGGCGAGATCGGCCTCCTGCAATTCCAATTCACGGTGTGAGACAACCGTCCAGCGTTGGTAGGCGAAGTCGCCATCGACTGCCAGTTGCAGCAGCTTCTCAAAGTCTGGCAACGCCCGCTGCCCGGCCACGAGGTGCAGCAGGAACAATCCGATCAGACTGATCGCCGCGCTGGCTCCCACCGCGATGAACTGCCAGTCACGGTCGGCTCTCGTCAGCTTGAGACTCAGCCATGCGGGATCGACGGCGGAACGCAGCACGACAAACAACAACAAGGTGAACACCACGAACGCGACGAGTGGGATGAAGCCCTGAAAGAGTCGCGGCAGAAGACGGCTCATCAGGCTGTGATGGAGCGGTTCCGATTGTCTCACGGATTCGACACATTTTTGATGCAGGCCGACAGCGTCTGTCGGCAGTGTGTTGGGTCGTGGCGGAACCGGTTCGCCCAGCAAACGACAACTTTGGAGGAACGCGATCGACTGGCGATACCAACCGTCGAGCGACTTCAACGCCACTTCCAGCTCTGTGCGGCTGGCAACTCGCCCCAACTGAACCGCTTGCAATCGAGCCAGCGGGCTGTCCTCGGTGTCTTCGTCGAGCAGTGACGACACCAGCCACGTCGCTTCGTCGTACTCCTTCTTGGCGTGAGTCGTCTCGTCGTCGAAGCGGAGATCGCTCTCTTCCATTGTCCGTTCGTAGTCGGCCTGCACGGCGGCGGTCTCCGCCTGCCAGCGTTCTTCGGTTGATGAGACGCGCCCGTTGTGACCGTACTGCAACGTCGCCTGCTCGGACTCGTAGGTCGAGGTCAAGAGTTGAAAGACTTCGTGGTATTGCCGCTGCTCACCGGAGACCTCTCCGGCGTGAAGCGTCTCAATTTCGCGTTCACGCTGTGCCCGATCGGCGACCAGCGCGAGCAGTCGTTGCAGCAGCGAACGTTCGTGTTCAAGTGTCGGCGGTGAAGCCATCAATGGTGAGGTCATGCTGAGATTCGATTCCGTCGTCGTGAGACTGGCCTGCGGAAATGTGGTAACGGAGTGCAAAGTGAGAAGTGATCAGTGCAAAGTGCAAAA
>JAYTQJ010000158.1:0-11537 GCA_043746775.1 Schlesneria sp.
CACCATCAGGAAACATCGAGAAATCCTGGTGGGCCGGCGCGGCGAAGCGCCGCTGGTCCCACCCTACAGCTTGCGCAAAACGAACAAGGCAATGATCCCGCAGTGATGGAACTCAGAATTGACGGCGATCACCGGCAGGGCTATTGTTTGACCAGTCGAAACTAAAATTTCTAGCACTCGTTGTCTTTGTGCGTCAGGGAGTTCCTTCATGGCTACCTCTACCGTATCTCAACATCTCCGGCCGCGAATTCGGTTTGATCGCGGGTTCGTCGTCGCTGTCGCCATGCTAAGTGCAGGGCTGTTTGTTGGATGTGATCGTGGAGCGCCGTCCGCGAAGAGTGGCGGGGCTGCTTCGTCGGGAACAGGTTCCTCGGCGGCCAGTTCCACAGGCGAAACGGCGGCCGTGCGCAGTGGCTCGGCGCGGAACATCGTCACGACGACGGGCATGGTGCGCGACATCGTGCGTCAGGTTGTTGGTGAGCGAGGGACCGTCACCGGCTTGATTGAATCGGGCGTTGATCCGCATTTGTTCAAGCCGACGCGCGGTGACGTGAAACGGCTGAACGATGCCGAGGTCGTGTTCTATTCGGGCCTGGCGCTGGAAGGCCGGATGAGTGAGTCATTCGAGCAATTGCGTCGCGCGGGGAAGCCGGTCTTCGCGGTGACCGAGCAGATCAAAGCGGCCTCGCTCCGGACGCCTCCCGAATTCGGCGATCATCACGATCCACATGTCTGGATGGACGCGACGTTGTGGAGCCAGTGCGTCGAGCATGTGGGTGAATCGCTCGCGAAACTCGATCCGCCTCACGCCGACGAATACCGCCAACGGGCGACGGCGTATCGCGCCGAGTTGACTCGACTGGATGACTACGCGCGGCGTTCGATCGCCTCGATCCCCGAATCGCAGCGTGTGCTGGTGACGGCGCACGATGCGTTCGGCTACTTCTCGCAGGCCTACGGGATCGAAGTGAAGTCGGTGCAGGGAGTCTCCACGGAAGCGGAGGCGGGCGTGTCGGATGTCAATCGGCTGGTCGATCTCCTCGTCGAACGAAAGCTCCCCGCGATCTTTGTCGAGTCGAGCGTGAACGCGAAGAATATCAAGGCGGTCATCGAAGGAGCCGCCTCGCGCGGCGTGACCGTGCGCGTTGGCGGCGAACTGTTTTCGGATGCGATGGGCCAGGACGGGACATACGAAGGAACGTATCTCGGCATGATCGACCACAACGTCACGACGATCGTTCGCGCCTTGGGAGGCGACGCACCTGAGAAGGGAATGGATGGAAAGCTGGAAGCGAAATAAGCGAAGCTGCCACCGCCGAAGAGTGCGAGTTGCAACCACGGATGGCACAGAAGGTACGGATAAAACCAATGCCAATCGGACTCAACCGACAACACTTACCGGAGTGTTTCGTAGCTGAAAACGAGGATGGATCATTAGCCCGGAGGGCGGCAGAAGGTAGCCCACGGCGCGAGCCGTGGGGGAAAGTGAACCAGCACTCACAGCCCGGAGGGCGACACAACGGAGGAAGCCGAAGATTGACCGATGTGTCGCCCTCCGGGCTGAACAAACAAGTGGCATTCACTTTCAGGTGAGCGCTGTTGATCGAAGGCCACCAACGCCCACCACTTTGCTTCCATCTTGATCCGTGTTCTCCGTGAAATCCGTGGTTGAACTTCTTCTTCCCCTCAACTCCCGAATCGCACACCAGCTCATGACTGACGACCGCCATTCCTCGCCGCTTTCAATCCATGACATGACCGTGGCGTATCAACGGCGTCCGGTCTTGTGGGACGTGGACTATGAAGCTCCGTCGGGCAAGTTGGTCGCGATCATTGGGCCGAACGGAGCCGGGAAGAGCACGCTCATTAAGGCGGCGCTCGGGTTGGTGCCGCGCGCGTCGGGAGACATCGCGTTTTTCGGGAAGCCTTACCATGAGATGCGGTCGCGAATCGGTTACGTCCCGCAGCGGACGAGCGTCGATTGGGACTTTCCCATCGACGCGCTCGGTGTCGTGGCGATGGGGCTGTATCGCAAGATCGGCTGGTTCCAACCGGTGTCGCGCAAGTATCGGCAACAGGCGCTGGCGGCGTTAGAACGAGTCGGTTTGGCGGAGTTCGCGTCGCGGCAGATCAGCCAGCTTTCGGGAGGCCAGCAGCAGCGCGTCTTCCTCGCGCGGGCCTTGGTTCAGAACGCGGACCTCTACCTGATGGACGAACCGTTTGCGGGAGTCGATGCGGCGACCGAGCGGGCGATTGTCGAGCTGCTGCGTGAACTGCGTTCGGCGGGCAAGACGGCTCTCGTCGTGCATCACGATCTGCAAACGGTGGCCGAATACTTCGATGAAGTCTTGCTGCTCAACATGCGTCGGATTGCGAGCGGGCCGGTCGAGCAAGTCTTCACGGCGGAGAACTTGCGTCGCACTTACGGCGGCAAGTTGGCGCTGCTCGATCAAGTCGGCCACCGGATGAGCGGGAAGTGACTCTCTCCATGACCGATCCACTGCTGCGAGTCCTCCTGCTGCAAGACTACAACACACGGATCGTGTTGTTGGGGACGATGCTGTTTGGTGCGTGTGGCGGTGTGGTCGGAGCGTTCATGCTGCTGCGCAAGAAGGCGCTGGTCGGAGACGTGGCGAGTCATGCGGCGCTGCCGGGTGTCGCGCTGGCGTATCTCGTGTTGGAGGTACTCGCGCCGGGAACGGGCAAATCGCCGCCGTGGTTGCTGGCGGGGGCGGGCTTGGGTGCGGCGAGCGGCTTGTTGTGCGCGAAGCTCATTCAGCGAGTCCGGCTCATCAAGGAAGATGCTGCGCTGGGGATCGTACTCAGCATCTTCTTCGGCTTCGGCGTGGTGCTGCTGACGATCGTGCAGCGTCTGCCAACCGGAAGCGCCGGGCTGAACGAGTTTGTGTTCGGCAAAGCGGCGGCGCTGACGGTCGGCGATGTGGTCTCAATCGCCATTGCGAGCGGTCTCGTGCTGGCCGTCTGCTTCGGGCTGTTCAAGGAGTTCTCGCTCCTCTGTTTTGACGAAGCGTATGCCGCCGCGTTGGGCTGGCCGGTTGGACGGTTGGACTTGTTGCTTACGTCGCTGGTCGTGGCGGTGACGGTGATCGGGATGCCGAGTGTCGGGCTGTTGCTGGTCGTGGCGCAGCTCGTGATCCCACCGACGGCCGCGCGGTTCTGGACCGATCGGCTCGGCACGATGACGCTCGTATCGGGACTGATTGGCGCGAGCAGCGCGGCGGCGGGAAGTTTGGTGAGTGCCCTCGTGCCGCAGTTGGCGGCTGGCGCGGTGATCGTGCTGGCGGGGACGTGTGCGTTCGCGGTGAGCATGATCTTCGGAAGGCAACGCGGCGTCTTGTGGCACTGGTTGGAACAGCGCGATTCCGAGCGACACATCGGCCAGCTTGACCTGCTCCGCGCGTGCTTCGAGTCGGTGGAAGAGTCGCAACGGCGCGCGGTTCTCACGGGCGAATCGGATCTCACGGCAACACCCATCCCGCGCGAGTCGCTGCTCACGACGCGCGCGTGGTCGAGTGCCAGGCTGTCGCGCGTGCTGGTCGCGGCGGTGCGCGATGGCGTGGTCCGACTCGACGCTGACAATCACTACCGGCTCACGCACGAAGGTGCCCGCCGCGCGCGACTCGCCGCCCGCAATCATCGGCTGTGGGAGCTGTATCTGATCCACTTCGCGGACCTCGCCCCAAGTCGCGTGGACCGGGCGGCCGATCAGATCGAACACGTCCTCGAACCCGAGCTGATCGAACAATTGGAGAGCCTGCTCGAACAAGACACCTTGCGAATGACGGTGCCGGTGAGTCCGCATCCGTAGGCAAGGAGAGAAATAGTGCGAAGTGAAAAGTGAGCAGTGCAAAGGTGGTACGAACCAGCCTCGCGCCCACTTTCGGTGGCACCAAGTTTGCCGAGGTCGCATTTGGATTTACTCCGAAGGAGTTGCGTCTCATAGCCCAGGGTTGCGAGCGAAGCGAGTTACCCTGGGAACAAAGCTCAAGAAGCGCACGTACCCCAACGGGGTTCCGCCATCGGCGTTTCGCGAAGGACACAACCCTTTCAGGGTTGATCGGCACCGCTCTCTCCTTCCCAGGGTAGCCCGCCTGCGCGGGCAACCCTGGGCTATGAGGCGCAACTCCTTCGGAGTAAAGACAGCGCCGTTCAACACCCAACTTGAACGACCGACTTTGCACTGCTCACTTTTCACTTCGCACTTGCCTTCCCCGTGTCCTCCCGTGTTCCCCGTGGTTCACTTCCTCGCCCTGACACCCTCAGAAACGCCCCATCATGATCGCTGAGTTTCTACGACTGCTCTCCGGCTGGCAGGGCCTAGATACATGGATCGCCATCACCGGCGCGTTGGCTGCGATGGCGTGCGCGCTGCCGGGGACGTGGCTGTTGTTGCGTCGCCAAAGTTTGTTGGGAGACGCGCTCAGTCACGCGGTGTTGCCGGGGATTGTCGTCGCGTTTCTCGGGATGAACTGGCTCGAGCAGTCGGATCGGAGCGCGACGAATGTTGTCGGACAGGCCGTTGAAGGAACGATCGCGCAGAGTGTAACCGGAGACTTGGCTCGCGTGGCACGTCGTCAGACGGTGCTGTTCGTCGGCGCTGCGGTCTCGGGAATCGTGGCCGCGCTGCTGACGGAACTCATTCAGCGTTGGGGACGGCTGGAGCGGAGCGCCGCGCTGGGAGTCGTCTTCACGTCGATGTTCGCGCTGGGGTTGCTGCTGATCCGGCTGTTTGCCAGTCGCGCGCACGTCGATGCCGACTGCGTGCTGTACGGCAACCTCGAAACCACGGCGTTCGATACGCTCGCCGGGACAGGCATTCCGCGCGGCGCGATCGTCAACGCGGCAATGTTGTTGATGAACGGGCTACTGGTACTCGTCTTCTTCAAGGAACTGCGGCTGGCCACGTTTGACGCGGAATTGGCGGAATCGCAGGGGCTGCGCGCGGGCTGGGTTTCGCTGGCGCTGATGACGGTGACCGCAGCGACAGTCGTGGCGGCGTTCGAGTCAGTCGGAGCGATCTTGGTCATTGCGATGCTGATCGTTCCCGCAGCGACGGCACGGTTGCTGACGAATCGGCTGTCATTGCTGCTCGTCCTCGCACCGCTCATCGCGGCGGTGGGTGCGGTACTCGGTCATGTCGGCGCGTTGACGCTGCCGTCCATGATCTGTTCGCGCATCGGGCTGCGCGGCATCGACGACGCCAGTACGGCAGGCATGATGGCCGTGACGACCGGCGTGCTGTTCCTGCTCGCGGTCATCGCCAATCCCAAGCAAGGTCTGGTGCGAGGACTGGTCGATCAACTGCGACTACAAGTGCGAATCGCGCGCGAAGACTTGCTCGGCCGACTGTATCGCCGCGAGGAACTAGAACGAGTTACCGACATGAGGGGCGAACTGCCTCGAACGTGGGCGGCTTGGATCGCCCGCCGTCGCCTGCTGCGAAAAGGTCTGATTCAGATCGGAACCCTGCGTGACGAACTGACCGACGCGGGGCGCCGCCTCGCGCAGGACATCGTGCGTTCGCACCGACTGTGGGAGTCGTACATGGCCCGCCACTTCGACCTTCCCGGCGAACAACTTCACGCGACGGCCGAGCGTGTCGAACACTTCCTCGACCCCGCCTTGCAAGCGAAGCTCGCCGAGGAACTTAATCAGCCATCCATCGACCCGCACGGCAAGTCAATTCCACCCGTGGTCGAGTGAGCCAGTGGCTCACGAACTGTGAATGCTCCGTGTGTGAGTGATGAACAGCTCGCCAAGACTGACCCGTGAGGTTGCCGATCCACGACGGCTCCACTTAGAGTGGCCATCGTTGTCGAGCGAGTTACTCAATCATCTTGGGAACCTGAGCCATGTCTTTGCCACGTCTTCATCTGCCCGGTCGGGCTTGGTCGCGCCGCGATTTCCTCTTGGCTGGTGGAGCCGCCGCTGCCGCGTGGCCGATGCTCACGGGAACGACTTCGGCAATTGCTCAAAAAGGCGTGAAGTTGCCGAGCTACCCGTTCACGCTGGGCGTCGCGTCGGGTGATCCGTCACCGGATGGCTTTGTCCTGTGGACGCGACTCGCACCGAAGCCGCTCGAAGGGGGCGGGATGCCGCACGAGAACGTTATCGTCGATTGGCAGGTCGCCGACGATGAAGCGATGACGAAGGTCGTCGCACAGGGAACGGAGGTTGCGGCGCGGGAACTCGCGCACTCGGTCCATGTCGAAGTCGCGGGCCTCCAGCCGGGACGCTGGTACTGGTATCAGTTCCGCGCGGCGGGTGAGGTCAGTCCGAAGGGGAAGACTCGAACGGCACCGCGCGCCGATGAACTGCCTGATCGGCTGAGGTTCGCCTTCGCCTCATGCCAGCACTTCGAGAGTGGCTACTTCACCGCGTACCAGCACATGGCGAAGGAAGACCTCGACCTGATCGCGCATCTGGGCGACTACATCTATGAAGGAGCAGGCAAGGAGAAGCAGGTTCGGCAGCATGTCGGGCCGGAACTGCACACGTTGGAGGACTATCGAAACCGGCACGCTCAGTACAAGACCGACAACTTCTTGCAGGCGGCGCATGCGATGTGTCCTTGGCTGATGACATGGGACGATCACGAATTCGCCAACAACTGCGCGGGAGCGATCTCCGAGAAAGCCGACGAGTCTCCCGAGACCTATCTCTTCCGCCGCGCGTTCGCTTATCAGGCGTTCTACGAACACATGCCGCTCCGTAAAGCACAGCTTCCCAAGGGGCCGGACTTGCTGCTCTATCGACAGGTCGCGTTCGGTCGGCTCGCGGGCTTTCAAATCTTGGACTCGCGCCAGTATCGCACCGACCAGCCCTGCGGCGACGGCAACAAGCCACAGTGCGCGGGAGCGTTCGATCCCAAAGGAACACTGCTGGGTGACGCTCAGGAACAGTGGCTCTACAAGACGCTCGACGCTTCGCCCGCCGCGTGGAACGTGCTGACTCAGCAAGTGATGATGGCTCGCGTCGATCGTCTCGTGGGGGACGAGAAGGCGTACAGCATGGACCAATGGCCGGGCTATGAAGCCAACCGCCAGCGTGTTCTAAAATTCTTCGCCGAACGGAAGACGCTCAACCCGATCGTCCTCACCGGCGACATCCACACGAACTGGGTCAACGATTTGCAGGTCAACTGCGACGACGAGAAGTCACCCATCGTCGGGACCGAGTTCGTCGGCACGTCGATCAGTTCGAGCGGCGACGGAGTCGATCAACCCAAAAGCGCACCGCAGATGCGCAGCGAGAACCCGTTCGTGAAGTACTTCAACGCTGAACGCGGCTACGTCTCGTGTGAGGTGACTCCTAAGACGTGGACCTCGCGCTACCAAACGGTCCCGTTCGTCACCAAGCCCGACGCACCGCTCGTCACACGCAAGACGTTCGTCGTCGAACGTGACAAACCGGGCGCGGTCGAGTCGTGACGATCACTCCGGCATTTCCGTAGGGTAGGCGGCTCGGCTGCCCGTTTTTGCCACCACCGCTTGGGCAGGCGAGCCTGACCACACGCTGGGGTCAGTCACTCCACGAAGCTCTCATTCAAGGCCACCATGTCCGACCAGACTTTGATTGCGGCACCCGGTCCCACAGAGCGCACGGTGCGCACGCCGGATGGGCTGGTCCACCACGTTCCTGCTGATTGGAGTTTGCTTCCTCCGGGAGACGCGGGCGTAACGCGGCGCGTCAAGGCGGCTGGTCCTTCGTGGACCGTGCAAGAGAAGAAGGGGCGCAAGCTGTTCTCGCGCGGTGTCTGGGCACCGACCGCGCGGATTGAGACGATTCGCGCCGAGCTGGCCACTGAGCGTTCGACCGATGCCTATGCCAAGCGGATGGCTTCGAGTGCCCTCCGCCGTGAGAACAAACAGACCGAGTACGTCGAAGATTTTTGCGCGGCCGTCGTCGAATTCCTCCGTTTCGCTCCGAGATACGCCGAGTTGGCTGATCAACTCGCGCAGGCTGTGACGCAACATGCCACTCCCGTCGGCAGCGGCACTGTGGCGCGAACCGAGCGGATACCGATCGAGCGTCGCGCGGAGTCGGCCGTGATCGCCTGGCTGCGTCATCAAACGACAGGCTACGACGAGATGAAGATCGCGCGGGTGAAAGGCCAGCGGCGCGAGGTCCGTCGAATGCTCGCAGAGCAATCGCGCGCGATGCTGAACTCGTACCGCACGGGCACTGCCGTCGATCCTGCCATCTGCCCGTTGCGACGTGCTCTGGCAAAGTGAACGAGGCGCGGATGCCGCCTTGCCGCGCGAAGGCTCACTCGCGCGCACCATTGCCCAAGATCATTAGTCCCGCAGCGGCCGCGCTGCCGCCCGTACCGAGCTTGGGATCGGATGTCGTCCCGTTGCCAAACGTGTTCGATGTGAACCCCGAATTGCCCGCGCTGGTTGTCGAAGTGGGAGGCGTCAGAACGGGGATGCGGCCCGGCTGCGGTTGGCTTGGCGGAACAGCAGGCGTGAACGAGGCAGGGCTGATCGAATGCCCCGCCGACTTCTGAGTAAACGCAGCCGGTGGAGACGGCGGCACGAGACCCGGTGTCTCACCAAACATCGACGAGGCGGTCACCGACAGACCCGGCGCGGGTGGCCGTTGCTCTTCCTTGGGGCCTCCCCCCGCAGGCCACATCACGCGCTGACTGGCAAAGTTGGTTCCGTCGTAAATTGTGCCACGCTGAAACGGTCCCGCGCCGAGTACCCAGGTGTCTCGCGAATCGGCAGTGATGGGATACGACCCCGACTGCCAGACTGCTTGGCCGGTGACTTGGTTGTAGGCAAAGGCAGCCAGCTTGGCGACGCCTCGTTGATGAGTGCTTTTGGCCAACGGGATCTCGGGAATCACCGAGGGGACTCCACCCATGACGGCGGATGTCGGCAGATTGGTTTGAGGAATTCCCAGCAGCACGTCTTGACGATTGGTCCCGACCGCTCCGGCGCGGGCCTCCACGACATAAGTTGCCTGTTCGCGATTGCTCTTGAGATACACGCCCGCTGCCAACAGTTTCTGACGGATCGAACTGACGATGTAGCCCTCGTCGGATGCCCCTTTCAGGTACTGCGGATCGAAGTAAACGTCTTTTCCCTCCAAGAGCGAGAAGTCCATGTCATTGATGGACCGATCAATCGCTGTCGAGATCAAGACCTGCTCAGTACCAGTTCGCAGAGTGTCGGACATGCGCGTGGTTCCACAGCCCACCGAAAAAATCGGCGGGACGAGGCAGAACATCACAAAGCCCGCGCGCGGCAAACGAAAGACGCCAAGGCGGCACCGTTCGGCGGCGTGCGAACACCATAGGTCGCTCATCATCCGTGATGAAGCCTTGATGCAAAGAGATTGATTAGGAGAGGAGTTAGAGGGGCGAATGATAGTGAAACGACCAGCCTCACCAAGGCCAATTATGGTGCTACCAAGCCGAGGTCAAACTTTGCTCGTTTCCATCGCCACGACACACCAGAGCCTCCATGCCCGTCCTTCAGGGTAAACAACTACTTCACCGAGTGACCAGCCACGGCAGCGGCTCGCCCGCCTTGGGGAGCTTGACGAGTTGCACGCCCGTCACGGCGGGGTTCTGTGCGACTTCCTCCAACGCGGTGGCATCGGGTTCGTTGTCGAGGTTCAGAACCGCGATGGCGTCTCCGCCCGGTTCGTTCTTTTCGCGACCGAGGGCCATGTGGGCGATGTTCACGCCGCGCTTGCCGCAGACCGTGCCGATAAACCCGATCACGCCGGGGCGATCAATGTGTCGGTAGAGCAGCAGCAGTCCGTCGAGGTACGCATCGAGATGGAACTGGTCGAGCCGGACCAGTCGCAGGAACTGCTTCCCGAAGATCGTCCCCGCTGCGGTCAGTTCGCCCGAGTCGGTCGTCACGGTCGCCGAAATCAGCGTCGAGAAGTCGCCGACTTCGTGAGACAGCTCCTCTTTGATCTCAATCCCGCGTTCCTTCGCCAGCATGTCCGCGTTGACGATATTCACGTTGTCGGCCAAGGCGTTTGAGAGCAGTCCCGTGGCGAAGGCGTTCGAGATCAGCTTCGTCTTCTTGGCGGCGGCCTCTCCCTTGAACTGCAACTTCACGCCGCGAACGCCACCCTTGTTGAGTTGCGAGAGCAGCAGGCCGAGACGGCGACCAAGGTCCAGGTACGGGTGCATGTCGGCCATCTCAGCGGCTGAAATCGGAGCCATGTTGACCGCGTGCCGGACTTCATTCCGGACGAGGAACCCGGTGATGATCTCCGCCGCTTCGACAGCGACCAACTCTTGAGCTTCGTCGGTCGAGGCCCCGAGATGTGGCGTGGCGAGAACCTGAGGCATCTGCGCCAGCGACCAATCGGTGGGTGGCTCGTTGACGAACACATCGAGCGCGGCACCGGCGACATGTCCCGATTGAATGGCCGCCGCCAAGGCCGACTCGTCGATGATCCCGCCTCGTGCGCCGTTGATCAGTCGCACACCCTTCTTCATCTTGGCGATGCGGGCGGCGTTGATGAGACCTTCCGTTTCGGGAGTCATCGGCGTGTGAACCGTCAGGAAATCGCACTTGCCGACCAAGTCGTCGATGTCGCGATAGAGTTCGATCCCTTCAGCCCGGGCACGCTCTTCGGACAGGAACGGGTCGTAGCCGAGCACCTGCATCTCGAACGCCTTGCACCGGCGAGCGACCGTCAGTCCGATACGGCCGAGTCCCACGACGGCGATCGTCTTCCCGGCGAGTTGCGTCCCCGTGAAGCTCTTCTTGTCCCACTTCCCCGCCTTCACCGAAGCGGCAGCAGGAGCGATGTTGCGAGCCATCGCGAGGAGCAGCGCCATTGCCTGCTCGGCTGTCGAGGTCGTGTTCCCCGCCGGCGTGTTCATCACGACGATCCCCTCGCGCGTCGCCGCAGGCAGGTCGATGTTGTCCACACCGACGCCCGCGCGCACGATGACCTTCAGCCGAGGCTGGTCCTTCAAAATCTCGGGCGTCAGTCGCGTGGCACTGCGGATGATGATGCCGTCCGCCGTTTGCAGGTACTCGCGCACTTGCTCGGGCGTGTGCTTGCCGCTTCGGACATCGACCTCCACGCCGGGAGTCTCCCGCAAAATTTTGAGACCAGCGGGCGAGAGATCGTCGGTAATCAGAACTCGAAACATGGTGATGAAGTGTCTGTAAGTGAAGGAAAAGAATCGCAGCGGCCGAACGAGCCGCATGTCTGTGGTCTGGAAGTCGGTCGAAAACGTGGGGCACGTTTCCAACGTGCCGGCAAACCAAGGGGTTTGAGCACGATGAAATCGTACTCCACGTATCCCGCATCGGGCTGCTAGCGGGCAGAGAGCATACGTATCGCGCCCAGCCCGGCCAAGCGAACGTCGCCCACAACAGATCCATCCATCGGAACGTCCGTGTGCGAGTCGTCTCAAACGACTCATGACCTCCTCGTTTCACCGCGTGGGCAACGCGTTTTTCAATCTGGGGTGCCACGGTCACGGAGCTTCGACGGGCCGTGCAATGTGGAAACCGCCATGACAATCGCGC
>JAYTQJ010000159.1:0-4913 GCA_043746775.1 Schlesneria sp.
GGCAAGCTCGGTGGGGTTGGTAGATTGACGGCTACGTACAAAGGCTGATCACGCGGCGTCCGATTTTGACTGCTCGCAGATCGCGGAATAACTCAGCTCGACCTCCGCATCCGCATCGCTGGCACTTCGTTTCAATTCGATCCGAATGCCATACGGGTACACGACGGAAACTTTCCAACGGACGTCTTCATCGCTGACCAATTCGCATTCCACTTGCGGAGTGACTGCGAACGGCGGAGCGAACGGAACATGGACCGAAACGGTTCGTTGGCCGACGGCAAACAGCACTCGAACTGACCCTTCGATCTCTTCCACTCCATCGGGCAATGTCTGGCGAGTCATTCGCTGTGTGACGTGTCCGTCAGTTGATTCGTCGTCATCATCAGTGAGTGGATCGAAGACGGCGAACGCTGATGAGGACTCAGCGACAATTGGCGAGTGGGGCGGCGTCAGCCCCTCGGTGGCTGCGTGATCGAATGCAAACCGGGGGGCTGACGCCGCCCCGCTCGTTTGATGACCGGGTTCGAGAGGCCACTGTCCGAAGAGTGCAAACAAGCCGCCCGAGGTCAGCGCGACACCGATCAGCCAACCTTGAGCAAACGGCGAACTCACCGGTGCGACGGCCAGACCACTGAGCCACGTCGGTAACCAAGCGACGAACGCGATTAACCAATTGCGCCGCATGTCGGCGACTGCACTCCGAACGCCATGAAATAAGCCCCAGGCGGTGAGGCTCAACGTGGTGGAGATCAGGCTGACGAAGACCGTTGGCCAAGCGGATGCCAGCGAGAACTCACCCGCCATGCGCCGCGAGAAGAGGACCGTCGTCGTCACAATCACGCCGGTCCAAATCAGTATGGCGGCAGAATGACGTTGGCGTTCCGAACTCGACATGACAGCGATCCTTCGCGATGAGCAGGGGCACAATCCTTGTGCCTCAGTAAAGCGATGCTCCCCCCACTGAGCTTGCCTCAGTGGATTCGGGCTTTTGCACTACGAAGTGATTTATCCCGCATCAAGATCGCCGTAGTGCAAAAGCCCGATAACCACCGAGGCAAGCTCGGCGGGGTTGGTTGATTGAGGGTTGGCGGCTCTTTACTTGGAAATCGTCAGAGTGATCAAGCCGAACGTCGCAGCGTGTCGGCCTTGTCCGTCTTTTCCCAAGTGAAATCAGGATCGTTCCTGCCGAAGTGGCCGCCGTGCGCGGTCTTGCGGAAGATCGGGCGGCACAGTTGCAGATGCTCGATGATGCCGCGCGGGGTGAGCGGAAAGTTGTCGCGAACCAGCGTCGCGATCTTCTCTTCGCTGATCGTGTTGGTTCCCTTGGTATCGACTCGAATGCTGACCGGATCAGCAACGCCGATCGCGTAGGCGAGTTGCACTTCGCAATCGGTGGCAAGTCCGGCAGCGACGATGTTCTTCGCCACGTAACGAGCCATATACGCAGCCGAGCGATCGACCTTCGTGGGGTCTTTACCGCTGAAGGCACCGCCGCCGTGTCGGCCCCAGCCGCCGTAAGTATCGACGATGATCTTGCGACCGGTCAGACCGCAGTCGCCGTGAGGACCGCCGACGACGAAGTTGCCGGTCGGGTTGATGTGGTACTTGGTCACCGAGGTGAGCCATTCGGCGGGAACACTGGGGCGAATCACTTCGGCCTTCACGAAGTCAGCGATCTGAGCTTGAGTGACCGCCGCCGCGTGTTGCGTCGAAACGACCACCGCGGTCACTCCGACCGCCTTGCCGTCACGGAATTCGACGCTGACTTGGCTCTTGCTGTCCGGACGCAACCAATCGACGACTCGCTTCTGCCGGACTTCGGTCAACTTGTTGATGATGCGGTGGGCCAATGCGATCGGGACCGGCATGAATTCCGGAGTGTGATCGCAGGCGTAACCGAACATCAGACCTTGGTCCCCGGCTCCGTCGCGATCAACACCCATCGCGATGTCCGGGCTTTGCGAATGCAGCGCCACGAAGCAACGAAAGGTTTCAGCATCAAAGCCGACATCGACGTTCGAGTAACCGATATCGCGCACCGCGTCGCGAGCGACCTGCACGTAATCGACTTTCGCTTGCGAAGTGATTTCACCGGCGAGCACCACGGTATCGGTTGTGCAAAGCGTTTCGCACGCCACGCGAGATTGCGGGTCTTGAGCCAGCAGCGCGTCGAGCACGCCGTCGGAAATTTGATCCGCGACCTTGTCGGGATGCCCCATGCTGACCGATTCACTCGTGAAGATGAAACTCGCCATTTCGCTTTCGTTCCGTGTTATCAGAGAAGATCACGCCGGATTTCGTGAGGAGCATCCAAGCCCCATCCGGCAAAGTTCGGGCGGGATTGTAGGTACGAGGGGTGGATGCCTCAACGCAGGGGGCGAAGAGGTGGGAGAAGAGGAAGACTCACCACGGAGACACGGAGGCTCGGAGAAGAAACGAGGGAGGATCAGCAGCGAGTCGTGATTCAGGCTTCTCTCTTTGAGCCTGTAAGTCTCCATTGATTCACAAGCTCTCTCTGTGCCTCCGTGGTGAATTCTCTTGATCTTCCTCTTCTTGATAGTTGGTGGCCGGCTCACACGTTCGTTGGCGGCTCACTTTGTCTGGGCGATCCGCGCGGCTAGTCTGGCGCGAAATCTTGTTTGTCCGGAGACCCCTTTCATGCCGCTTAGTTTGACTCCACCGGTTGAAGAAACGTTGTTTGGTCTGTCGTCCGCGATTCGCGAGCGGCGGCTGACGTGTGGCGAAGTGCTCGAACGCTGCCGCTCAAAGATGCGCGAGTCTGAGCCGAGCGTGCAGGCTTGGGTGCGAGTCGGTGGCGCAGAGCTTGATCAAGTTGCGAATGAACTGGATGCCGAACTGCGACATGGGAACTGGCGCGGGCCATTGCACGGAATCCCGGTCGGCGTGAAAGACATTTACAACGTCGCGGGACAACCGACAGCAGCGGGCATTCCAAATCGCGTGACTGATGCGGCGCACAAAGACGCCACGATGGTTCAACGCTTGCGTGACGCGGGAGCGATCATTGTCGGCAAGACGGTGACGACGCCGTATGCGTTCTTCGATCCGCCACCGACACGCAATCCGTGGAATCTCGATCGCACGCCGGGAGGTTCATCGAGCGGTTCAGCGGCGGCGGTCGCAACTGGCATGTGCTTGGGAGCACTCGGATCGCAGACGGGAGGCTCGATCACTCGGCCCGCGTCGTTCTGTGGCATCGCCGGTTACAAGCCGACGTTTGGGTTGCTCAGTCGAGCGGGGATGTTTCCGTTTGCACCGAGCCTCGATCACCCCGGCCCGATGGCACGCACTGTGGAGGACTTGAATTGCCTGATGACCGCGCTGGCTCCGCAACGGATGCAAGCGGCGTTTCGCGCGTTGCTCAACACGTCATTCGAGGAAGGGATCATCAAACGCGAACGAACTTCGTATTACACCTCGGAGTCGTGCGAACTGCGCTTGTTGTGGCTCGAAGAAGGGTTCATAGAACAGGTCGAACCGGTCATGGTCGAGGCGATGAAGAACGCCGTGTCTCACTTGGTCGGACGCGGTGCTTGTCCTGGATCGAATTACGCGGATGAACTCGAACTGCCCAAGTTATGGCGCTGTCATCGGGCGATCATGGCGGTCGAGATCGCGATGTCGCAGGGCGAACGATTGCCGCAACATCCCGAACAATTCACGACCGGCATTCGCGCGTTGATCGAAGAGGGCCTCGCCGTGAAGACTGCTGAGTACGCTGACGCGATTCAGTTTCAACGCGACCTGCGCCGCAAAGCGCGAGCGGCGATCGGTAAGGAAATTTGGATCTGTCCTGCCGCTCCCGGAGCGGCTCCGACGCCAGAGACAACCGGCGATCCGTGTATGAACTCACCGTGGAGTTTCCTCGGCTTCCCGACGATCACGTTCCCGATGAGCCTGTCGCCCGACGGGATGCCGCTGGGGTTACAACTCATCGCCGCACCGCACCGCGACATCGAGCTTTTCCAAGCGGCACGCTGGTGCGAGGCACAATTCAGAAGTCGGACATCAAGTTATACCTCAGGCGGTCATGAGTGAGATGTTTAACCGCTACGCCATCGGCAACGATCGTTTCGTCGGTGGAGCGGGGACCGAATGTTCGGTGGACTCGGCGACGACATCCTTTCCGGCGAGGCCGACAACGACACGATCTCTGGCGACGGTGATACCGATTCACTGTTCAGCGGCGTTGGAATTGACAGCCCGTCATCCGTCGTCGCACCCGACACGCTCAGCGCCGATGGCCTCATCACGAATGCCGCATTCACGGCCAATCTCGCCGCATTGCTCACGGCATTTCCATAGTTGATCTAGGTTGTGTCCCGCAAATCAGCCGCAGGGCGATAGCCCCGGTTGTTCTGCCGAGAACCGGGGCTAGCCGGGATTATTCAGGGCTTTTCACACTAGTGCCGCAGGTCGTAATTGATCGTCCATCAAAGCGCGAGTTGTGCCAGTTCAACATTTGGGCGGTGGCTTCGACGTCGGTGGGGACCGACTTGAAGTCGTCCGGACGCATGATCTTTCGATTCACCACACCGAAGATAACCTCGACCTGATTGAGCCACGAACTGTGTTTTGGCAGGAAGACAAAACGAATGCGGTGGCTCGGTTCTGACAGGAACGCGCGGCGGCTCGTTTGGTTCTTGAACACGCCCGATTTGCCTTTGACTCCCAATTCATCTTGGATGCCGCAGATCGCGGCCACCCACTTGACCAACTGCGCCGACCAATGCACGTTCAGGCGATCCAACACGATCCGCCACGGCACGGTCGGATCGGTCGCCACCATCACACA
This sequence comes from Schlesneria sp., assembly GCA_043746775.1. Lineage (GTDB taxonomy): Bacteria > Planctomycetota > Planctomycetia > Planctomycetales > Planctomycetaceae > Schlesneria. Next base: position 4,817 of record JAYTQJ010000159.1, read on the forward strand.
GATGTGGTTCACGAAGTCGGCTTCGTTGCGAGTGAGGCCAATCGTCTCGGAGAACATCTTCCCGACGACCACATCCCAGATCCCGATCAGGGGCGTG
>JAYTQJ010000160.1:0-11477 GCA_043746775.1 Schlesneria sp.
GCTAGCCGCCGGTTCTTTTCCAGCTCAGAAACCGGCGGCTAGCGCCTTGCCGCTCACGGGGTAAAAGACAAAGTCAGTGCCATTGAGCGTCAGCCCCCCGTCGTTGGAAGTTTGGAGTGCCTGACCACTGACGTTGATTCGACGACCGCCTAGAATCCCTCGCTCAGGACGATCCCCTTCGACATGGAGTGGCCGCAGTGATGAAGATTCTCTTGGCGAACCCGCGTGGTTTTTGTGCCGGCGTCAACATGGCCATCGAGTGCCTCGACGAGACCATTCGGATGTTTGGATCGAAGGTCTTCGTGTATCACGAGATCGTCCACAACAAGTACGTCGTCGAACGCTTCACTAAACAGGGCGTGACGTTCGTCAACACGATCGACGAAGTGCCGGAAGGTTCGATTCTGCTCTTCTCGGCGCATGGCGTTTCGCCCGAGATTCGGAATCAATCGAAAGCCCGCCGGTTGCAGACCATTGATGCCACCTGCCCGCTGGTGACGAAGGTCCATCTCGAAGCGATCAAGTACGCTCGCGACGGCTACCACATCATTTTGATTGGCCACGAGGGCCACGATGAAGTGATCGGCACGATGGGCGAAGCCCCGGCCAGCATCACACTGGTCGAGACACCCGAAGAGGTCACTCAGCTCACGCTGCCTGCTCTGGCGAAGATCGCGTACCTGACGCAGACCACGCTCAGCGTGGATGAGGCCGGGCGCGTCATCATGGCTCTCAAGCAGAAGTACCCCGGCATCGAAAGCCCGCCCAAGGAAGACATCTGCTACGCGACCACCAACCGCCAAGACGCCGTGAAACAACTGGCCGAGCGGGCCGACGTGGTCATTGTGCTTGGCAGTCAGAACAGCTCCAACAGCCGCCGCCTGCGCGAAATTGGTGAATCGATTCAGAAGCCCGCCTTCTTGATCGACGGCGCGAATGAGTTGCAACCCGAGTGGTTCGAGTCCGCCGAAACGGTCCTCATCACGGCCGGTGCCAGCGCGCCCGAGCAAGTCGTGCAAGACTGCATCGAGTGGCTGAAGAGCCGGTACGGAGCGACTCTCGACGAAATCACGACGCGCGAGGAACACGTCTCGTTCCCGCTCCCCAAAGAACTGCGCGTCCTGCAATCGGCGCGCGCTTGAGGTTGAGTGTGGCGGAGGTCCGGCTTGACCCTTGATGAAACCTCTGAGCGGGGCGGCGTCAGCCCCCTGTTTCTTTGAAAACGGGCTTACGCCCAAGAATCAGGGGGCTGACGCCGCCCCGCTCAGAAATCTCTCTCTCCGCAGCGCGAGGTATCGCTTTGCTAGTCGGGCTTCAAGAGGGTTGTCGGCGTTGAGTTCTTGAGGCACCGATTTAACGCGGCAGCCGTTTGATCGCTTCCAGTTCCGTCGCGCCGTCGCGGATGCCGTGCTTTTTGAGCTTGCTGAAGTACGTGCTGCGAGGCAAACCAAGCAGCCTCGCGGCTTGAGCCTTGTTGCCACCGCACTTGTGCAGCGCGGCGACCAACGCCTGTCGTTCGACCACCGGGTCATCGTCGATCCACTCGCCACGCGGTCTCTCGGATGAGGACGTGGTGTCACTCAGTGCCCGTCGTGTTCGATCCGTCGCGATCGCTCTGGGACTCCGCTGTCCGCTCTGAATCTCTGACGGCAAGTCGGCCACCGAGATCACGTCTCCCTCGGCCATCACGATCGCGCGTTCGATCACGTTTTGCAGCTCGCGAATGTTGCCCGGCCACGAGTAACGCATCAGCGCATCGAGCGCGTCATCCTCGAATCGTGTCAGCCTCTTGCCCGCTCTGGAGGCAGTCTTCTTCAAGAAATAGACGGCCAGTTCCAGCACGTCATCGGGCCGCTCGCGCAGCGGTGGCAGCGTCAGACTGACGACGTTCAAACGGTAGTAGAGGTCTTCGCGAAATTTTCCTTCGGCGATCAGCCGTTCGAGATTTTGGTGTGTCGCCGCCACCAAGCGGACATCCACGCGAACCGTACTCGTCCCGCCAACCGGTTCAAACTCGCGCTGTTGCAGCACGCGCAGCAGCTTGATCTGAGTCTCGGACGAGATGTCGCCGATTTCATCGAGGAACAGCGTGCCCCCGTGAGCCAGCTCGAACCGCCCCTGCTTGTCGGCGGTCGCTCCCGTGAACGCCCCCTTCACATGGCCGAACAGTTCGCTCTCCAATAGCCCGGCCGACAACGCCGCGCAATGCACGCTAATGAGCGGCCCGTCGCGGCGCGGGCTGTTGTCGTGAATGGCTTTCGCCAGTAACTCCTTGCCGGTGCCGCTCTCCCCTCGGATGAGCACACTCGTTTCACTGACCGCCACTTTGCGAACGGTGTCGAGGATGCGTTCCAGTACCGCGCTGTGTCCGATGATGGCGTCGCGTCGGAACTCCATTGCGGGAACAGTCGCGGAGTCTGGCTGCACGCTGGCGGCGACCTCCGCCTGCAAGATGGTGATCTGCTGCTTCTGCTGCGCGATCTGCTCGGCTTGCAGACGCAACTCTTCGTTCAAGTTCGTGATGTCCTGATGCACCTTCGCACAGTGCAAGGCGACGCCCGTGATCTGGCCGAGCGCCGTGAGAAATGTCAGGTCTTCGGCCGAGTACAGCGCGCCGCTTTGCTTTGGACCGAGGACCACCAGTCCCGCCAATTCGCCGTCTGTTTCCAAGCCGTGAACTAGGTCGGCCTGCACCAATCGCAGCGTGGTTTGCACGGGAGACACATTGTCGCGCGAACCGGGTGTGACTCGCTGCAACGTCGAATCACCGGCAAGAGCCTTCACGAACTCGTCCGTGACAGACAACTGCATCGGCAGACCCATCGCCACGCCTTCGACGGCCATCAATCGGAAATTGCTCGAACGACCGTCTCGCAGATAAAGGGCAACCCGCTCGGACTGAAGCACGTCGCGACACGAAAGCGCCATGCGTTCCGACAGGAATTGCACATCGGTGAGCCGCCCGACTTCACGGTGCATCCGCTGCAAGGCCCTGTCGAGCTGATACTTCTCGCGAAAGAACCGTCGATCAACCAGACGCTGCCAGGCATCGCGCAACCAGATCAGCAGCACGACCGTCAGCATCAGAATTCCCGCGATGATCCACGACTGCTGCTCGATGAGCGGGGTCTTGCGAACCGCCACCGCGAGACTCCCGCACGCAATCACCAGCGCGACGGTTCCCGTCGCGCCGTAGCTCAGGACGTAGTACCACATCCCGCGGTTGATGATCTGGTCGATCAGCATCAACTTGTAACGAACGATGCCGACCGCATACGCCAGCATGAAGACGAGGCTGGCCAGAAACATCGGCACGCGAGCACCTCCCAGCGCGAAGTCCGCACGAGAGAACGCCGCCAAGAGCAGGGCGTAGCCGATACAAAAAGCCGCCCCAAAACCCGCCCAGAAAATCCATCGCACCTGACTTCGTTCGACCGGATTGCGCGTCGTGTACACGCTGTAACTGAGCGAGGCCAACGTCATCAAAAAGTAAGCCGCAGCAATGCTCAGGTAGGCATAAATTCCAAAGGTAAGGCTGTTCAGCCAGCGCAACACCTGCACCTCAGTTCCCGCTGAACCGCCCGACGAACCGATCAAGCTCCACAACAAGCTCTCCGTCCAGACGAAGCAGACGGTGGCCACGAGCGGCAATGCATAAAGCGATCGAGTCACCGCGACAGGCCATTGCGTGAGTGGCGGTTTCGGACGCGGATAGACCAAGAAGAAGTGGAGCGTGAATGCTGGCAACAAAATTCCACAGATGCCAAACGGCAGCGTCAGCCAGAAACTGCCCGCGACGATCGACCAGTGAAACCCACCAATGAACGCCGCCAAAGTTGCCGTACACATCACAAAGAAACGGCGAGCCGATTCATCAAATGGCCGGTTCCAAAACGCGACCGCTCCCACGGAAAAGATAAGAAGCTGCAACAGGAACCAAACCAGCGTCAGTCCGACTTCACCAATCGGGATCGACTGAAGTTGAACCGCACACGTCTGACGTTCTCGCGTCCCTTGCGGCACGTACTCCATCTTCACCCAGCGTTTCCCATCCGGTGTCTGAACCATGGATGGCCAACCCGTCGTCAGCAACGGATCCACTACCGTGGGGAGCAAGCCATTTTCTGCGATGTCTCGATTCCGCAGTGAGAGCTGAATGCGAGAGAAGTCCAGAAAGTTGGCAACCTCCTGCTGATCCAGACTGACCAGCCGATCACCCGGCTTGGGAGCTTTCCCTTTGAACTCCGCGTCAGGCATCTGTTGAATTAGGATTCCAAACTGAGGCTGTACGGAGTCTGCGGTAATAGCGTCGGATAGCAGGAATCTCAGACGCAAATCGGGAGCTGTGGCGACGACTGCCAGCACGACAACGCAGTACGTGACGATGCAACCCGCCACAAACGCCAGCAGCCAACGAGGAAATCGAGTCGCCACTTCCATCAGTGTTTCTCGCAAGACAATCAATCGACATCAGCGCCGAACCGCGCGCCGAAATCGTTGAGACAGCCGACACCAACGATTTGTCGGCGCTGAAACAGGAACAAACCTCACTTCGGCGCAAGTTCGTTCAATGCGGGATGATGCTCAGGTTATCCGTGAACCACAAGGAAACAAGGGCTTATTTCCAGCAAGTTCGCGTCAAAGCAGATTTCTTCAGCGCCGAATGATTCAGTGGCACGACGGGTGCATTACGGCAACTCCGTCGAATGAGATTGAAGTCGATCTCAGTGTCTTCAATCTCTCAGAACCGCCCAGCCCGAACCCCTGATGGAGAGTAACAAGACTTCTGCCTGTGTACTGCCAAGGTCCCCCTCCGAGTAGTTCGACCCACTCTGCTCTTTCGGTTCCCAACCGCCAGTACACCCAAACACAGGCGAGGTCACTGTCCATCAGGGGTTCTTTTTAATTTGCGGCATTGTCACGGATGCTGACGCCCCCACGGATGGGGGCTTTTTTTATGCGCAGTGGTTTGTTCGTGCGTGATGCCCGCTTTTCGCAGAGTCGGGCTTCATGCGCTGGGGCGCACTCCAAAACGCCGTCTCCCATCGTAATGACTCACACTTCCAAGGCCATCGCCTTGTTGGGTCTGCGTTAATCTGTAGGGTGGGACCAGCGGCGCTTCGTCGCGCCGGCCCACCATGCTTTCTCGTCGTTTCCGGATGGTGGGCCGGCGCTCGAAGCGAGCTGGTCCCACCCTACGCTGATAAGGGCGATGGCCCTGTCACACTTCGGATCGAACTTCCCACCCATCTCTGGAAGCCGATACCATCTCGCCCTGTTCGAGAGGTGACATTCGCCTCAAGACTTTTCTACCGGCGAGGCGAGTTCATGACGCAGTTTCATTCCAAGTCATTTCAGCGACCATGCTCCGGTCCTGATCCCACGCGGCGCGAATTCCTGCGTCTCGGCCTGACTGGGTTTGCCGGTCTCACGCTGAGTGACATCCTGCGGCTTCAGGCCAGCGCGGCGGAGTCGGCTCCGAAAGCAATGGCCTCGGAACGACCGGCGGTGATTCTCGTCTGGCTGCGAGGCGGAGCGAGTCATCTCGAAACGTTTGACTGCAAGCCGCTCGCCTCATCCGAATTTCGAGGGCCTTATCAACCGATTGCGACCAACGTCCCCGGTGTCGAGATTTGTGAGCTGCTGCCCCGGCTGTCGAAGATCGCGGACAAGTACGCGTTGCTGCGGTCGGTGGCTCATACCGGCGGCGGGCATCCGGCCGGGTCGCTGCAAGTTCTGGCGGGAGACACCGACCCGCAGGACAAGCTGTTGCCCATCCTGCCCGATTGGATGACCGTCGCCAGCCATTTCCTCGCCGATCCGAAACGCAGCATCCCGAACTACGTCGCCGTGAACCCGGTCGACAACTACGACAACTTCACCATCGCCGGGCCAACGTACCTCGGGCCGTCGCGTGAGGCGTTCAAGGTCGTGGGCGATCCGAGTGCTCCGCAGTTCCGCGTCCCCAACGTTGGCCTCGCGGATGAGAAGCAGCTCGATGTGCTCAACGCCCGCGCGTCGCTCAAGAGCAGCCTCGACCGTCTGCTGCGCAGCGTCGATCAGTCGGGCGTGATGGAGGCGGTCGATCGCTTCGATCAACAGGCCCTCAACCTGTTGACCAGCCCCGCCTCGCGCACGGCCTTCGATCTGTCGCTCGAACCCGACGCCCTGCGAGACCGCTACGGTCGCAACCCATGGGGCCAGCAATGCCTGATGGCCCGCCGTCTCGTCGAGGCGGGCGTCGACATCGTGGCCACCGAGTTCGATGGCCCGATGTGCGGTCGCGTCCAGAACTGGGACGATCACGCGGTGAACCAACACGTGTTCGATGCCCTCAAGTTCCGCCTGCCGACGCTCGATCAAGCGGTCTCGGCGTTGATCGAGGATGTCTACGCGCGGGGTCTCGACCGCCGCGTCCTCGTGATCGTGACGGGTGAGTTCGGCCGCACGCCGCGCATCAGCTACGTGGCCAGCAGCGGCGAGGGAGTCGCCAGCGCACCAGCCGGAACGGTTCAACCCGGCCGCGATCACTGGCCCAACGCCAACTCGATGCTCTTCGCGGGCGGAGGCATTCGGACCGGCCAGGTCATCGGAGCCACCGACCCTCGCGGCGAAAACCCAATCTCGCGCCGAGTCGGCCCCGCCGACTTCCTCGCCACGATCTACCGCCATCTCAGGATCGATTACAAACACGCCTCGATCCCCAACTTCGCTGGCCGCCCCGTCAAGATCGTCGAAGACGGCGACGCGATCCCGGAACTGACACGAGGGTGATGCAAGAGACTTCGTCTCGTCGGGGTGGCGGGGTCAGGAGCGAAGCGGATGGCCCCGTGAACCAGCGCCAGTTCACATCGACGATTCCGGGCGTTCCGCAAAGGCCTCCAGACCCGGCCACCCAGCCGCCCTAGAGCGACTGCGGCGGGATTCTTTCCATCTGGTGGCAATGCGGCCACAATGGGCGGCGGCGATTCACCAGTGGTTTCGCCGACGATTGCCTTAGCGAGTTGGTTCAGATCAGGGTGCTTCGGTCGTGTGCTTGAGCGTTTCGACATGATGTCGGAAGCATCGGAAAGAATGCCGAAGCCGTGAACCCCTGTCCCCACAAAGACTTGAGTCGCATACGCCATCTTGAAGGCGTTCCAGTCAAGCATATTCTCCGCACCCTGCGCATGTCATGTCGCCCCAGTGATGCACGGGGTCCGATTGCATGGTAAGTTTGGTTCGGCCACATCATCCATAATCCAAACATTGCTCATACAACTACCTTGCGATGAGTGCTGGGAATGGTTTCTCTTTAGGATGAACTTGACTGGCCTCAGTGATGTCTTAGAATCCGCGCGGCCCAAGACTTGCAGTTTTTGTCCCGCTTGAGAAAAGGCTGCCTTTGTTGATTTCCTCGTGATCGCCACCCATGATGATGGCCGAAAAGACAGTCTGATAACCGTAAACTGAAGGGGATTCGATCCGTATGTCACTACCAGAGCTACATTCAGCAAGCAAGAAAAGGCTGATTTGCCTAGGTAGACGAGCTGCGCACTGCGCGAAGCACGCAGACAGGGTTGTCGTCACCCACGACAACGCAGGGCGTCGTTGCGTCCTAACGATAACCAAACTCAAGAAAAAACCAGCCAAGCTGTATGATTGGCTGTATGAAGGCGCAGCAAGCGTGCTGACGTTCGGCGAATTCACGCGGCAGCGATCTCACGCGAAGCCACGGTGGCTAGGGCCAAAAACAGACGCTGAGAATATGCGCCGCGATTTTGAGGTTCTTAACTCAGGTATCTGCCACGCAGTGCATCATGTCGCTACCAAGTTCATTGAGATGGAGTAAGCATGTCTACCGAACGCGGTGATGCTAGCTCGCCGATGGATGAGGATGCAGAGATCATCGCGGCGGACAACCAATCCGAGGGCGATTCGGATTTATTTGACGAGGAGATCATCAGTCGCGAAGCGAAGATGATGATCGAGAGGCTTCCTGAAGCAAGTCGCACAACCGAGGTGATTACAAGCGTTGTCATTGAGGTCGTGAAGAGCCATTCCAGATACAACGGTCCGACGCCATCGCCAAAAATGTTAGCGGAGTTGAAGGAGGTTGACGAAACCCTTCCCAACCGAGCGATGGTCTACGCTGAGAAAGAGCAGAGCCATCGGCACAACATCAATCAGCAGCACGCCAGCGCGTTTTCCAGAGAACAATGGTTAGCGTTTTCCACGCGAACAGTCGGGCAGTCGCTTGCGTTCGTCGCGATTTTGGCCGTAATCATATCAGTGGCGGTATTGTTGTACGGCGACAAAAAAGTTGATGCGTTTGCGCCGATAATCTATTCACTCGCAGCCCTCGCTGGTGTACTCATTGCCGCAAAGACAGTTGGTGATGTGATCGACAAATCCCGTGGTGGAACCAAGGACGACGACTAGACTGCCCCTTATCTGCGACTCACGAAACAACCACGTTCTGCAAACGTGGTTGTTTTTCATTTCCTATGAGCGAAAAAGCCCGTCAAGCCCGAGCGACCCGCCAGATTGGCTTCGTTAATTCAAACTGACTCGCCACCCAGCCTTGGCATCCGCACTTCACTCCAATTCGTGAATGTCGTTGAACACGCCGCGTGGGATGCAGACGGTCAGCACGGTCAGGTTGCCGACCGCCTTGTGCTTGATGCCGCGCGGGACGTAGACCACCACGCCCTGATGCAGTTCGATCTCGATGCCGTCGAGCGTCATCGTCCCCTGGCCGTCGATCACGTAATAGAACTCATCCGTGTGGGCGTGATAGTGCAGCTTGGCGTCGTGAATCTTCACCTGATGCACCTCGGCCGCCGCGCCGTCTTTTTCCTCCACGAGACACCGAATCTCGCCACAGGTTTCAGCCCAAGGAATCACGTCCGCAGGGTCGCGACGCAGGAAGGTGGCGGGTTGGCTCATGAGTTTCCCTTTCGTGTCATCAGTTCGGGTGCAGTCGCCAATTGGTGGTAGCCCTGTCGCTCCGCGACAGAAAGCGAGAACACCCAAGTGGCGTTTGCTCTGATCCGAGGTGACTCGGCAGTTCAACGCCCCCTTGCTGATCGCGCTTCCTGTCGCGGAGCGACAGGGCTACCTTCCCTGAATCACTGGCCCAGCAGTCTTTCGTTGGGGGACCACCAATGAGCGACTGCACCCCATCAGTTCGGAACAGGATCGCTTCACTCGCACTTGAGAAGTGAGGCGACATAATGCCCTCGCCCATTGTGAGCCCTCGCGCAGTCCAATGTGAGACATTAGCCAAAGTCGGTCTTGGTGAGCCGGGTGGCGTCAGCCCCTGGACTTCATGAGCAAAGAGTCCGGGGGCTGACGCCACCCGGCTCACCAAGAAGGTCTCATTGCCTACCGCGCGAGGTATAGACGGTTTGTGGGCCGTGTTCCGAATCTATGAGGTCTCCCATGCAAAGCAAAGCGACCACCGTGGAACAGTATCTCGCCGAGTTGCCCGACGACCGGCGGGCCGCGATCTCGGCTGTGCGGAAAGTGATTCTCAAGAACCTCAACAAAGGCTACGAGGAAGGGATGCAGTACGGCGTGATCGGTTACTACGTGCCGCACAGCCTCTACCCAGCGGGCTATCACTGCGACCCGCGACAGCCACTCGGTTTCGTGGCTCTGGCGTCGCAGAAAAATTACATGTCGCTCTACATGATGCCGGTCTATTGCGACGGGGAAACGGAGAGAACGTTCCGCGACGAGTGGCTCAAGACCGGCAAGAAGCTCGACATGGGCAAGTGCTGCATCCGGTTCAAGAAAGTGGAAGACCTCGCGCTGGACCTGATCGGCGAAACCATTCGACACACCCCTGTTAAGAAGTGGATCGAGCACTACGAAGCGGTCCTCAAGCCTTCGCGCACCAAGGCCGTGCGGACCAAGACGACCGCGTCTGCAAAGCCGTTGGCCGTGAAGAAGAAAGTGGCCACGAAGAAAGCCGCTCCCAAGAAGAAAGCGACGAAGAAATGACGCGGGCTGTATCACCGATGCTCTCCACTGCTGAACTGCGATCACGGATTGCGCGAGTCCCGCGCACGCCACTGGCTCATCTGCCGACGCCGCTTGAGTTCTTGCCTCGATTCAGCCGAGCGATTTCTCCGAGCGGGCCGCGTGTCTGGATCAAACGCGATGATTGCACGGGACTCCTGTTCGGCGGGAACAAAGCGCGACACAACGAGTTCCTGATCGCGGATGCCCTCGCCCAAGGAGCCGATCTCGTCGTGTGGGGCGCGGGAGTGCAGAGCAACAACTGCCGACAGACTGCCGCCGCATGCGCGAAGGTGGGACTCGACATCCACCTCGTTCTCGGTCGAGGCAAACCCGCGAACGGTCCCGACATCGTGCAGGGCAACCTGCTGCTCGATCACATCGTCGGTGCGAGCATCGAGATCGTCGAAGAGTCTATCGGCTCGGCCCTCGATCAAAAGATCGCCGAAGTCGCTGATCGGTTTCGCGCAACCGGTCGCAAGGTCTATCTGTGGGAACGTCCCGTCGTGCTGCCGCTCGCCGCACTCAGCTACGCGATTTGCATGGCTGAGATCGTCGAGCAATCGACGGCGAGTGGCTTCGAGCCGGCCGCCGTCTACGTTTCATCCGCCGGTTCCACGGGAGCGGGCGTTGCACTCGGAGCCGCCGCGCTGGGATGCCGCTTCCCCGTGAAGAGCATTGCTCCGATGACTTGGCCGTGGGACAGCCAAGTGGAAATGTCCGCGACTGCCAACCGCGCGGCCGAACTGGCGGGAATCGACACGCGACTCACGCCCGAAGACATCCTCTTCATCACCGAGCAGTTGGCTCCCGGCTACGGACAACCGTCCGACGCGGGCCTCGAAGCGCTGACGCTGCTCGCCCGGACGGAAGGGATCTTGGTTGAGCCGACCTACACCGCGAAGGCACTCGCCGGGCTGATCGCCGATGTCCGCCGTGGACTCTTTAACGCTGACAACGGTCAGCCGACAGATGTGGTCTTTCTCCATACCGGCGGCACTCCCGCGATCTTCGCGGAAGCAGAGATGCTGTCCGAACGCATCGCGAGAAAGGTGCTTTGACACTTCGCGTGCTGGCCCTTCGCCGACGAATACCGCTGCATCTCCCAAGCCGCCCAGGCCCACCCCCGCAGCCCGTAATCCTCGTCACCCGCCGCGCTGCCCAAGCCTCGACATCACCGCGGAACAACCCCTAGGGAGGGAGAACCGCCGCACAGACTCCAACATCCAAGCCCCCCCAAAAAAGTCTCCCTCCACAACGCACACGAAACCACCGGCCACTGACCGATGCATGAATAATGCGGGCTAGCGCGTTGCCCTAGGCTGGCATAGGACCGCCCCTTTGGGGCTGAAAACCCAAAGAGGACGTTTCCGACAGAAGTCGGATTTGCCAACAAAGTAGGGTGGGACCAGCTCGCTTCGAGCGCCGGCCCACCAGAATGTGTAGGCGTTTTACATGGAGGGCCGGCGCTC
>JAYTQJ010000161.1:0-4911 GCA_043746775.1 Schlesneria sp.
CTTCCACAGGTTGAATGTGATGTGGGCTTGTCCCTGATGATGGGCCTCATGCCAGACCATGATCTGCATGATGCGGCGCAGTGGCCAGCCTCGTTCGACGTACCACTTGGGGATCGTGTCGAGGTCTTCGTCCTTCATCTGCGCGATGACGGGGACGAGGTGCGACCGTGATTCGTCGAGAATCTTGCGGATCGTCCCAATGCCGGGGACATCCTGATCGGGGACGCTGCCAAACTTGAAACGCGGCACCAGCTCCGGCCAACACGGAGTTGTCCCGTTCAGCCGCTCGGTCGCCGTCAGCTCTTCGGTGATGCCAATGTGCGTCAGTTGCCATCCAATGTGCGCGCGGCCCGGTCCCGGCTGCCATCGCAACACCGCCGCCGGATCGGGGAGCTTGGCGATCTCATCGAGCGTCATCAGCGTGCGCATACGAACGAAATCGAGCATTTGAACGGCGACATCGGCGAAGGACATTGGCGGGTTCCTGTGAGGGTGATGAAGAGTGAATGGCGGGATGGCGAGTAAGAGTGGCGAGTAAGAGTGGCGATCAGGGGGCAGGGGTTCCGCACGCGGCCAACGCGCGGTCGATGCGGGTCAGGCAGTGGTCTCGCCCGAGGATGGCCAGTGCGTCGAACAGGCCGATTCCTTGTGCGCGGCCGGTCGTGGCGATGCGCAGTGCGTGGACGATCTGTCCGATCTTGATCCCCTGCGTTTCAACGAACCGGTGAACGAGTGCATCGAGGGTCGGCGCGTCGAATGTCTCGATCGTGGCCAACTCCGCCCGCAACAGCCTCAACAAACCGGGAGCCTCTTCGGCCCCGCGAATCCGCTGTTGAAATGCCTTCTCGTCGAAGATCAGGGCCTCATCGGTGACGAAGAATTCTTTGAAGTCGAGAACATCACTGAAGACCTTGAGGCGGTCAGCCATCGCCGTGAGGACTCGGCCGACGTGAGCCTTCGTCGCCTCATCGATGACTTCCGGCAAGAGCTTCTTCCCCTCGTATGTGGCTTGTTGAAGGAACGGAATGCAGCCCGCGACCTTCTCATCGAGCGGCAACTGGTTCATCCAGTGCTGCTGGTAGCTTTGCAACTTCTCGGGGTCGAGTCCGGCGGGAGCCTTCACGATCCGGTCGAGCGTGAAGTTCTCGATCACGGTGTCGAGCGACAGGATTTCGGTCTTGTCGTCCAGCGACCAGCCGAGCCGCGAGAGGCCGTTCAAAATCCCAGCGGGCAGGTATCCGAGTCGTTCGTAGTACTCGACCATCACCGGATTGAGTGTCGTCGAATTTCCAAGGCCCAGTTGCGGGAAGACTTCGTCGGCGCGATCGAACATCTTCTTGAGTTGCGGACTGTTGCGCAGCTTCTCGACATCGCGCTTGCTCAGTTTCTTGGTCGATCCCGGCGCGGTGATGAACGGGATGTGAGCGAACACCGGAGGCGTGTTGCCCAACGCCTGATGCAGCAGCGCCTGCACAGCCGTGTTGGTGAGATGCTCTTCCGCCCGGATGACGTGCGTGATCTGCATGTGCGCGTCATCAACGACCGTCGCGAAGTTGTAGAGGACCGAACCGTTGCTGCGCATGATGACCGGATCGGGCATGAGCGCTCCGTCCCATTCGACGTGTCCGCGCACGGCATCGTCGATCGCGATTTTGTGGTCTCGCGGGACGAGGAACCGGACTACGAACGGTCGTCCCGCCGCATCGAGTTCTGCCTTTTGAGCGGGACTCAGATCAAGTGACCGCCGCACGTTGAGATACGTCTGCTTGGAGGCTTCTGCCGCCGCGCGATCGACGGCGACTTGCTCGGGCGTTTCGTAGTCCCGGAACGCCTTGCCCTCGGCAATCAGCTTCTCGACCGCCGCCGTGTACAGGTGCGTCCGCTGCGATTGGAAGTACGGGCCGAACGCGCCGCCGACTTCCGGGCCTTCGTCCCAACTCAGTCCCAGCCAACGAAAGGCTCGAAAAATCGGGGCGAGCGCCGCTTCAACATTGCGCTGCTGATCGGTGTCGTCGATTCGCAGAATGAACGTCCCGTTGTTGTGTCGCGCCCAGAGCCAGACGAAGAGCGCGGTGCGCATCCCGCCAATGTGCATGTAGCCCGTCGGGCTGGGAGCGAAGCGCGTTCTCACGGGAACACGCGCGGAGGCAGAAGCGGGGACGGTCATTGATCTCACCTAGAAAGTGCCAGCCAAATTAGAGGCGGGATGATAGCTATGGCCCTGCGCGAGATGAAGCGGCTCCAAGGGCATCGCCTTTTTCAAAGTAGGGTGGGACCAGCTCGCTTCGAGCGCCGGCCCACCATCATGCAATCACTGGAAATCATGGTGGGCCGGCGCGGCGAAGCGTCGCTGGTCCCACCCTACATGTTTTGCAGCCCAACACAGTGATGCCCCTGCATCGCCCCTCGATCACGGTGCATTCCCTCCGTTCTTCGATTACGATCCCGCCGCCCGTTCACCCTTCTTTTTGGAGCCGTTCGCATGATTCCATCCGCCGCCAATCGCCGTCAGTTTCTGCAGTCGGTCGGAGCCGCCGCGTTCGTCGGTGCGACCCTGCCAACCTCTCTTCCAGACGCCTTTGCCAGGGACGCCGCTGTGACCGATTCAATGCCCATCATCGACACGCATCAGCACCTGTGGGACACGACCAAGTTCAAATTGCCGTGGCACAAGAGTGACGACACGAAGCCGCTGCAACGGAGCTTCGTCATGTCCGATTACCTCGAAGCGACCAAGGGTTTGAACGTCGTGAAGACGGTCTACATGGAAGTCGATGTCGCACCCGAACAGCAGGTGCAGGAAGCGGACTACGTGATCGACCTCTGCCAGCGCGGTGACAACCCGATGAAGGCGGCCGTCATTTCCGGACGCCCCGGCACGCCGGGCTTTGAGCCGTACATCCGCAAGCTGGCGCAGAGCAAGTTCATCAAGGGCGTGCGGCAGGTCCTGCACGGGGAGACCGATCCGCCCGGCTTCTGCCTCCAGCCGAAATTCGTGGAGAGCATCCAACTGCTCGGTGAATTGGGAATGAGCTTCGATCTGTGTCTCCGCTCGGACGATGTTCTCGGCGCGGTGAAGCTTGTCGATCAATGTCCCAAGACGCGGTTCATCATCGACCACTGCGGCAACATGAGCGTCACATCCACCGATCAGGCGGCTCGCGCGCTGTGGCTCAAGGGGATGCGGGCGATGGCCGAACGCAAGAACACCGTCTGCAAGGTCTCTGGGATCATTGTCACCGCCAACCCGAATTGGAAACCGGATGACCTCGCCCCGAACATCAACGACACCATCAACACGTTCGGCGATGATCGCGTGATGTTCGCCGGGGACTGGCCCGTCTGCACGCTGAAGGCATCGTTCACTCAGTGGGTCAACGCCCTCAAACACATCGTGAAGGACCGCCCCGTTGCCTTCCAAAAGAAGCTCTTCCACGACAACGCCGCCAAGTTCTACGGCATCTGAGTGGCAGTGAATGCCTCATCGTCGTTCACGGCCATCAGCCTGTTGAACAACGTAGAGTAAGCGTCTCGCTTGCCCGTCTTGCTGTTGAAAAAAAAGGATCTCCGCCATTTGTGTTGGATGTCCGACTGAGCGGCACGGCGCTAGCCGCCGGTGTAGGCGAAATTGACCGGCGGCTAGCGCCGTGCCGCTCACGGAACATCAATTTCAACACGAATGGCGGAGAGCCAAAAAAGGGCAAGCCAGAGGCTTACCCTACGTTCTGCAACAGACTGCTACGTCTACGTCTCGCCACGATCACTTACTCATTGGCGGGCGCGGACTATCATGCGACGCGACGTTGAGCTGGCACAGATTCAGAAGCGACCACACCAAGGGCGAGCAATGTCGGAACACTCACTGCGGCTGACGATGACGGTGCGCGATGACTCGCCGCGCGTGATGCAGGTCTGCTCCGACTTGACGGAGTTTTTGTCGAGGCAGCCGGGTGTCAAGCTGACGGTGGCCGGAACTCCCGATCAGTTGAAGCTCGGGCGGAGGCAGGTTGATCTCGTCGTCGTGCTCGGGGGTGACGGCACGATGCTGCGAACGTGCCGACAACTCGGGACGAGACAACTGCCAATCATGGGTGTGAATCTCGGGCGGCTCGGGTTCCTCGCCGATCTCTCACCCGATGAGTTTCAAAAGCGGTTCGCCGAGATTCTCGCCGGAAAGTTCACGATTAGTCAGCACCTGATGTTTTCGTGTCGTCTGTTGCGAGCGGACGGTTCGCACGAAACGCATCTCGGTCTGAACGAGGTCACGATCCATTCGGGTGCCGCACTGCGAATGTTGCGGATCGACCTCGCGATCAACGGGGAGGCGGTCACGACGTATGGCTGTGACGGTCTCATTCTCAGCACGCCGGTCGGTTCGACGGCACACAGTCTCGCGGCGGGAGGTCCGCTGCTGCGACAAGACCTGCAAGCGTTCGTCATCACGCCGATCAGTCCGCACACACTGACGAATCGCCCGCTCGTCGATCGCGCCGACAGCGTCTACATGATGACCGTCCCCGACTGTCCGGAGGGAACGACGCTCGTTATCGACGGCCAGATCAAGCGACCGCTGCACACGGGCGATCGAATCGAGGTGAAGCAGGCTCCCGTCAGTTTCCAACTCGCCCGGCTGAGCGATCACAGCTACTACGCAACCCTGCACAACAAGCTCGGCTGGGGCGGAATGCCGAACGGCGGTTTGTAGTTGAGGAGAGCGTGTTGATGTGCCCTCCCCGTGAAACGAAGCACCCGATCGCCGTAACTCAAGCGTGACTCTTGGGCGTAAGCCCTGCTCTCTCTTTCTGAGCGGGGTGGCGTCAGCCCAATGGCACTCACTTTGGGGTGTAGCTGAAGTCGTAAGACTTCAGACGATCATCAAAGCCGGCTGAATTCTCACGAATTCAGCTACGT
>JAYTQJ010000162.1:0-26971 GCA_043746775.1 Schlesneria sp.
ATCTCGTGTCCTGGGGCGGACGAAGTGTCCGCCCCAGGCTTTACTCGGACGCCGCTCCGCGGCTCAAGCAATCCCAACTCTCGGAAGTTGAAAATGCACAGCCCCTAGGTTTCGTGGGTCATGACAAGGCCGTTGGCCTTGGCTGGACGAACGCTTGGCCCGTTGGGCCGGAAGAATGTGACCACCAATGAACGACTGCATCTGTGGTCCTGTGCGAGGTATCGCCTCCGTTGCGGCACGAGCTGGGCGGACGGCATGATCTCGCCGTTCGTTCGACGATGAAAACGACAACTTATTTGAGGTGACTTCATGAAACGTTGGCTGCTCGTGATGGCGATGGGATGTGTGACCGGCTCTATCGAAATGAGTCCGTCGCGGGTCGAGGCTCAAGACAAGGCCAAGGCGAGCGGCTCGGGAGTGGCCTCCGTCGAAGCGGGGCCGCCGAAGAAGAGCCTGCCGCTCCCCGGCGAAACGTTCACCGTGGCCGACCGCCCCGCGTTCCTGTTCCTTCCGCCTGAGGCCAAGCGCACGAAGCCCCAACCGTGGATCTTCTATGGGCCGACGCTCGATCCGTATCCGGACGAGTCCGAGCGCTGGATGCACGAGCAGTTTCTCGCCGCAGGCATCGCCGTCGCGGGAGTCGATGTCGGCGAAGCGTATGGCAGTCCGAAGAGTCACGCCGTGTTTGATGCTCTCTACGACAAGCTGACTAAACAAAAGAGCTTCGCGCCGAAGCCCGTGCTGTTCGGCAGGAGTCGCGGCGGACTCTGGGTCAGCAGCTACGCGATCGCTCATCCCGAACGAGTCTCCGGCATCATCGGCATCTATCCGGTCTACGACTTCCGCACTTACCCCGGCGTCGCAAAGGCGGCTCCCGCCTATGGACTGACCGAAGCCGAACTGACGACGCGTAATGACGAGTTCAATCCGATCGCGCGTGTGGATGTTTTGGCGAAGGCCAAAATTCCGTTCGCGATCATTCACGGAGACAACGACACGCTGGTGCCGCTCAAAGAAAACTCAGCCGAATTGCAGCGACGCTACAAAGCGGCGGGACAGGACGCACTGGTCAAGCTCATCATCGCGCAAGGACAGGGACACAGCTTTTGGAAGGGCTACTTCCACTCCCAAGAACTGGTCGATTTCGCGATTGAGATGGCCCGCGCGGCGAAGTGAATACCGGCATACCGGCTCGACAGCCTGTCGAAAACGTAGAGTAGGTGGCTCGCCTGCTCGCATTTCTAGACCTCACACGGCCGAGACGGACACTAACCCGAAGCGTAAGCGAGGATGCGACACACGTCCTCGCTTACGCTTCGGGTTAGTGTGAAAGGTGCCATCCTCATCCGTGAGCGGGTGAAACGAGTCGATTCAAGCCGTGCGAGGTATCGCTGCCCCGTCACCACGCATACGACACGCCGCCGCTGCCGGTATGGGCAGTCAGACTGCGACCGACTTGCAGGTCGTAGTTCGAGTAGGCCGACCAACGATCAGACAGTTGCACGTTCAGGCCCGCGCCGAAGAGGCCGAAGTGCGTCCCCAGTCCATTCCCTGCGGCGACAAAACTTCCCCCGACCGGTGCGCCGTTGATCGACGCGAAGACCAGTCGATCGTTGTCGAGTAGCTCGGCCACCCAGCGACCGTGAACGTACGGCGACCAGATTCGGCCGCGGCCATCCTCCAGTCCGGAGAAGGCGACTCGCCCGCCGAGGTGCGTGCGGAGCGAATCGGCCTGCGTGCCCGAGACGATCAACGCACCCGGTCCTCCCGTTTCTGCGAAGCCCTGCTGCGCGAGCGATTGGTACTGCAACGCGGCGAGCGGCTGGAAGCGAATCACGCCTTGATCGAGTGACCAGCCCGCTTCGGCGTAGGTTCCGAACTGATGCGCGATCGGGTCGCCTTGCACCGTTCCACCGGGGACCGTGCGCGTGACATCCAGGTCGTTGTAGCCGTAGTTCGCCGAACCGAGCAGGTACATCGCGCCGAGTTGCTTGAGCAAATAAAGGCCGACTTGATGCGACTCCAGTTGGCCGCTGGCTCCGTTCCCTTGATTGAAGCTGACGTAGGAGTGCGCGTTCGCGATGCCGATCGCACCGGTTTCATCACGCCCGAGATCGAGGCCCAGCGCGAAGCCGCCCTGACGATAGTTGCCTCCCGGCGCATTGCCGTCGGTCCCGAAGCGACCACTCGTGCCGAAGCCCTGTGTCCAACCTTGCGCTGTGCTGGAAGGACTCTGCCCACGCACGATCCAATCGTCATCGCTGGCTGGAGCAGAGAGTGCGGCCAGCGTGTCGCCGCTGCCGCTCAGGAACTGTCCGTTGTTGATGAGCCGGTCGTTGACCGAGTTCTGGAACTGCATTCCCGCTTGCAAGCCGATGGTCTGCGTCGAACCGTACACGTCACCGCTGAGTTGCGACAAGGCGCGTTGTTGATCGGCGGGTGAGGCGGCTCCCAAATCGTTGATGAGCGTCTGCAAATCGCCGGTCGCCGTGAGGGCGATCCGGTCGAGTGCCGCTCCGACCGCACGTTGGTTCCTCGTCGCTCCCACATCTTCGAGCATGAGGATCCGCTGCAACTCGATCAAGACATCGTTGCCCTGATAGATCGCCGCCACGTCGAACAGTGTCAGGTTGTCAGTGACGTTGGCGAAGGTGCCGTTCACGCCTCCCGCCGCAGTCAGCACCGTGTAGCGCGTGCCACCGGCAAACGTCCCCGGTGCCGCGATGACGTTGAGCGTGCCGTCGAGATTGGCCGTGCCCGCCACGTCGAGGTGATCGTTGTTCGTCCCCGGTGTCGTTCCCGCATCGTCGATGTCGATGTCGGTCTGACCGGTGGCGGCCTGGATGAAGTCGCCATCGACTCGCAGCCGTCCCGTGCCGAAGTCCCCCGGTTGCACGAGTCCGCGATTGTCCACGCCTCCCACGCGACCCGTTCCCGACAGCACACCCGCCGCTTCGACAATGGCATTGCTCGTGATCGAACCGCGGACTTGCAGCTCGCCGACATCGACCCTGGTTTGGCCGGTGTAGGTGTTGTCGCCCGTCAGGATGAGCGCATTGGCCCCGAACTTGTTGAGGCTCCCGGTGCCACTGATGACATCCTCATAGGTGCCCTGTCCCGCTTGGTCGAACGAGACGACCGAGTTGTTGAGGATGTCACCCTGCAAGCTGTCGGTGTTCCCGTACAGGATGCCCGCCGACACCGTGGTGCCACCGACGTAGGTGTTGTTCCCGAACAGAATCAACCGCCCCCCACCGGTCTTGGTCAGACTGGAACCGAAGCCGCCCGTATCGCCGATATCGCCACTCAGCAGCGCCACGCCGGAATCGACGTTCGCCGTGAATTGATTGCCGAGGAAGATGTCATTGCGGACGTTCAGGCCGCCCGCCAAGTCGAGCGTCGTCGCGCCCGACACGGTCAGTGTTCCCGAACCGAGCGCCTGGTTGTTTTCCGCGCGAATCGTGCTGTCGAACGACACGTAAACGCCGCCGCTAAACGTGTTCGCGCCGCTCAGCACCAGTGTGCTGTGGCCACCCGCGTTCCCCACGTTCAGGTTCGACACGCCACCCGACTCCCGGATGATTCCCGACAGCGTGGAGACTCCGCCCAGCTCGGGACTGACGTTCGTTCCGGTCATGAGATTGATGTTGTTGGCGACGTTCACGCCATTGGACAACAAAAGGAAGGTGCCACCGAGGTTGTTGACGGTCAGTTCGCCCGTTCCCAGTGCATTGCCATGCAAGATGCTCAATCCGCCCTCTTCCAGCAGCGTCCCACCGCTGTATGAGTTGGCCGCGCCCAGCCTCAAAATTCCATCGCCCGTTTTTGTGATCCCGGACGTTCCGCCGATGTTTCCGAAGAACGAGATGTTTTCTCCGCTCGGAGACACGTTCGCCGTCAGGCGGTTTTGCAACGTGATGCCGTCGATGCAGGAAAGACCACTCACATTGGCCGCATTCAGTGTCAGGGTCTTGTCGAACAGGATTGACGAGGAGAAATCAGGACTGAGTGACAATCCCGCCAGCGCCGGATCGAAGGTCACAGTGTCTCCCGACACGGCGGCGTCCAGAATCGCCTGCCGGAACGACCCCGGGCCATTACTGTTCTGCGTCGTTATCGGGAAATCGGCCGCCACCGACATGCGGTTCGCGCCCGCCGCAGCCAACAGAGACGCACAGGCCACCCAGCGAGCCAATCGAGAAGGAGTCCAACGCAACAACATGAGTGAAACCCTCGAAGGAAAAAGACTGTGTCCAAATTGCGGAGTACGGAATCTCAAACCGGAACGCACGACACGACGGCATCGACTTCGACGACTGTGACCACGCGACTTGATTCATCATCTCTCGAACCGACAACGCCCGCCCAAGATCCGTCTCTTGAGACGCACTCACGTTGCATCCGCCATGACTGACGACGAACTCCGGCAGCTTTCGCCGGTCCAACGAACCGCGTTCTGAAGTCGTACTTGGTTGCGATCCGGCTGCTTGCCACCGATCATCTCGCCACGAACGAAACCTCTGTCAAAGCGCGTCCTTCACCCGTGAGTCCGACCCATGTCCACCGCCTCGCTCTCCACGCCCTCCGTCCAACTGATCGAGCGACTCATCAACTTGGTTGATCCGAGTGGCAATGTGTTTTTGAACATGACGGGGGACGAGGCTTTGGCGCGGGTCGCATCGGGCGATCCGGCTCAGGTGCGGGGGATTGATGGGCAGTTTGCTCTGATTCACAAGTCGGGGAAGATCGTGCGGATGGCTCGGTCGATTGGGCGGCCGTTGCGGTACTTCATTGCCAAGCAACACGCGGGGCCGGTGCTCGTCATCGCCGAGCGGATTGATGCCATTTGGAATTGGCTGAAGGCTGAGGGACTCGACGGTCAGTTTCATCCGAGCTACACGCGGATGGTCCCGGCTCATCATCTGACGGAACTCGCGCTGCTCGGCTGTCCCGACCCGAGTCCCACGTACACGCGG
This sequence comes from Schlesneria sp., assembly GCA_043746775.1. GTDB lineage: Bacteria > Planctomycetota > Planctomycetia > Planctomycetales > Planctomycetaceae > Schlesneria. Next base: position 4,977 of record JAYTQJ010000162.1, read on the forward strand.
TTCTTCGATCCGCAGCGGAACCGGTTGGGAACGAACCTCGATGAGATCGGGGCCGCGTACATCGGGGCGCTGGCGGGCGAGTTGAACAAGTGGCTCGATCACGTCGGCCCGCGCGAGCCGATTGGCGTCCTCTTCTCGGGTGGGATTGATAGCGGGGCGGTGTTGCTGACGCTCTACCACTTGCTGCTCAAGCGGGGTGAGGCTCCTCAACGGTTGAAGGCTTTTTCATTAGATGTGGCCGGAGCTGGCGAGGACGCGAAGCAAGCGCAGCGATTCTTGGATGAACTCGATCTGGGCTACTTGCTCGAGCGAATCGAAGTCCCGGCCAGCGCGGTGTCGGTCGATGACGCGATCCGCGTGTTGGAAGACTACAAGCCGCTCGATGTGCAATCGGCGGCAATGGCCCTGACGTTGTGTCGTGGCATTCGCGCGAGGTATCCCGATTGGAAGCTGCTCGTCGATGGAGACGGCGGCGATGAGAACCTCAAGGACTACCCGATCCATGAGAACCACGAGCTGACGATCCGCAGTGTCCTCAACAACCAGATGCTCTATCAGGAAGGCTGGGGCGTTCACGCGATCAAGCATTCGCTGACGTACTCGGGCGGGCAGAGTCGCGGTCACGTCCGGTCGTCCGCGCCGGTCGCCGCTTGCGGGTTCAGCGGCTTCAGTCCGTTCGCATTGCCGAACGTGATCGAGGTCGCGGAAGGAATTCCCTTCATCGAACTGACCGACTGGAAGGAAGACCGCCTCTACGCGTTGAAGGGTGAGATCGTGCGACGCGGCATCGAAGCTGTGACGGGCCTGACGATGCCAACCTTCGAGAAACGTCGCTTCCAACGCGGAGCCGCCGGTGACGACACGTTTGACGCGACGTTCCCGTCCGACCCTTTGGAGTATCGCCGCCGGTTCTTAAAGCTGTTCGCTTAGCAGTCCGTTGAAAACGTAACTTGGACGCCCTCGTCCGAGTCTTTTCGAGTTGGAAGCGGACGGACGAGGGCGTCCATCCTACGTTTTTCAACAGGCGGTTCTGTTTGGAGTGCGGACGTCTTCCCTGCGACCGTCACAACCGGTCTCTGCGGCTCAGGCGTTTCTGCTGTGGGGAAGGCGTGGCGTTTGACTGGCTGGTGTCGTGACCTACGTTCCTCAAGGCAGAGGATGCGAAGGTTCATAGCGCGGGAGTGTCGTTCCGTCGCGCGATGAAGCGTCCGTCTTCTGTTGCGACTCCCGGTCGGCAACGGCCTGCACCGGACGACGACTCCCCATGCTGGCGGTGCCCCTACCGCTGACTCGGACCCATCTCATGACCACTGCCTTAGAAGCTCCTCCACAGATGCCATCACGACCGCGTTCGGTCACTGCATCCACATCGGCCGAATCACCACGCCAGCGAGTGCCTTCCGAATCATCGCAAGCACTGCTGGGACTGCTGCGACTGTCCAAAATGGCCGCCTCCGATCTGTCGGACAGTTCGATCGAACTGGCTCTCGACGGGGTGATCAGCAAGTCGGTATTGCGGAGTTTGCTCGGGGGGCTGCATCACCGCGATGTCGCCACGGTACGGCATTCCCGTCGCGTGGCACTCGTCGCCGTCGGTCTGGCCCATCATCTCGGTTGGGACGGTCGGCAACTGCGTATTCTCGAAGTCGCCTCGCTGCTGCACGACATTGGCAAGATCGGCATCCCCGACAACGTGCTGTACAAGCCGGGCAAACTCAGCCCGGACGAAATCGAGCTGATGGCGTTGCACTACAGCGTTGGCAGCGATGTCCTGCAGGCGTGCCGCGTTGATCCGCTCGTGCTGGAGATCATCGACCAATCGCAGCGGGCCTACTCGCCGGGCGGGAATTCATCGCGATCCCTGGGACGCGAGATTCACATGGGGGCACGCATTCTGGCGGTGGCCGATGCGTACGAATCGCTCTGTACCGAGCAGGTCTATCGGCAGGCCAAGTCTCACGACGAGATTATGAAACTGTTCACCGAAGGCTCGGGAACGCAGTTCGATGGGAACGTTGTCAGCGCCCTCGCGCGGTGGGTGCAACAGGACGGTTTGCCGTTCGCGGCGCAACCGTCCGAGATCAACGACGGGGGACGGCTGCGCGGTGGCAAGTGCCCGATCGACGAACAGGAAGCGATCTCGATCCGGCAGATTTTCACGTACCTGTTCACGCTCGAAGGTCTGTACGACGGCTTCCATTTGCTCGATGCCGACCGCAAGTTCCTGATCTGGAGTCGGGGAGCCGAGAATCTGCTCGGACGCCACATCCAAGACATGCGGGGGCAACCGTGGTCGTGCCGCTTGCTCGGTTATCGCGACTTTCAAGGGCAGGCCATCCACGATGAGGACTGTCCCCTGCGTCAGGCGATCGACTCCGGACGGACCACGATGTCGCAGATGGAGGCGCTCCGTGCCGATGGCCCGCCAGTTCGACTCGAACTCCAAGCCATCCCGCTCTACGACGAGGACGATGTGTTTCAGGGAGTGGCCGAGGTCTTCCGCGATCTCGCCCGCAGCGGTGGCAAGCGACCACAAGAATTTCGCGAATTGAAGCTCAAGGCGACGCGCGACGCTCTGACCAACGTGGCCAATCGCGGGGAACTCGAAACGCAATTGACGGCTCTCGTCGGTGAGTTCGCTCGCAATCCGGCTGAGCCTTTCAGCGTGATCTTTGCCGACGCCGATCACTTCAAGCGAGTCAACGACACCTACGGCCATCAGATCGGCGACCAAGTGTTGATCGACCTCGCCAAGCTCTTCACGCGCGAGACGTACTCGGGCGAACTCGTCGGCCGCTATGGCGGTGAGGAATTCGTCGTGCTCTGTCCCGGCACCGATCTTGAACAGGCCGTGCGCCGCGCCGAACGGTTGCGCACGACACTTCAGGATTCCAAGATCGGCGGCGTCGATCGTCTGAAGATCACGGCTTCATTTGGTGTTGCTCAGTCCGAACCGGGTGACTCGGTGGAGAGTGTTCTGCGTCGCGCGGACAAGGCCCTGTACACGGCGAAGGAAAAGGGACGCAACCGCACCTGTTCGCTGACCAATTTGGACATGCTCCAAGAGGGCCGCGTGCAGCAGGCTGTGGCCAAACCGACGGATCCCTGGCTCTATTCCAGCGGCTTCAATGCCGTCGTCGGGTCCGAGATGGTCGTCTACAAACTCGGCGGCTTCGTCAGCGACTATGAAGCTCTGCTGCCGGAAGTCACGATGGAGCGCGTCATCATGCGCATCGGTAGCCCGAGCTGGTTCTCACGTTTCAGTTGGAATCCCGGGCCGCCGCCGGTTGAAATCGAACTCATCATGGCGGGCTTGGCGGACAGACGCGCCAACGGCAACTCGCAGCGCCTGCACATCTCAGCCAACGTCCGACCGCGAGGCTGGGTTCGCGACTCGCAGACCTTCCAAGACCGCGCCCACTCTTTGGTCAACGAACTGAAGCAGTACTTCGCCGCCGACTGAAGTTGGCGCAGTCTCAGGAATCGGCCCGCAATCACTTCCTGTGAGCGGCACGGCGCTAGCCGCCGGTGGTGTCTGTTGACCGGCGGCTAGCGCCATGCCGCTCACTAACTCAAATCGCCAATGCGGGAAGTTATTCCTTCGCTCCCCGTCGCGAGCCGACGTTCTGCCCTTGAATCCACGATCCGAACGGCTTCAACTCCCGCAGTGGCCGGTGTTGTCCAGCGTTCTGAGCAGCCTTGTGGCCCGAGGGGAGTGATCGTGTTTCGAGGCGTACTGGCATTGCTCGAACGCTCATTACGAGTGGACGCACGGGCGTGGCCGACGCATCTCGCGCGGTTCGCGCTGATCGTGGCCATCTACGTTTCGCTGCACTCGGCCATCGCGAGATCATTCTTCTTGGGGGCACCGGGGCGGTTGTTCTTTCAGGTGAACGTCTATCTCAACCTGAGCTTCATGACGCTGCTTGGCGTCGGCTTCTTCTCGACGGCGATCACGGAAGAGAAGGAAGAAGACACGCTCGGGCTGATCCAGATGGCGGGGGTCAGTCCGCTCGGAATCCTACTCGGCAAGATCGGCGGACGGCTGTGTCAGGCGTTGCTGCTGATCGCCGTGCAGTACCCGTTCACACTATTGGCAGTGACGCTGGGTGGAGTGGCGACGGCTCAAGTGACGGCCACGTTTGTCGGGCTGACAACCTACATGCTGCTGCTCGCGGGACTCGGGCTGCTCTGTTCGACTGTCGCTCCGAACAGCCGCACAGCGGGTGCGTGGATGTCCATCGGCCTGTTGGCTCATGCGGCCGTGTCGTACTCCTGCCTCGAAGCGCTGAGATACACCGTCTCGCGCGGCGGCTCCGTGTGGAGTCACTCGCTGGAATGGGTCGCGTCCACCTGCATCTACTTCGAGATGGGACGCATCCTCACGTCGTCGTTCACAGAATCTCCGTGGAGTACGCAGGCGGTCTCGAACCTTGCGGTGGGGGCAACCAGCGCCGCGCTGTCACTGCTGCTGTTTACTCGTTGCACTCAGAATCCCGCCACAGAAGCTGCCTCGCGCGGTCTGCTCACGCAGCATCGAGGCTGGTTGCGCTGGTTTTCGCCCGGTCGTCCGCAAATGAATCCATTCGTGTGGAAGGACTTTCATTTTGTGGGAGGTGGCGTAGCGACGCTGCTCGTCCGGGGCGCGTTCTATCTGCTCCTGTTTGTCGTCTGTCGAGAACTCACCGGACTGTGGTGGAGCAATCGCAATGGCTGGCGCGACGCGATCGGTTTCTACCAAATCGTCACGCTGTTTCTTGTCACGTGGGAGCTGTCGTTGATGTCCGCCAGAACTTTGCACGATGAAGTGCGCGGTCACACGTTGGCAGCATTGGTCATGCTGCCAACGTCCCTCACGGGGACGCTCTATCTGAAGTTCACCGGAGCGCTCGCCGCCACTCTGCCGGGCCTCGTCTGCCTGCTGGTGATCAGCTTCCTCACTGAGACAGGCTTGAAAAACACCACCGATTTTCTGGATCGGGCGGCGGGTTGGTTCTTCCTCGCGCACTTTGTACTCGTGCCGCACTTGGCGGCCTACGGAGCGACGTTTCTGCGCTGGGGAGCAGTCCCCTTAGCGATCAGTGGAGCGATTCTCTCGGGCACGTTCTGGATCGGCGGCGTCTTCAACGCATTCCGAATCGGCCCGCATGACGGCCTCGTCGGGTTCGTGGCACTCATGATTCTGATCGGCTGTCTCGTGATACACTCCGTCGTGATCCGTCGCGTTGTCACGCTGTCGCAGAGGTAGCCGCCTGTTGAAAAACGTAGGGTAAGCGTCTCGCTTGCCCGTCTTTACAGCGAGAAAATGAGCAAGCCGGAGGCTTACTCTACGTTTCTCAACATGCGGTGAAACAAGGCTATTCAAAACAGAAGCCCGGCTTGAAGACAAGCCGGGCTTCCTCGTCCCGATCTCTGATCCACCAACCACGACCTACTAATACCGGTAGTGATCTGGCTTGAACGGACCGGCGGCTGGCAGGCCGAGATATTCGGCTTGCTTGGCGCTCAGCTTTGACAGCTTGACGCCGATCGTGCCGAGGTGCAGGCGGGCGACTTCTTCGTCGAGTTCCTTCGGCAGACGATGCACGCCGAGTGGGTACTTCTCGGGTTCCGTCCACAGAGCGAGCTGCGCCAGCGTCTGGTTGGTGAAGCTGTTCGACATCACGAACGAAGGATGACCCGTGGCACAGCCGAGGTTCACCAGTCGGCCCTGAGCCAGCAGCATCACGCTGCGGCCGGTGTCGGCGAACGTGTAGCGGTCCACCGCGCCGACTTCGGCTGGCTTGATGTTCACTTTCTTGGCCTTGCCGCTGGCTGCTTGAGCCTCCAGCCACGCCACGTCGATCTCGACATCGAAGTGACCAATGTTGCAGATGATGGCGTCGTTCTTCATCTGCGACATGTGCTCGCCGCGAATGATGTCGCAGCAGCCGGTCGTCGTGACGAAGATGTTCCCTTCAGCCACGGCATTTTCCATCGTCGTGACTTCAAAACCTTCCATCGCCGCCTGCAAAGCACAGATCGGATCGATCTCGGTCACGATCACGCGGGCACCGTAACGTTGGAGCGAGATCGCACAACCCTTGCCCACGTCACCGTAACCGGCGACGACAGCAACCTTGCCCGCCAGCATCACGTCCGTGGCACGCTTGATCCCGTCGGCCAGTGATTCGCGGCAGCCGTACAGGTTGTCGAACTTGCTCTTCGTCACCGAGTCGTTGACGTTGATCGACGGTACTTTCAGCTCACCGCGCTGGTGCATCTGCACGAGACGGTGGACGCCGGTGGTCGTCTCTTCGCTGATCCCCTTGATCCCCGCGAGGAGTTCCGAAAACTTCGAGTGAACCATCGACGTGAGGTCGCCGCCGTCGTCGAGAATCATGTTCAGCGGTTGGCCGTCCGGGAAGTAGATCGTCTGCTCGATGCACCAGTCGAACTCTTCGTTGCTCATCCCCTTCCAAGCGTAGACGGGGACGCCCGTCGCAGCGATGGCGGCGGCAGCGTGATCCTGCGTCGAGAAGATGTTGCAACTGCTCCAAGTCACGTCGGCACCAAGGGCCGTCAGCGTCTCGATCAGAACCGCCGTCTGAATCGTCATGTGCAGACAGCCCGCGATCCGCGCCCCCTTCAACGGCTTGGTTGCACCGTACTTTTCGCGCAAGGCCATCAGGCCGGGCATCTCGTTTTCCGCAATGTCCATTTCCTTGCGGCCCCACTCAGCCAAGGACATGTCCTTGACCTTATACAGGGGTTTGTCGGTAGTTTTGGAAGCGGGAGCCTTGGAAAGTGTGGCCGTGGCCATCGAGCATATCCTTACAACGGGAATCCTGTTTGCGTTCGATCCGCAACGGCGGAGAACAGTCGCGGGAAGTGTAGGCCCTGCGGCAAATCGGCCTGCATCAGCCCCTAGCGACGGGCCGTAACGTATGTGATTTGGTGGAACGTGGCAACCTTCCTAAAGAGGACTCGCTCGTGACACGTTTGGCTCCGACAGCTATCTTCCCGCATCCGAAAGCAACGGAAGACCACCCGCAGAAGGATCGTTCGCGATGACGGTACGTATTCCAGATGTTTATTCCTCAGGCCGGTTCGGCCTGTCGATCGAAATCTTCCCACCAAAGACCCCCGAGGGAGACGAATCTCTGCGTCAAACTCTGCGCGAGCTGACTCCGTTCCAGCCCGCCTTCGTGTCGTGTACTTACGGCGCGATGGGCACGACCAGCAAGCGCACGGTCGAGTGGTGCCAAGAGATTCAGAACGGCTGCGGCCTTACCGCGACCGCTCACTTCACCTGTGTCGGCAGCACGCGCGAGCAACTCGTCGAATGGTTGCAGTTCGCGTGGTCGGCGGGCATCCGCAACATCATGGCTCTGCGTGGAGACGCTCCCGTCGGACAGACCGAATTCAAAATGACCGAAGGCGGTCTGAAGCACGCTAACGAACTGGTGGCTCTCATCCGCGACCGCTTCCAGGACATGGGGATCGGCGTCGCGGGCTATCCCGAAAAACATCCCGAAGCACCGAGCTTCGACATCGACTTTCAGAACCTCGTCCGCAAGATCAAGACCGGAGCCGACGCCGTCTTCACGCAACTCTTCTTCGACAACGCGAACTTTTTCCGCTTCCGAGACCTCATCTCCCGCGAACGCCTCAGCGTCCCGGTCGTCCCCGGCATCATGCCGATCACCGAGTTCGCTCGCATCCAGCGCATCACCGCCATGTGCGGCGCAGTCATCCCGCCGTCACTGGCCTCACGCCTCGAAGCGGTCAAAGACGATAAGCCCGCCCAGTACGAGATCGGCGTCGAATTCGCCATCGCCCAATGCCGCGAACTCATCGACCAAGGCGTCCCCGGCATCCACCTCTACTGTCTGAACAAGAGCCAGGCGTGTCAGAGGATTTTGGAGGCGTTGGGATTGTCCGGAGCGAACGCTGCGTGAGAGACTGCGATCCACTGAGTCGCACCAACCTCGTTGTGAATCGACATTCACAATGGCCGAAGTTTGAGGACTGTCTCGAAGTTTGCGAACCGATCTATTTGAGAACCATCTCATGGAAACCCTAACGATTACTCTGCCAGCATCGCTGCACGAGTTCGTCGATCAACAGGTCGTCCGGCGCGGACTCAATACGGCCAGCGATCTCGTGCAAGAGTTGCTCGACAACGAGCGGCAGGGAATAGAGGCGATGGCTCGAATCTCCGAAAACAAGTCTCGATTGGAAGAACTGTTATTGGAGGGGCTGGCCTCGGGACCACTCGAAGAGGTCACGGTGGAATGGTGGGACGAAAAAGAACGCACGCTGCTGGAGCGCGTGAATCAGAGGACGGCGACATGACGGCGCGTGCGGCGATTCGGCCGGAAGCCGTTCGCGATCTCGATGAACAGTTTGAATACCTCGCCGAACAGAGTACGGAACTGGCGACGCGATTTCTGACGGCGGTTCGATCCGGCGTGCAGCGTCTGCTCGACCAACCCGGTCTCGGTGTCACACGCGGCTTCACTCACACAGAACTTCGTGATGTACGCGTCTGGATGGTTCGCGGCTTTCCGAAGCACCTCATCTACTACCGACCCGATCCCAATGGCATCGAAGTCATTCGGCTGCTGCACGGTGCGCGCGACATCGTGGCATTGTTCGGTGACGATCCCGATCACTGACGACTCGCAAAAAACAAATACCCAACGCAGATCGCCTTCACGGAATTCGTTTACTCATGCCAACCCGCCCCACCGGTTACTTCGAACAGCTTCTCTCCGAACGGATCCTCGTGCTCGACGGCGCGATGGGGACGATGATTCAGCGGTTTGAGCCGACTGAGGAGACGTATCGTGGCGAGCGGTTCAAGTCACATCACATCGACCTGAAGAACGCGGGCGATGTGCTGGTGCTGACGCAGCCGCAGATCATTGCCGACATTCACCGGCAGTATCTCGCCGCCGGGGCCGACATCATCGAGACCGACTCGTTCAACGCGAACATCATCTCGATGGAAGAGTTCGGGTTGGCCGAGTTCACGCGCGAGATCAACGTCGCGGCAGCCAGGCTCGCGCGCGGCGTGTGCGATGAGTTCACGAAGTCGAACCCGAACAAGCCGCGCTTCGTCGCCGGGAGCATTGGTCCGACGAAGGTCATGCTGTCGTTCAATGCTGGCAAGGCCGGCTATCGACCGGTGACGTTCGATCAAATGGTCGCGTCGTATTCCGAGCAGATTCGCGGTCTGATCGAAGGGGGCGCGGACCTGCTGCTCCCCGAGACGTCGTTCGACACGCTCAACATGAAGTCGTGTTTGTATGCCATCGAAAACGTCTTCGCCGAACTGGGTGTTCGCTTGCCGGTCATGGTCTCGGGAACGATCTTCACGGGCGGACGGACTTTGACCGGGCAGTCGGTCGAAGCATTCTGGACCTCGGTCTCACACGCTCCATCGCTGACGATCGGCCTCAACTGCGCGCTCGGTCCGAAGCAGATGCGGGAGTACGTCGAGACGCTGGCGAACCTCGCCCCAAAGTACATCAGTTGCTATCCAAACGCAGGGATGCCCGACGGTTTCGGCGGTTTCGATTCAAACCCGAATGAAGTCGCGGCCAACCTGCGCGAGTTTGCTCAGAACGGCTGGGTCAACATCGTCGGCGGCTGCTGCGGCACTAACCCCGACTTCATCAAAGCCATCTCGGAAGCGGTGGCCGGTGTCGCGCCGAGACGTATTCCCGACGTGCCGCATTGGTCGTCGTATTGCGGAAAGGAGCGAGTCGATCTGCTCCCGACCTCCAACTTCATGATGATTGGCGAGCGGACCAACGTCACCGGTTCGCGCAAGTTCGCGCGGCTCATCAAGGAGGGAAACTACGACGAGGCGCTCGCCATCGCGCGCGGACAGGTCGAGGGCGGCGCGAACATGATCGACGTCAACATGGACGAAGGTCTGCTCGACAGCGAAAAGGAGATGACACAGTTCATCAACCTCATCTCCGACGATCCGGACGTGAACAAAGTCCCGGTGATGGTCGATAGCTCGAAGTTCAGCGTGATCGAAGCGGGACTGAAGTGCCTCGACGGCAAGGGCGTGGTCAACTCGATCAGCCTGAAGGCGGGTGAGGCCAAGTTTCTCGAAGAGGCTCGCACGGTTCGGCGTTACGGCGCGGCGGTTGTTGTGATGGCGTTCGATGAGCAGGGGCAGGCGACCTCGTGCGACGAGAAGGTTCGCATTTGCAAACGGGCCTTCAAACTGCTAACCGAACAAGCCGGCTTCCCGCCCGAAGACATCATCTTCGACGCCAACATCCTGACGGTCGGCACGGGGATGGAGGAGCACTCGAACTACGCGGTCGAGTTCATCGAGGCCCTGCGCCGGATCAAAGCGGAGTGTCCCGGTGCGCGCACCAGTGGCGGCGTCAGCAACGTTTCGTTCTCGTTCCGCGGCAACGATGTCGTGCGCGAGGCGATGAACGCGGCCTTCCTCTACCACGCGATTCAGGCGGGCCTCGACATGGGGATCGTCAACGCCGGGCAGCTCGAAGTCTACGAGGCGATCGACAAGGAACTGCTCGTCCACATCGAGGATGTTTTGTTAAACCGCCGCCCCGACGCAACGGAACGGCTCATCGCGTTCTCCGAAAAATTCAAAGGGGGCGGCAAGGCCGAAGAGGGCGAAGCGGCTGTCGAAGAATGGCGACTCGGCCCAGTCGAGGCCCGTCTGCAACACGCGCTGCTCAAGGGGATCACCGAACACATCGACGCCGACACGGAAGAGGCGCGACTCAAATACGGCAAGCCGCTCGACATCATCCAGGGTCCGCTGATGGACGGCATGAACGTCGTCGGCGGCCTGTTCGGCGCGGGCAAGATGTTCCTGCCGCAGGTCGTGAAGAGTGCCCGCGTGATGAAGAAGGCGGTCGCGTACCTCGAACCGTTCATGGAGGCCGAGCGAGTCGCCGCCGAGGAGGCTCTCGCGCCGGGCCAAGAGGCCACCGTCGTCGATACCACGCGCGGTCGAGGTCGAGTCGTCCTCGCCACCGTGAAGGGGGATGTCCACGACATCGGCAAGAACATCGTCGGCGTCGTCCTGCGTTGCAACAGTTTCGACGTGATCGATCTCGGCGTGATGACCTCGTGCGAGAAAATTCTCGAAACGGCGAAGAGAGAAGGTGCCGACATCATCGGGCTGAGCGGCCTCATCACGCCGTCGCTGGATGAGATGACTCACGTCGCGAAGGAGATGCAGCGGCAGGGCTTTACCGTGCCGCTGCTGATCGGCGGAGCCACCACCTCAGCCAAGCACACGGCGGTGAAGATCGCGCAGCACTACGAACAGCCCGTCGTCCATGTGGTCGATGCGTCACTCTCCGTCCCCGCCGTCGAAAGCCTGCTCGACCCGACCCGCAAGGCCGAGTTCGTCGCCAAGACGAAGGCCGGACAGGAACGAGACCGCTCAAATTACGCGGCCATGCAGGCCAATCGAACTCTCGTCCCGTATGCCACGGCGTTGGAGCGACGCTTCAAGACCGACTGGGCCACCGTACGCATCGACACCCCGTCGTTCCTCGGCACGCGCGTCCTGAACGATGTCCCGCTGAGCGACCTCGTCCCGTTCATCGACTGGTCCCCGTTCTTCCAAACATGGGAACTGCGCGGCAAGTACCCGAAGATTTTTGAAGACCCCGTCGTCGGCAAAGAGGCTCGCAAAGTCTTCGACGACGCGCAGGCCCTGCTGCACCGCATCGTCGATGAGAAACTGTTGACCGCTCGCGGTGTGTACGGCTTTTGGCCAGCCGCGACTGTCGGCGACGACATCGTCGTCAATGTAGACGGCTCACTCCGTGAGCCGAACTCCGCTCACGGAGTGAGCGGCCTACATTCGCTCCGCTTCCCCATGCTTCGTCAGCAATGGGAACGTCCCGGCCAGCAGGACTTCCGTTCGCTCGCCGACTACATCGCGCCCGCCGATTCGGGGCGGCAGGACTATCTCGGCGCGTTCGCCGTCACGACGGGGATCGGCTGCGACGAGTTGGCCAACAAGTTTCAGAACGAACTGCACGACGATTACCTCTCGATCATGACCAAGGCTCTCGCCGACCGGCTGGCCGAGGCGTTCGCCGAATACCTGCACCGACAAGCCCGCCTCGACTGGGGCTACGGGCAGGAAGAGGCTCTCTCGACCGACGACCTGATCGAGGAAAAGTATCGCGGCATCCGCCCGGCCCACGGCTATCCCGCCTGCCCGGATCACACGGAAAAAACGAAGCTCTTCGAACTCCTCGACGCCACCAATCAGACGGGCATCGTCCTGACCGAGAGCTTCGCGATGCACCCCGCCGCCAGCGTCAGCGGCCTCTACTTCGCCCACCCCGAATCGAGATACTTCACCGTCGACAAGATCACCAAAGATCAGGTCGAAGACTACGCCAAGCGCAAGGGAATGCCGCTCGCCGAAGTCGAACGCTGGCTCTCTCCAAACCTGGGCTATGATTCGTGATTGAGATCACCCTCGTGTTAGACTCCGCGAGGCACGCACTACGAGGAAGTCACGATGATCAAGCAGTTTCGCGTTCAAAACTACAAAGCCCTTCGCGACGTCACTCTCAAACTGACGCCGATCCATGTCCTGATTGGGCCAAACGATTCAGGCAAGACTAGCCTGCTTGAGGCTGTCGCGGCGCTATGCCTGAGTGTGGATCACCCTCTTGCCGACTCATTTCTCGGACAATGGGAGGGTCACTCGTTGGTCACGCGCGATGGTCAATCGAACGTTGGTTTGTCCGCGAGATCGGATGAAGTCGAATACGGAATCCAATGCACGTTTTCCTCTCAGGATCGTCGATGTGATTTGGCTGCTAGGAACTGTCGGATACCAGAATCTTGCCAAGATTCAGGAGAAACTCCAAACAACGAAACGACGACCTCGAACCAAAAGTGGGTTCGTCAACCGCTTCCATCACAACAAAGTGGATCGACTACGGTTGGAGAACTAGAGAAGGCTGCTCGGGCGCAAGCGATGGTCTTAAACCAGCTTTCAGGTGTCGAATACTACCGCCTCATCCCAAGTGTTCTTGCGCTGCCCGTGGCTCCGGACTCGCGTCTGGGGTTTCATCTTGAAGTATCCGGCTTCGGTTTGGCTCGCTATCTGGATGAACTTCTGGGGCAGGATCGAATGAGGTTCGATCAATTGGAGTCGCGTTTCCGTGAACTATTTCCAGATGTCAAGTCGATCAAGCTTGTCTCCGAACCCGGATACCGTGTCGCTCCTGATCGGTCGCGTCACGTCCCTGTCCTTGGCAAGGCCGAAGGAAAGGGTATCTACTTTGAGCTTGAGAGTGCCGGGTTCGCCGTCTCGGCGAGCCAAATGTCCGACGGGATGCTGCTCGTCTTGGCTTACATCGCGCTTCTCCACTCTCCAACGCCTCCACGAGTGTTGCTCATCGAAGAACCTGAGAACGGTATTCACCCTAAGCGACTGCAAGAGGTGCTTGCCATCCTGCGCCAACTCGTGAGCGAGCAGCAGCACACGCAGATCATTCTCACGACACATTCGCCCTACGTTCTTGACTCATTTCAGCCCGAGGAGGTCACGCTTTGTCGCAAGAACGCGGACGGAGCGGTCAGCGTGCGTCGGCTGTCGGAGAGCAAGACGGTGGCTGAGCAAATCGATCTTTTCTCGCTCGGCGAAATCTGGACGGCGGCCGGAGACGAAGACTTGGCGATCCCGGTCGATTCGGCCGCCGTGGTTGAGGAGATCGCTCCGTGAAAGTGTTGATCGTCGCGGAGGGCAAGCACGAACGCAGCGGTTCGTTGGAGACGCTCGTTCGCCGTCTGTTAAGTTGTGACCTGCATTCTGACGTGGACGACATCCATCGAAGACTGTCGCCGTTGCACGGCATTGGTGGGTTCGATTACTGCAAGCGAGCCTTACAGTGGGTCCAAGAAGCTCAGAAACGCGGCTATGACGCAGTTGTTCTGTTGCTCGACGAAGACGGCTATCCAGACCGCACCAAGGGAGTTAACCAGGCACAAGTGCGACTGTCCAAGACGACGATGTTGCCGCGCGCCCTCGGCGTCGCTGTTTGCACGTTCGACGCTTGGATGCTGGCAGACGAGAAGGCTCTAAGCGAAGTACTGAACCGAATCGTTTCGTGCCAGCCCTCACCCGAGGGCATCAGCGATCCGAAGTCCGTATGCCAACTCCTGCGCGACGGCTCGCCCGAGTGCGAACTGGGACTGGCCGAGATGTACAACTTGGTCGCCGAGAAGACTCGCTTGGACATTCTCGATCAGCGCTGCCCATTCGGTTTCAAACCATTTGCCGAGCGCGTTCGTTCACTCGCCAAACGGTAAACTTAGAACCTGTCACTGGTGTCATCTCTTGCGCTCACGGAGCGTGGACGCCTTTCACTCATCCCAGCAATTCATCCCGCACGCGGCCACCGGCGGCGATGTGATGGGGGCGGCCTTGTTGATCGGGGATCGTGGTCGATTCGTCGTAGCCGAGGAGGTGGTAGGTCGTGGCCTGCATGTCCTTGGGAGAGATGGGCGTGTCGGTGACATCGCCAGCGATGGAATCGGTTTGGCCGACGACTTTGCCTCGGGCCGTGCCGCCTCCGGCGAAGACCGACGAGTAGGCGCGAGACCAATGATGGCGGGCACCACCGACCGGCCCCGAGTCGATCTGGGGCGTGCGGCCATGTTCGCTGGTGCAGATGACCAGTGTCTCATCCAGCAGGCCGTGGGCTTCGAGGTCTGTGATGAGGGCCGAGTAACTCTGATCGAAGACCGGCAACAGATAATTCTTGAGCCGAGGAAAATGGTTCGAGTGTGTGTCCCAGACGGAGGCTCCGTGGGGACCGAACGGATCCCAGAAGACCGACACGAAGCGTGCTCCCGCTTCGACGAGACGCCTTGCCGCGAGACACGACTGGCCGAAGAGCGTCATCCCGTAGCGTTCTCGCAGCGCGGGCGATTCGCGGCCGACATCCAGAGCGTCGCGAATTCGGTTCGATCCGATGAGCGACAGGGCACGCTGCTGCTGAGACTCGTAGTTGCCCAGTTCGGCCGCGCGGTCAATCAGCGGGCGCGAGGCGTCAAACTGTTGGAGCAGATGGACGCGGGCATCGAACCGCTGAGCAGACAACTCCTGCGGCAACTGACAGCCGGGCGACAACTGGAATCGTGATGCGGCTTCGATCCCCGCGTGCGGGTCGCGCACCTGTTCGGTCTGGCCCTCGGCGAGCTTCGGCACAACGACCGTTCCCTGTCCCGCGAAGTCGGTCCAGAACGGATCGTAGCCGCTGCCGAGGAACGAACCGTAAGGACCGGCTTGATCGGGCGAACTCCCGTGCGAACAGAATCGCCACGGCAAACCGACGTTTCGTGGCAACGACGGCGATCGTTCGCCCGTGCGTCGCGCGTCGAGATAGTCCACGACCGAACCCATGAACGGCCAGATTTCGGGTGAGCGTGGCATCGTCTCCAACGGCACGCTGTACGTCGGCATCCCGGTCATCACGTAAGCACAGCAGTGAATCGGGTACTCGTGCGTCATCGACCGGACGACGGTCAGTCGATCCGCGATGCGCGCGATCTGCGGCAACCCTTCGCCGATCTGCAAACCGGGGACGGACGTGTCGATGGCTTTCATCTCGCCCTGAATCTCAGCCGGCGCGAGCGGCTTGGGATCGAACGTCTCGTGCTGCGGAGGCGACCCGAACAGAAAGACGAAGATGCACGACTTGGCTTTGGGCGATGAAGCGCCTCGCGCCGAGAAGCCACTCGCCCCGACAGCAGGAGCCGCACCGAGCGGACTCGCGTCCCCGAGTCCCAACCCCAACGCACCGATCCCGCCGACCTGCAACAGGTCGCGTCGAGTCACTCCGTTACAGAGCCGCTTCGCACTGCCATTGATGGTGAGCATTGTCGGACCTTGTTTCGCCTACCTCACGCACTCGTCTTGAACGCGGCGTCATGAGTACGAAGGCTGCTCAATGACCGTAGGATGGACGCCCTCGTCCGTCCGTCTTCAACCAAATCGCTCGGACGAGGGCGTCCAAGCTACTACTTTCAACAGAGTGTTAATCAGGCCACTTGCCATCGACGATCGGCTTCGGCGTGAGTTGCTTCGGATCGACGACGACGTGCTTCACGAGCTTTCTCTTCCATGTGTACGTGATGTGGACGAGACCGTCGCTCGTCTGAATGACCGCCGGGTACGAGTACTCGCCGGGTTCGCTTTCGAGGACCAGTGCCGCCTGCCATTCCTTGCCGTCCGTCGAGAGAGCCACGTTCAAGGGTGAGCGGCCGCGTGGCGTGTGGTTGTAGACGATCAGATGCCGTCCGTCGGCGAGCGTCACCGCATCCGTTCCCGCGTTTGGATTCGGGAGTGAAGTCAGCGTGAGCGGTCCCCACGTTTGAGCGCCATCGGTGGATGAGACCTCGAACACAAACTTCTGTTGGGTGCGGCCAACGGCTTGTAGACGGCCGTCCTTGTGAACGAGGAAGCTCGGTTGGATGGCACCGATTTGTTTGCCATCGTTGATTGGCGCGGAAGCTGTCCACGTCTGACCGAGGTCCGATGATCGCTCAAAGTGAACGCGCCAGCCCGCGTGTTCGGAACTGGTGCCGCTCAAGATGTCTCCGTTGGGGAGTTGGATCGGCTTGTTCTTGATCGGCCCGAGAATGCCGTCCGGCAACCGACGCGGCTTGGACCACGTGCGGCCCGCATCGTCGGATGTGATGAGCATCCCCCACCACGTGTCGGGGCTGGGGCCGACCTTGTAGAAGAGCATCAGCGGCAGAGGTTGTCTGGCTCCCTCCCCTAGAGGGGAAGGGCTGGGGAGGGGTGATTCTTGACCATCGGCCTTCTTCTCACCAACCGCCCCCCTCCCCGGCCCTCCCCGCCGAGGGGAGGGAGAAAGGTGAGGCTGAAACAGGATCGGGTTCCAGCACGGATATCGCTTCTCGGGCGATTCGACTCCGTTGGCGACCTCGACCGGCGCGGACCATTTCCCGTTGATATGCCGCGAGAACCAGATGCCGACATCGGGATGCTTTTCGTATGTTCCGCCGAACCACGCCGTAACGAGACCGTCCTTCGTTTCGGCAACCGTCGAAGCGTGACACGAGACGGTGGGAGCGGTCTCCGCGCTGTAGAGGAACTCGGTCTTGAGGACGGACTTCGTAGGGTGGGACAAGCTCGCCGCGAGCGCCGTCCCACCATTGTTTGGCTTGAGAGTTGATTGCGGTTCGTCTTGTGGTGGGCCGTCGTGGCGAAGCGCCACTTGTCCCACCCTACTGTTCTTCAAGTAGTAGAACCGCCCGTCCTCGGCACCGACGAGTAAGTCGGGCACGCCATCGTTGTTCCAATCGACGGTCGTCGGGCTGGTGTCGTGGCCCTCGATCTTGCGGGTGTCGAGCGGCCCCATGTCCTTCATCACGTAGTTGCCGTCGCGCGTCTCCACCTGACGCAGCCAGTTCGCATTGATGCCGTTCAGCAGCACATCGAGCTTCCCATCACCATCCCAATCGACCACGCACAACTTCCGCCGCCCGCTGCCTCCCGCCCGCTTCGCATTCAGTTGCAGCGGTTGGCCTTTCTCATCGACGAACTTCCGCTGACCGGGCAGCAACACCACTCGGCCGTCTTGTTTCCGTCGCTCGAAGAACGCCAGAAAACCCTCGTGATCGAGCATCACCAGATCGCACAGTCCGTCGCGGTTGAAGTCCACAGCAACGGGAGTCGTTCGCCATTGCGTGACCAACTCGTTGCCGGTCGGCTCCCACCAAGTCCATTCGGGTTTCGGCGTCTTGCCGGGCCACGCGACTTCGATCGGCTGAGCCGCTGCCAGTTCAGGCTCGGTGCGTGTCCCGACGTTGCGATACCAAACGACCTTGCCCCAGATCGAGTTCACGATCAGATCGGGCAGTCCGTCGTGATCCCAGTCGGCGACCGTCTGAGTCGTGTAGCCCCACTTCGCTTCGGCCGGGCCTTGAATCGAGCCGTTCGGTCCCGCCAGGACGCGGATCGTTTCGCCCGCCGCTTCGAGTTTGTCGGGAGCCGCCCAGCGAGGCCGCTCGACACCGGGGCCGCTCAGGTTTTCAATGAACGCGACGTAGCCCGCTGTGTTCCCCGCGATGATGTCCGTGTCGCCATCGCCATCCCAATCGAAGCCGCACGTTGTCGCGAGTGCCCCGAACTTCACGTCCTCGGCCTCTTGCTTGAAGTATTTTGGCGCGAGGAACTGCGGCACACCCTCGACCGTCGGGCCATAGTTCTCGACCAGCGCGACGCGACCGTCCTCGTCGCCGACGATCAGGTCGAGGTCTCCGTCACGATCCCAATCGAACGCGACGGGGACGATCATTTCGAGGTCCATCGTGAGTTCGCGGCCCTCGCGCATGAGCCGCCGTCCCACCGCATAACTTGGCTCGGTCCGACTGCCAAGATTCTGGAAGTAGGTGAAGCCATCGAGGAACTCGCCGCAGAGCAGATCCAAGTCACCATCACCATCGAAGTCGGCGAAGTTGGGCGATGGGAGGCCGAAAGTATCGACGACACCGTTGGGTGATCCTGTCGCTGCAATCAACTTCGGCTCCGCATACTTCGGCTGTTCGGTCGAGCCGGTGTTCTTGAACAGGTAGAGCAGCCCGTGCAGAGGCCCGTTGTTCCATTGGCCGTTCGCATTCCAAGCGTCATCCCAGCCGTAGGCCGACCAGTTTTCGAGGGCGACGACCAAGTCCATCACCTTGTCGCCGTCGTAGTCCACGAACTTCCATTGGTTGTGTCGCAGCTTGTAGACACCGGGCTTGTGTGGTGTGAACCAGTCGGGGTTCTTGCCGATCGGGTCGGCGGGGAGTGAGAGCTTGGTCGGTTTCTCAAGGCCCACGGTGAGGAAGTCGGGATGGACGTTGCCGGGTGTCGTCACAACAACGCGACCGTCGATGTAGGACGGTGTGACGTTGAACTGGCCCGCACTGAGACGCCGCGCCGGTTTGAAGACGGGGAACTTGGCGTGGGTGATCGCGCTGTTACTGGAAGAGGCAGCAGGCGAGCCGCCCGCTGCTACGGTCGGATTCTCGAACAGGTACGTCCCGTTGTAAGGCTTGTCGGGACAGCTCACGATCAGATCGAAGTCACCGTCCCCATCCGCATCGCACGGCACCGGCCACGCCCACAAGCCGACTCCCAAATCAACGACCAAGCCGGGATTCTTGTGCTTGAGTCGCTCCAGCCCGCTGGTTTGCTTCGTCTCCCCAGCTCCTTGCCTCCCCTTCTCCCTCTCCTGCTTCCGCTCGATCAACGCCGCAAGAATCTCCTTCGCCACCTTCTCGGCCAACACCCGCGATCCCGCTTCCGTGAAGTGAACGTCGCGCGGCCGCTGAATCTCGGCCTGCTTCGGTTTCGAGAACTCATACAGATCGTTCGTGATGATCCTTTCTTCGGCCATCACCTTCGCGGCGATTTTGTTGTAGTCGAGGACATCGTGGAACCGACGCGGCGGATTGAGATCGCCCTCAGGAACGGGCGTCGTCGAACAACAGACGAGTGTCGCGGGTTGACCGTTCGTTCCGACGGCCCGCTTCATCCGCGCGACAAGCGTCCGCAGATTGGCCTCGTAATCGGCGGGCACGACCTGCTGCTTCCCCTCGATTAGCTTGAGGTCATGCAAGCCCCAGTTGAAGTGGATCACATCCCACTTGCCGTCACCGAGCCACGCCTCAATGTTCTTGATCCCGTTGGAAGTCGGCCCGCCGTTGGTCGGGATGCGATGAACATTGGCCGCCTCTTTCAACAGCTCACGCACCGGCAGCGTGTAGCCGATCGAAATCGAATCGCCGATCAAGAGAACTCGCGGCAACTTCGGATCGTCCACGATCTTCGCCATTGCCGGATTGGGAGCCGCCTTCGGCTTGGCCTTCGCTGCCGGAGCCGCCTCTTGGGCGAACAGGCTCGTTGCCGAAATCAACAGCAGTGAAAGGATCAGTCGCGGCAGAGCGGGGCGGACCATGATGAACTTCCGTTGAGGGATCGATCCAGATGCAACGCGACAACAAGGCGCGGAAGATTACGAGGTGACGACCAATCGCTGAGTCCCTTCGTCGGGCCGAAACGTCACGTCTTCGTAGATTTCAGCCAGCGTCAGAGAACAACCAAGTGTCGTCAGCTCGACCACCGCATCCAGTCCCACGAAGTTCGTCAGAATCCATGAGCCATCATCGCGACGAACGAACCGTTCCACGCGGGGCTTGTCCTGGGCGACGAGGACATATTCGCGGAACGAATCGAGTTGGGAGTAGAGCTGAAACTTCTCGCTGCGGTCATAGTTCTCCGTCGATTTTGACAGGACTTCAAAGATGACGCTGGGGTTGTTGATTGCACTGGTGGCCAGCGGGTCACGCTGTAACTCACCGCACACGACAGCCACATCCGGGTAGGTCGTCAGCCCGTTGGCCGGGATGCGGATGCGTTGATCGCTATTGAACGGTCGGCAGGGCGATCCGCGTAACCGGCCTCGCAGGGCGGCGAAGACATTTCCCCCGACTGTGTTGTGCTCCGGAGTGCCGCCGGACATCGCAAAGATTTGTCCGCGATAGAACTCGCTCTTGTAGACGGCGGTTTCCTCGCGAGCCAAGTATTCGACGAGCGTGTGTTGAGTGACGGGAATTGCGGACATCTATCGTTCTCCAAGTCGAACAGCTCGTTTATCGGTTTGGTGTACGGGCGAAGTCGTTCAAGGGACGGACAACTCAGGCGGATGGTTTCGGCGGCGGGAACGTCACGTCTTCGTAGACTTCCGACAACGGCAGCGAACAGCCGAGCGTCGTCAGTTCCAACACGGCGTTGAGTCCCTTGAACACGGTCAGCAACCACGAGTCGTCCGCCTGTCGCACGTACCGCTCGACGTGAGCCTCATCCTGTGCAACGAGGACGTACTCGCGCAGGGACTCAAGCTGGCGGTACAGGTCGAATTTTTTGCCTCGGTTGTAGTTCTCGGTCGAGTCTGAGAGGACTTCAAAAATGACGCTCGGGTTGTTGATCGCATGGGGAGCTTTGGGGTCACGCTCCAGCTCGCCACAAACAACGGAGACATCGGGGTACGTCACCAGCCCATTCGGCGGGATGCGAATCTGCTGATCGCTGTTGAACGGCCGACACGGCGAACCACGCAGGCGGCCTCGCAGAGTAGTGAGAATGTTCACACTGGCCGTGTTGTGTTCCGGCGTGCCGCCCGACATGGCAAAGATTTGGCCCTGATAAAACTCGCTCTTGTATTCGGCGACTTCTTCGCGGGCGAGGTATTCGGCAAGCGTGTACTGAGTGATGGGAACTGCGGACATGAGTGGTCTCGGTCAGGGATGAGCATCTGACTGCGCCGTCGCTTCCGACGGCGCAGTCAGACAGGATGAAGACCTTCTTTTCAGAGAGTCTCAAATCACAATGGGCTTGCCGAGGGCGCGGCGCACCGGGACGAACTGGCCAGCGTGCATCATCGGGTGGGTGCCGATCAGGCCGAACAACGCGCCGACCGTCGGGCAATAGGACCGAAAGGCTTCGGGAGCCGGTTCGTCGAGGCGGGCGTCTGGCAGTGCATCGAGGGCCGCGAGCGTGGCGGATCGCACCTTGTCGAACAGGTCGATGTATTGCTGCTTCGTGCAGAACTTGGCCGCGTCGTCGCAGCCCTTCGCCTCTTTGCTGTGGTTCTCGACGAAGCCTGCGGGAAGTTCCGCCGCCGCGCCGGGGCACATCGAGTTCAACAGATGACACTCAGATGAGATGAGGTGTCCCAACTGCCAGGCCAAGTGTTGGCAGCCCGGCCCAGGATGCTGCATCAGCTCCGCATCGGTCATGTCTCCGAAGTAGGTCTTGAGGACAAACAGGCTCATGTCCATCGTTCCGCGAATCGAGTCTTTGGCGTTCATGGTCGGGTTCCTTCTTTCAAACGTTCTGGAGGACAGATCAGGTGAGCCGGGTGCCGTAAGGCCCCGGATTCTTCGTGACGGAATCCGGG
>JAYTQJ010000163.1:0-2234 GCA_043746775.1 Schlesneria sp.
TCGTGACGGATCGCACCGACCTTCCCGTGGCCACGTTTGAGTGGGGAGCGATTCAGTGGTTGTGCAACGAGGTGTTGTCTCCCGGTGCAGTGCAGACGTTGGGGATCACTCACATTCTGCCGGGGCGGACCAACCCGAGGCACTTTCATCCGAACTGCGAAGAGGTGCTCTACCTGCTTTCCGGTTGCGGGCGACACAGTTTTGGTGACGGCTTCATTGAGCTGCAGCCGGGCATGACGATTCGCATCCCGGCGGGAGTCACTCACAACCTGACGAACACCGGGAACGAGTTACTGACGTGTCTCATTGCCTTCAATTCGGGCCACCGCGAGACGGTGTTCCTGGAGTGAGGCAGACGCCACTGCGAGATGTTTCACACACCTTCGCGAGTGACATACACTCCTTGCGACTCACTCCAAGCAGAGCCATCGCCTATTTCAATGTAGGGTGGGACCAGCTCGCTTCGAGCGCCGGCCCACCCTCGGGAATCGTCGAGAAATCATGGTGGGCCGGCGCGGCGAAGCGCCGCTGGTCCCGCCCTACAGATTTACCAGCCCCAACAAGGGATTGCCCTGCACTCCAGACCGACGATGTTCCAAGGAGATTGCCGCATGTGGATGATGATTGTTGCCGCCGCGTTGCTCGCTGATCCGCAAGACGAGTCCGCGAAGGGGACTCTGGTGGTGGTGGGCGGCGGTCCCACCACGCTGGAGATTGTCGAGAAAGCTCTCGACTTGGCGGGCGGCTCCAAAGCCAAGGTGGCGGTCATCGCCGAAGCCAATCGTGAAAACGGCCCCGCTTCATTGGCCGCTTGGCGGGGAACCAAAGCCGCTCGCGTGTCGCTGATCAACGTGCAGCAGCCCGCCCTCGCGACGAAGTTGATTCGCGAGGCCGACTTGATTTGGATGCCGGGTGGACTGCAAGGCGTCTTCATGAACGGCATTCGTGGGACGGACATCGCCGAGACCATTCGCCAACGGTATCGCGACGGTGCCATTGTCGGCGGGACGAGCGCGGGAGCGGCCGTGATGTCGAAGGTCATGATCGGCGGACGGTCGGACCTCGACAGCCTCCGTGCTGGGGCCACCCCGTATCTGATGGAGGGCCTCTCGCTCTGGCCCGAGGTGATCGTGGACCAGCACTTCCTGCAAAAGGGCCGTTTCAATCGGCTGACACTCGCGGTACTCGATCACCCGGAGTTGCTTGGAATTGGCATCGACGAAGAAACGGCCGTCGTCGTTCACGGGCGAAAGTTCGAGGTGATCGGCAACAACAACGTGACGGTCTTGGATGCCAGGAAAGCCTCGCGCGAGAAGCTCGTGCAGGGGGAGCCAGCCGCCGCCCGCAACGTCAAGATTCACGTTTTGCGAGCCAAGATGAGATTCGACTTCGACGAGTGATAATCCTCGTTCTGGCCGCATGACGTAGACCGCCAGTCGGTTAGCGGGCGTCATACTTGTCGTCCGCCTCACGTCGCAGCTTGTAGAGTGTCGAGTCGTCGCTGGTCCAAGCCTGCAACTGTTCGCCGTCCAGTTGCACCACCCGGTACTCGAACTTTTCGCCCCAGACCTTCATCGCAGAACGCGCCGTGTCGAGGGGGCTTCCGGTGAGAATCTCGAACGTCAGGATCGACTCATTCACGGACCAACGCATCTCGAACGTCAGTCGCTTGCCGTACAGCAGCCGACGGGCGAAGTCGAGTTCCAAGAGCATCGTGGCCGTTCCATCTGAATTCAGCGTGAGAGTCCGTTGACCGCAGAATGAGTCCCGCCACGAACCGATCAGTCGCTCAACATCAAACGTGAACGCAGTCGGCGCGGAGGCTGGATCGGCCTCGACAACGGGAGCCACGTTCCGATCGTCGGCCTTCGCGACAGTCGCCAGGTCCTCGGTAGTCGTGATGGACGGCGCGCCGCTTTCCTTGTGCCGGATCATGGCGACGGAAACCGGATCGGCCGCTGAGAGAGATTCCACCGAAGCGATTGCCAGTCCAGGCGAGCGTCCGCACCCCGATGTGGTGAGGACGAATACGGTCAATCCCCATGCGGCAATGAAACCGTGCCGTACGAGAGGTCGCTTCGCGCACGAAATCGACCAGTCGGCAAGGGGCAATGAAAAAAATTGTGTTCGCATAGGAAGGATAATCGAGATCAACGGAAAGTCCGTCAATACGAAGAGCTAGACCACCCAG
This sequence comes from Schlesneria sp., assembly GCA_043746775.1. Lineage (GTDB taxonomy): Bacteria > Planctomycetota > Planctomycetia > Planctomycetales > Planctomycetaceae > Schlesneria. Next base: position 2,192 of record JAYTQJ010000163.1, read on the forward strand.
GTCGATCGTCTGATCAAATGGGGGTGCCACGGTCACGGAGCTT